>SDOA01000077.1 GCA_004524595.1 Candidatus Thorarchaeota archaeon | reverse complement strand
TTAATGAGGCCTTCAACTGAAAATATTAATGAATAATTCAATGGCGGTCTGGGTTCTTGTTGTAGACCTCCTACGCGAATTTTAACACTTTCTACTCTATCAAGATATTCAATACCTTGTCTGGTAAGTACACTCACCATTCCGGGTGCAAGTCCACAATCTGGAACAATGGTAACTCCTGCATCTTTTGCTTTATCATGAAGTTCTAGCTGTTTTTGAACTATCGCCCAACCTCCGCCAAGGTCGCACATGTGGGTTCCAGTTTCGATAGCAACTTCTGTATGCAATACATTTACAGTGTAGCTTACAGCACTGATAACAGAATCAACCTTATTGAAAAACTCTACCAATTGTTGACGATCTCTTGCATCAACCTTTACTGCTTCTGTCTTTGGACCAACTTCTTTGGATAAGGAAGTTGCGCATTCTTGATTAATATCTGCCAAAAAAATTCGTTCAACTGAATCCTGCTTAGCTAAATCATAAGCAGCACCTTTACCCATTTGACCACTACCGATAATACCTATCTTCATCTCAGAACGACCTCAAAGTTAAAGCAACATTACCTTACTACATGGCGAGTAAAAACACTATCGCATAACGTAGTTGTTATGAGAAAAGAAGATGTTTACAAAATCCCGTGTCATGAATCATTTGATTTGCCGCTTATTGCCGCTGAATTAAAAAATTGAGGGGAAGTTAGAGGAATATAAATTCCATATTGGATACATCTGTGATTCTTTGAGGTAATCAAAGACTAGACTTCTCTTGAGAATATCGGTTGTTTGGAGATCAAACTCGGAAGTAGAAGTCTTTGCTTTGGAGCAAAACTCGTTTTATTTTCGATTTCATCTATAAGGGCCTCAACTTTCATCGGGACTTGGTCTTTCAATTCACGACGTCTAACAGAAAGTTCCTTACTTTCCATCTCTTTTTCGCCAATTACAATAATATAAGGTACCCAGAGTTTTTCTGCAGACCTAATCTTTTTACCTAGAGTCTGTTGACGATCATCAATTTCGTATCTTATACCTGCGTTATCTAAACTCTTAGCGATTTCAACACAATAATCAACGAAATTCTCATTGACTGGTACCAACCGAACTTGAACAGGGGTCATCCAAAGTGGAAGGTGAGGTATTTTCCCAGCTTTCATATCTTTACTCGCCTGCTCTAAAACACCATACAGAATACGCTCTATTGATCCAGAAGGAGAGGTATGAAGAATTAGAGGAAATCTATCCTTACCATCAGGATCTGTGTAAGTAATATTGAATCTCTCACCATTCTCGACGTCGATTTGTATGGTACCCAGACATGCTGCCTTCTTCTGTTGGTCAACTACATTCCATTCTCCTTTGAAGATGAAATAGGCATAACGTTCTTCGAAGAGCTCAAGCATCACAGGCTTCCCTACTTTTGCTATCACACCTTCCACGAATTCCTTATGCTCCTCGAAGAATGACCTTAAGATTCTGAAGGATACCTCATAAGTAAGCTCTAGCTCGTTCATTAATTTCGTTACAAACATTAATTGATTATTGACCGCATCCTTTGCCATCTCAACGTCTGCGACTATTTCGTGAATGTCAGGCATTGTGAAGGCTCTCGGTCGTCTCATACCCGCTAATTCGCCACTCTGTTCTCTTCTGTAAGAGGGTGCAATCTCAAATAGTTTCAATGGTAATTGCTTGTAAGAAACTTGTGCTTGAGATATGAGTAAGAACTGCCCAAAGCAGGCTGAAAATCGTGCAAAGTAGTCACGGTCTCCAGAACGAATGACATACTGCCTTGATGGAAATCTCTTCAAGTACGATTTCAATGACGGATGTGAGTAGTCATAGATCAGTGGCGTTTGAACCACATGAGCACCATAGTCAACCATTTCAGCAGTCACACGTTCTTCAATTGCCTTCTTTAGTGTAAGTCCTCGTGGTGGCCATCGAAAATTACCAGCATCTGAGCCAGGCTCATAATCTACCAGTTCAAGATTCTTCATAATCTCTATGTGCGGAGGCGGTTCTTGGACAGTACGGTCTTTTGCAGTTTCATAGGCTACATAGAGTTCAAGCTCTTTGAACTTCTTGTAATTGAACTCTTTAACATCAGTAAGTTTTCCATTTTGTTCCATGATGTAGAATTTTGAAGTTGCCTTTTCTTCTGCTTGTAATGCAGTCAGATCCTCTCCTTCAGTTACATCTACGTCAGCCGCCTTTGCTATCTCTTTTGAGATGTCAAGCACTTTAGAACGCTCTGCAAGAGGGTGTCCTTTACAATGGATTTCAAACGCTTTATACCATCCAAACGGTACTTGAATAACATTAAACCCACGCTTCTTAAGGTTCGATGAGATATCCTTCAATAACTTGATTGCAGTATTTGGTTTTGCAGGGGTCTCTGAGAGATGAACCCAAGGGTATATGACAATATTTGTTTCCTTGACTTCTTCTGCTGCGGATGCTATCATATCTGCTGTTTTTTCAGCGGCTCCAACAATGTTCGATTCATCTAGGGACTCTGCTGCAATAAAATTAACAAGACATGAGTCATCAGTCCTGTAGTGTTTTACTTCCAGGTCTTCAGCGTTCTTAAGCGCTTTCCGCTTAGCTTCATAACTGAATCCATCACTGTGTATCTGAAGCATCCTCATTCTATTGACCTCAGTCTAAAATTAACAAAACCTGATTCCCACTTAAGCATAATGTCATGGGTATTATCTATTGAAACAATTGAAATAACTGTACCACGGTGGGGGCAAACAGCTGATATTTGGCTGTCTTCTACTGTCTGCCCCCCGTCAGGTGCTGCTCCCCAAAATCCAAGTAAGATTCTCCTAACCAACTCATTCCCGTCATGTAAAACCTATCTCCTTCCATTAAGACGCTCACATCATAACCGGACCTGACACTTTTCATTTACTAAACTATGGCTTAAATGAACTTGTAACCAGATGTACACATTCATTGCGTAGAACAAAAGGCATGGATTTCACCCACCAAGCACGATATAAGGGACATTTGCACAGGCAATTTCTATGAAAGACATTGTGGTTGTAGCAGCTGGTAGAAGTCCAATAGGGACATTTGGAGGCTCATTGAAAGACATTCAGGCTCCCGAACTAGCATCACAGGTCATTAGAGAAGTTGTAAACAAAGCGGGTATTGATCCTTCGATAATTGGGGATGTAAGGATTGGAAATTGTATGGAGCCACCTAAGGCACTTAATATAGCGCGAATATCAGCTCTTTTAGCAGGGATACCACACACAGTTCCTGCAGTCACAATTAATAGAGTCTGTACATCTGCAATGGACGCTATAATCAGCGGGGCGCTTCAAATCGAAACTGGATTTACGGATATAATCCTCGCCGGAGGAGTCGAATCAATGTCAAACGCTCCATACTGTGTTGAGAATGCACGATGGGGAATGCGTCTTTTTGACGGTGTCTTCATGGACGCGTTGACTACTGGGCTTCATGCAGGAAGTCACTTCTATCCACATCCTGAAACAGGTAAGCCATATATCATGGGAGAGACCGCTGAGTTTCTCAATGATAAATATGGATTCTCAAGAAAAGACCAAGATGTTGTTGCATTAAGGTCTCATAATAATGCTGAGAGAGCAACTAAAGATGGAGATTTCAAAAACGAGATTATTCCTATTGAAATCAAAGGTAGAAAAGACACCTTAATTGTCGAACATGATGAGCACTTCAGACCGAATTTAACAATGGATGATCTAGCGAAACTCAAACCTGCTTTTAGGAAAGATGGTACGGTGACTGCGGGTAACTCTAGCGGCATCAATGATGGTGCATCAGCAGTTCTATTGATGTCAATGGAAAAGGCAGAAGAACTTGGTTCTCAACCAATAGCACGACTGGTTGGATATGGAATGGGATGCAGTGAACCGCACCTCATGGGAGAATCTCCGGTTGTTGCTGTGAGGAACCTTATGGAGAGGACTGGAGAGGGTTTCAATGATTGGGATCTTGTTGAGTTAAATGAAGCATTTGCAAGTCAATTCTTAGCAGTAGAACAAGGACTCAAACCACTCGGTTGGGACAGAGAGAAGGTCAATGTTAATGGGTCAGGAATAGGATTGGGACACCCAGTAGGTTCTACAGGTGCTCGGATTGTAATTACATTGCTCTATGCATTGAGAAATAGAGGTCTTGAAAGAGGGATGGCAACACTTTGTGGTGGCGGAGGTGTGAGCACAGCCACGTCTTGGGAACTTCTCTAACCTATAAGATGCCATACATTTGTAGGGAAGGGCTTAATTATCAAAAGACAGACCCACAGACTTAATAATTCATTAACCATCGTTAACATTATGAAGGAATACGACCTAATTGTGATTGGCTCAGGTGCGGGAATGAACATAGCTTCCGCTGTTTACGATAGAGGTATGGATGTTGCAGTCATCGAGCATGGACCTATGGGCGGGACATGTTTGAATCGTGGATGCATACCAACCAAGATTCTAACCTATATTGCAGACATTATTGTACAAGCACAGCATCTTGAGAAACTTGGAATTAAGACCAAGATTGAAAATATTGATTATCCAGCTATAATGCAAAGAATGCGCGATGAGGTAGATAATTCGAGTAGGGAACAAGGTGACTCCGTCGATGCAGCAGAAGGTATTGACTGGTATAAGGGGACAGGGGAGTTTATCGACGATTATACTATTGAGATTAATGGTGAAACTATCAAGTCAGAAAACATCATTATTGCTGCTGGTTCAAGACCATTGATTCCTGATATCAAGGGGCTTGATGGTGTTGACTATCTTACAAACGACGAGGCATTACATTTGATGGAGCAGCCAAAATCTATGATTATTGTAGGAGGAGGGTATATTGCTGCAGAATTCGGACACTTTTTCTCAGCAGTAGGCACAGAGGTCACTATCATTGGAAGAAATCCGTTCTTAGTAAAAGAGGAAGATCCAGATATCTCTGAAATTCTCAGAGAAGAACTCTCTAAGAGAATGAGGATTCTCACTAATCATGAAGTCATCGAGGTAAAAGAAGAGAATGGAATGAAAATCATCGTGGCAAAGAATAGAAGCACAGGTGAGGCAATAGAACATAGAGGAGAAGTACTCCTGATTGCTGCCGGCAGACGTTCTAATGCAGACCTATTCAGACCTGAAAAGACTGGTGTTAAGACTAATAAGAATGGTTGGGTGCTTGTAGATGAATATTTTCGAACCAGTAAGAAAGGAATTTGGGCATTTGGAGATGCAATTGGCAAGTACCAATTTAGACATGTTGCAAATGATGAATCACAGATAGTATGGTACAATCTTTCAAAAGTACTTGATAATGAAAAAGAACAAGACTTCCTAACTATGGATTATCATGCAGTACCACGAGCAGTTTTTTCATTTCCACCAATTGCCACGGTTGGAATGACATTAAAAGAGGCAAATGATTCTGGTCATCAACTCTATGTAGGAGAAGTCGACTATTCTGTAGCTGCAAAAGGCTTTGCGATGGGTAATCCAGCAAGTAAGGTAAGGGTGATAATCGATGCAGAGAGCAAGAGGATCTTAGGAGCAAGCATTGTAGGACCGTATGCGCCTATTCTAATCCAAGAGATTGTAAATCTCATGTACACACGTGAAGGGACATTTTACCCTATGCTTCAAGCAATGCATATCCATCCTGCATTGCCCGAAGTGGTTCAAAGGGCGTTTGGAAGAATGGCTCCAATAGGTGGAGAGCATGAGCATCATCATTAACTGTAATGGGGATTAGTTGAATTTGAATGTGTTTAAAATAATAGAAGAAAGTTATGATCGAATGGGAGAAAGGTATCATAATTTTAGAAACAATGAAAAATTCAATAGTGAATTAGAAAAATTTGCAAAGTTGCTTCCAAGTTCAGGTAAAGTTCTTGATGCTGGTTGTGGTGTTGGTAGACCAGTATCTGAATACCTGGTAAAAAAAGGTTTCAACGTGACGGGAGTCGACATCTCAAAGAAGATGATAGACACGGCAATAGAAAATGTACCCGCAGCTACATTCTACAAAATGAATATTCTTGATCTAGACTTTCCTGAAGATTCCTTTGATGGGATAATTTGTGTTTACACGCTTTGGCATATCCCAAGAGAAAATCATTCAGCAATTATTTCAAAGTTTTATAGAATGCTAAAGGAAGATGGAATAGTAGTTCTAAACACTGGAATATATGATTCAGAGGGTATGAGCGATTTCTTTGGAGAACCGATGTTATGGAGCACAAATGATCCAAGAAAGACTCTTACATATGTTAGGGAGGTTGGATTTACTATCATCTTTGAAGGCATGCTCACTTTAGGAGGAGAGACCCAGTATTGGATATTTGCCAAGAAAAAGAGAGAAGAATCTTCTTAATTCTTAGTTATGCGAGTGGTCACAAGCTTACCACACCATAGGAATATACCCATCCTTGAGTAGGTCAGCAATCACTGTACCAACATAATCAACTTCAATCCCCATTCTCTCAATCCTCTCAGATATTTTATCTCTATCAGATAAGAATTTGCAGGCTATTGGCTTGGCATAATTTGCTAATTCCGCAGCAGAGGCATTCACATCAGTATCACTAGTTAAGAGATTCTCAGAAGGTCCAAAAAATATGACATGAACATCAGGAATCCATCCATATTTGATATTGTTCTTTGCATACATTAGGGCAGTCAAGACCTTCTCTCTATCTCCGGATGCAATTATTATCAGGAGTTTTTCTGTCATAGGTATGTTCGTCTTTATGTAGACGATAAGTATTACTACTGCGTGAAAGATGAGTCAGACACAACATAATATAGGGTCTTTGTATTGCAAAATTCATCCGAACAATTCCAGAGAGGATTATGATGTGCGAGTGGTGCTTTAAACATGGAGCAGGAAAGAAGTGGTATCTAAACTCTCGAAATTACCTTGAGGAAACCGCGCTTGAAACTAATGCGCACGAGTATATTTTTGAACTCTGGAAGCAATTCGAGAAAATCTACCTGCAGAAAATCTATGGCATATCGATGAAGGGACCAGGGTATAAATTTAGTATGCCTATTGTAGGTAGAGCCTTGAAAGGCTACGTAAATTCGTGGTTTAAAAAGGAAAAGGGTGAGAGAAATCCACGAAGGGCTGAAGGCCACCCTGGACAGGTTGTCACTCTTGAAGATGCAAAAAAAGTGCTTGAGATAGCCAGTCCTGTCTTGAAGGTAAACTGTGCCTGTAGATTAATGAGCCGCGGAATTCAAGACCCATGTTGTTTAACATTTGGTGCACTCTCTGAGATGGTGCCTAAACTTCCTAGATTCATTCCAGAAAAAGGAGCAGAAACTCTCCATATCGATGAGGCTCAGGAGTTCATTGAACAAATGAACCACTCAGGTCGAGTCAATACTGTTTGGTTTGGACCCATTCCCTACATTGCTGCTTTATGTAGTTGCGAGAGACCTGAATGTGCTGCAACAAGAATCAGAATGGAGTATGATCTGAACTTTCTCTATAAGGGAGAATATGTAGCTCAGGTCGATTTTTCGAAGTGTACAGGTTGTGAATCTTGTGCTTCTAGATGTCAGTTTGGGGCATTGCATTTTAACAGTCTCATGAATGCTCCATTCATTGATACAATGCGCTGTTTTGGTTGTGGGTTATGTGCAACAACTTGTCCTGAAAATGCAATTCAGATGATTGATAGGAATGAGAATTCAGTATTGAAGGATGTGTGGTAGTTGAAGACTAAGATTATTGTAGATTATTCTAAATGCACGGATCCACAATCATGCAAAAAATGTCTGCAGATTTGTCCACCGGCTATTTTTATTCTATATCCCCCAGATTACAATAGTAATGAACCAATAGAATGGAGAGTAGATGTAGCATTTACAGACCTCTGTACCAGATGCAATCAGTGTGTAGAAATATGTCCACTCGGTGCTATTACTATCAAATAATAATGATTCACAGGAGTAGATGTACGGCTCTAGAAATCCTCAGTCAGCCAAGGTGTTGCAGACGGGAACCACTCAAATAGACAATCTGGTGATTCTCCATTAAGCCAACTCAATCGACGTAGTTGATTCTCGTTTAGGGTTCCATAGAGGACAGATGTGAGACCTCTGATATCGATTGTCGTATTTGCTTGCTCATGTGATGGAAAAACTGAGAGCTTACCATTATCGGCTTTGAACTCAAAGACTCCATCATTTTCCTTGATAAATGAATCACTAACATTGATTCGAAGGACACCTTCGTGATTGACAGGAAAATCAGACATACTTTTCCAAACATCAATTATCCTAGCCATGCTAACGATATTGGACTTTAATGTTGGTGTGTGCATATTAGATAGCCAATGATAGAAGTCCGGAGCTCTTGTGGATATTACCAGAGATACTTTAACTATCTGATCAGAATGCTTGTACAGATAGTTCAGAAGTGCATCTCTGCCCTCAAGTGTCTTCCAAGTAAATTCAGTAATCGTAATCTGACCCGTTTCAGCCCATGTATGTCCCTCACTATAGCCCTTTATTGAGTAAATCATTATAGCCTCAGGAGCTCCATCTCGATTTCGTGCTATAGCAGCTTTTAATGCAAAATTCTTCGTCATCTCGGACCAACGATTTTCACTCCTCAGAACTGCACCGTGGGTCTCTTGTACCATTGTCTTATACAATTCTTGGCGAATTTTTTGCATCTGTTCTCCTTCTTCACGTTTTACAGAGTAACCTTCAGGCATGTGTATGCTAGTAAGTGAAGTTGGGCTGAATTCAAGGGTCCTAGATGGAGGCATCTTGACATAGCCTAAATCTCCGTAGAAGGTGTCTTTGAAAGGATATAGAGTACTGGTAACAATACCACCTTGTTTGAGTTCTCTAAATATAGCTACCATAAGGTCTCTAGTGTATCCAGACCTTCGATGCTCTGGAGCACTCGCAACCATACCTATACCACCCATTGGTTTCAGTAGACCACGAATATTTTGTTTGAATTCTAATACTCGCGCAACACTCTCAGGAATCCCATCGACTTCGTTGACAAAGAATTCATGGCTGATAAAATCCAATCGTTCAAGAAATCTCTCACGGGACGTTTCAGGCATACTGTAGGAATAAGATACAATGTTCCATATCATATCCTTATCTTCAGGCGTACAACGTCTAACTGAGCTGACCATACTTTTTGGAGTGGACATTCTCTACAAAAAGGTGTTCGTCAAAGCCATTTTATGATTGTACACTTTACAATCTATTGAAGCAAAAAACTCTCTTAAACGAACTATATCTTGTCTGGGGAAAACAGAGGTTCGAATAATTTGAAAGAACAAGATGAAGAATTCATTGATCGGACAACATCTCATCTTGTACCATTAGTGGGAGAATCAATACTGTACGATATCATTGTAAAGAAAGGAGGATTTACTGAAGAGAGATTATCAAGGTTGGAAAAGATGTATGCATCAAGGATTGTTAGTATTGTTAGTTTAAGACGTAGCGATGTTTCAATCCCATACAAAGAGCTCCTCCTAGAAGCTGCCTCTGATTTATTTACAGAAATAGTACTAGCGTTCAATATTCTTTTAGCAGGTGTGGTTGATCCTTCCGAGTTTCATATTTTTGCAATTGGTCCAACTTCTTATGTTGATGTACATCTATTGGAGATACCTGACATCATTGAAAGAAAACTTAGACTTCTTACAGCTTCTCAAATAAATGAAACAACACTTGCCAAATCTATTGCTCGTCTGATCCGCTTTGCGATAGGTAAAGACTTCAATGGATTTTGAGCTTTTGCACATCAACCCATTATTAATCAATTAGAAATATAATCACTTTTTCTGTGGTAGTATGGTTCAAAGTTTAGTAACTGGTGGAACTGGTTTTGTAGGGTCTCATCTTGTACGTACATTGGTAGAAGCTGGACATGAGGTTACAGTACTCGTAAGAGAAACATCAGACCCCTATCTTATTTCTGGACTGCCCTATACATCGGTTATTGGAGACATCACAGATTTTCAAAGCATGGATGATGTGATTCCTGATGATATTGATATCTTTTTTCACAATGCCGCAAGGATGACAGTCTGGGGCGCACAGAAACGATTCTGGCCACAGAATGTTGAAGGAACAAAAAATGCACTAGAAATCGCTAGAAAGCGAGATATACCAACATTTGTGTACACTTCAACTTCGGTAGTGTACGGATTCCAAGATAATAATGATCCCATACCAGAGGATTGCCCACAGAATGCAAAGAACATCTATGCAAGGTCAAAAAAAGAAGCTGAGCAGCTTGTCTGGAATTACCAGAAAGAGTATGGTATGCATACAACAGCAATTCGACCACCATTAGTCCTTGGAAGAGGTGATGAACAAGCAGGACCAATAATGAGGGATCTAATGCAGAATAACAAGTGGTTCTACTTTGCGGGGGCACATGCTCCTGTTAGTGTGGCTCATGCTGAAGACGTTGCTAGATGTCTTCTTGAGGCTGCAAGTCATATCCAAGTATCTAATGGGAAAGCATACAATGTTGTTTCATTCGATGTAGTTTGGCGAGATTTCTGTGAGCGTCTTGCTCAGGAACTTGGAATAGTTAAGAAATTTCCAAGCATTCCTTATAGCATGGCATATGGATTATCGTCATTGAGTTGTGCTGTGTATAAGGCTTTCAACAAAAAGGAACCGCCAATGAGAGTGTTTACGCCCTTCTATGTTAAATTATTTGGGAGGGGATTCGTACTTGATGGCACAAAAGCCATGGAAGAGATTGAGTACAAGCCAAAGTGGGATCTTGAATCTACAGTGAAAGATGTCGCTACTTGCAAGTGTGATTATAGAGCAAGATAGGATAAGACATATGGTTGCATATGGAAAGTTCGTCATATCTAAGTCAGTTGGTCAACTATTTCAATCAAGTCGATAATCTCAAGAGACCCATCATTTGCATCCTGAAGACCTCTTTTACAGAAGGGACATGCTGAAACAAGAGTAGAAACATCAGTCGCCTCTGCATGTTCGATTCTTTTCTTTGCAGTTGCAAGACTCCATTCAGAATACGCAGACTTGCATCCTCCTCCTGCTCCACAGCACCAGCTATTCTCACGGTTGAATTCCATTTCTTTAATAGGTATTTGCAACTTACTGAGGACAGCCCGTGGTACTTCATACTCGTTCATATGTCTTGAGAGATGACAGGGATCGTGGTATGTCACTTGTGTTTCAGTACCCGACTTCTTTATTGAGAGCTTCCCTTGATTGAGTAACTCGTCTATGAACTGAGAGATATGGACTACTTCAATATCTTGCAAAACTCCTAATTTCTCGTAATCTTTCGAAAGCGTTCGAAAGCATCCAGCGCAAGAAGTTAGAACTTTTGCTGCGCCTGCAGCCTTGATCATCGCTTGATTGTGTTCAGCAAGTGCTCGTACCTGTTCTAATTGACCAGTTCGGATTAATGGAGAGCTGCAACAGTATTCATCAACAACGGTGAAATCAACACCTGCCTTTTTCAGCACAGAAATTGTAGCGTCACGTATTGCCGTTTCTCGATAATTTGAGGTGCATCCAACGAAGTATACAATTGGTGCGCTTTCAGGCAAATTATGAATCTCCAGTAGAACACGGTTGTGATGTTCATGACCATATGGATTATGATTTGCTCTAATTCTTTCAGCAAATTTCTCATGAGCTTCTAGAGGGCCTAGTGCTTCAACAGCGAGTGCACGAAGTTCTTCGATGACATCTACAATGTGTTCATGATGCGGTGCAAGGCATTGAATCTCACAACTCGAACAGGTCGTGCAGGCAAAGATAGGATCAAGAAGTGATTCATCCCAATCGAGTTCGCCTTTCTGTACACCATGCGCTATCCAAAGTCTTCCTGAGGCAAAGAAGGACTCAAAATGAAAATACTCACCAGAAGGACATGAAGGACTATAGTCTTTGAAAATAAATTTGCAATTCCCACAACGAATACAGGTATACAACCAATCCTGGATAGAGGTTGAACCTTCCATTACATGTCTAGCCTCCCAGGATTCATAATATTGTTTGGATCCAACATCTGCTTGATTCGTCTAGCCAATTCAAAGAATGAGGGGTCAGCAAGTTTCTTCAATTTCTTGGCGGACCATATAGGAGTCTTGTAAGGGATTGCTTTCAGACTCAATGCAAGATCTAGCAATTCTTCATTACACTGGCGGACTCTCTCAATAGTCTGTGGATCTTTTGGAAATCGAATGATGAACTTAAATTCAGCAAAGTGTAGCATGTGCATCGGCTTGAGAAAGGCCATCAACTCAAAGCCATACTTCTCAATTATTTTCCTACCACCTGACAGAGCGGTAGCCCAATGCTTTGGATGGATATAGGTCCCAACCCAAGTGAGACCGTCATATTCTGTTAGAACTTTAAAGGCATCAGATGGAAAATCAATCCACTCTTTTGCCTGTATTCCCATCAGTTTTGATACAGTTTCCCAATCTATCAATAAGTTTCGAGGCTCTGTTTCCTGTGATTGTCTGACAATTGATTCGAGCTGTTTTTTCTTTTCAATCAACTCTACATCGCTATTTGCTGAGAGAATAATCACAGTACCATAATCTGGTTCTCCTTCAAATCGTTGCACCATCGGTGGGATACCCATTAGCATCTTCACTAGTGATAGCGACATACAGTCTGTATCTTCAACAGCATGGGATTTTGTAATCGCTTTTAACAGACTGGTTGTACTCTCCTCACCAAATGTAAAAAGAGCTGCATGTCCAACTGATTTTTTCTTAGGCCAGAGTTTGAGAGAGATCTTTGTAACGATTCCAGTCATACCTTGCCATCCTGAAAAGAGACCCACAAGATCGGGAAGCGGATATCTTCCAAACCAATTCTCATCACCCATGATTCCTGATCCAACGCGAACAATCTCCCCTGTTGGGAGTATTGCCTCAAGACCATTAATGAAATCGGACATGGAACCATGAGTAGTTGACAAATCACAGAGACCTTGAAGGAGTGCATTTACCATCACGGACGTATAGGGAGGAGCTAACGGATATGTATACCGAAGTACTGGATGGTGTTTGTCAAGGTGTTGTTTCACATGACCAAATGTAACTCCTGGTTCAACCAACATATACATTGCATCCTCATCCACTTCGATAATCCTATCCATTCTCTTAAGGTCGACAATCACAGCGCCTTCAACTTGCGGAATTGTTAATCCTCCCACGCTTTGCCCTGTCACAAAGGGAATCAATGGAGTTAGGGTATCATTTGCTAACTGAACTATCTTTTGAATCTCGTGGACACAAGAGGGCATGACAACCAATCGTGGTCTTTGTGGAGGATTCTCGGTCATATCGAAAGAGTAAACATACAGCTCTGCTAACCCGTCAGAAACATAGCTATCTCCTACAATATCCGCGAAACGTTGTTTCAAATCCATTTTCATATCACTTCAATATCAAGTTCATTAATTTATAAAATCGGAAAGCAGCTCTTGGATGTTGTATAATACCTTTGACTCTAATTGAACCATGTATTAGAGCTCTTAGAATTGACGTCTCCTTTTTCACTATGGACACAATTGTCTGAAATTTCATTCGGAAAATCAATGTCGGATCGTCGACTGTTGTCGCCTCTATTCCTATTTGGTCTTCGAAAATGATTGAAATTGGATAATAGTCTGTTTCAAGAATAACAGACATTCTCCATTTCTTGACTCTCTCAAGTTCAAGAGGATTTTCTAGTCGATTATTGATGAGCTTGGCTAAAATATTACCAATGAAATCTCTTGGTTCTGCTATCATCCAGACCAGACCTAAGATAAATCTTTAACAAACTGACTCTTGAAGTTGCCTTTTAAAAGATTACAAGGTAGTAATCATTAGAAAGAAAATACAAGAGTGAAATTCCCGTACATATTTGAGTTCATTCTCTTCAGAAAAGACTACTAAGTATTTCTTGAAGATCTGTAATAGATTCATAAGATTCTGGATCAACAAACAGTGCGCCTGTGATTATATGTTCTTCATTTGGCATTATTTCAATAATAGGAGCATGTTAAGGAGAACGATTGTATCTCATTCCTTCTTCATTATGAACGTGCCTTCGTGCGAGATTATCTGATCGCCGTTTCCTTCTTCAATATTCTCATATCGGGCAAATTCAAACAGCAGGTCGGAAAGTCTATTGAGATATCGAAGTATCTCATCATTTACAGGATATTCTTTTGAAAAAGAGACAAATCGACGTTCGACTCTTCGGCAGATTGTTCGACTTAAATGGAGAAATGCAGCTGCTTTTGTACCCCCAGGAATTACGAAATTCTTCAGATAGGGAAGACTCTCAGCAATCTCATCTGTAATTTTTTCTATAGCAATCACATCATCAGTGTGTACTCGACGCATTTTTTTCATAATTGGATCGTCAGCACTGACAGTCTCGGGGTTAACAGCTAATTCGGAACTTATATAGAAAAGAGCTTGTTGAATTTGATGAAGGTACTCAGCTATTCTTTCTGATGCATACACCTTAGCGACACCTAGCATAGAGGTCAATTCATCGATAGAACCGTACGCTTCAACTCGTGGGTCATCCTTATCTAATCGGTCCCCAGATAAGAGACCTGTCTTGCCTTTGTCGCCTGAACGTGTATAGACTCGTTTTGACAAATTATCACCTTCTATTCTCAATCAACATTATCACGTGATTAGGTTTTTGTATCAGGTAGATAGACTATAAGTTGTTTGCCCATAAAGATAAGAAAAGAATCTTCTAGACATTTTCATTGTGGCGGAGAGTCTAGAAATGTTAATCATGCAGTTTTCCAGAACTGCAGTTAATGGTGATTGTGAAATATTACTCAGCATGTGCGCTGAATTGCCCAGACTTATGTGCCTTTATAGTCCATGTTGAGGAAGGTAGAATAATCAGACTTGAAGGAGACCCCAATCATCCATACACATTAGGCAGGTGCTGTCCTAAAGGCTATGCTCACGTCTTACGAATGTATTCTGAAGATAGACTTCTTTTTCCAATCAGAAAGCAGAGGGACGGCTCGTTCAAACGAATTAGTTGGAACGAAGCTTGTCAGGAAATTGCAGAAGAGATAATTTCTGCAAGGAAAAGATATGGTCCGCAGAGTATAGCGATTTATTCTGGATCGGGAAATGATGGGATGGCTCCACGGTATGCCTCTCGTTTTGCCAATACATTGGGTTGCAGAATGATTCCAGGAATTGTGGAGATTTGCTTTGAAGGTGCATATGAAGGAGCTAGATTCAATGTCGGTCCATTTCCACCACACGAACTTTCCGACTGGGCAAATTCAAGATGTATCGTAATCTGGGGTACAAACAAACATGAATCAAGCATTCATACAAAACGGATTATCCAACAAGCAATAGACAATGGTGCGAAACTCATAGTCATAGACCCAAGGAGAACTCCGTATGCCAGAATGGCCGATATCTATACGACTATCAGGCCCGGTACAGATGGAGCTCTCGCTCTTGGGATTGCGAGTGAGATTGTCAAGAGAGGTCTCTACAATAGAGAATACGTGAAGAAACACGTGATTGGGTTTGATGCATTCAGGGAGAGGGTCTCTCAATATGACAAGAAACGAGTGAGTGAGCTTACGTGGGTCTCTGAAGAGATTATTGAGAAGATTGCTAAGACTTTTGCAACTCGCGGACCAGCTCTGATCAGCACTGGTCCAGCAGGAATGAATCATTACACAAATGGCACCTGGGCTGCTCGAGCTGTCCATAGTCTGCTTGCCATATGCGGTTATCTTGGAGTCTCTGGAGGAGGATTTCAGTACCTCTCTTCTGATAACAGTCCCTTCAATGGAAATGCAGTCAGTCTTAATGACCATTTACCTAATGATATCAAACCAATTGTACCATCTGGAACCTATCTACCCGAGCACATATTATCACACACAGAAAACCCAATCAAAGTCCTCATTATTCAAGCAGGTAATCCTATCACTCAATGGCCAAATTCAGATAAGACAAAAGAGGCCTTTGATAAAATACCATTTAAAGTATGTATTGACCTTGAACTGACAGATACAGCTCGACTATGTGATATTGTGTTACCCGCCTCGTTCATATTCGAACATGACAACTTGGTTCATTCAGAACTTCATAGAATTGTTCAATTTGCACCAAAGATTGTGGAACCACAGGGAGAAGCAAGAAATGAGCTGGAAATCTGGAGAGATATTGCACAGAGAATTGGACTTGGAGAATATTTTTCATTAACAGAGAGAGATGCTATCATACTAGCATTGAACAGCAAAGACTGTGAAAGCATTACCATTGGTAGACTAGAACAACATCCCGAGGGACTACGAACAAGATCTGCAGGAATTCCATTTGCAGATTTTAGATTCAAGACTACAACAGGCAAGATAGAACTCTATTCAAAAGAACTAGAGAGTCTCGGTCTTGACCCACTGCCCTTTCATGAAGAACCAGCTGAGAGCCCAGTGGCAACACCGAATCTGTATAATGAATATCCGCTCGTCATGATAACAGGTAGACTGGGAACACGACTCCATTCACAATACACAGCTGTAGAAGTAGGAGCAACTGTAAAGAGCTTCTCATTTTGTACATCATGCCAGAAATGCGTGAATGAATGTCCAGATGAGGCAATTCAACTTGTCAGACCTAGCTCCAAACAGATACAACAAGATGTGAAGGACTCCAAAGATGGTAAGGCTAGACTACGCCATGAACTGGGATCACTTATAGAAGGATTAGCAGTCGAGCTCTCAGACGATCAACTGAGCATACCATATGAAATGACAGCACTGTTGGTCCCACAATGGGATGTAACAAAATGCATTGGTTGTAGAGAGTGTCAGATTGATGTCTGCCCTTATGATGTAGTCACAGACCCTATACGCATGCCAAGTAGAGGCACTTCTACGCAAAAACGTGCATTTCTTAGGATGCATTGGAAAACTGCATTAGACTTAGGTTTCGAAGATGGAGACCGTGTTTCTATAGAATCACTTCGAGGAAGAGTAGACAATATATATCTTGAACTGACCGCAGACATTGACCCGAGAGTAGTCTGGTCTTCAGATGGATGGTGGGAAGATAGTGGGAATATCAATCATCTAACTGACGATAGACACACGGCCTTTGGACACACACCGGGATTCAACTCGGTCCTTGTGCGAGTCATACCTTGTATAGAGTGATAGAGATTAGAACATCGGTTTATAATCAGGAGGCGGCCAAAAACCAAGAGCCTGTCGCGTAGCGACAATTTCACCAAGGTGATATGCGTTATGTTGTGCAAAGACCATGAGCGCTGCAAAAGGTTTTACCTTCGGCCATGAAGGTAGATCATCGAGAGATTCAATATTCTTACAAAGTTCTTCAGCTTCTTCAATTCCACTCTTGAATCGTGAATGAAGTTCATCCCAACTATCTTCCACTTTTCGAAATCCATTCTTTAACCAGCTATCATCATTATTTTTAGGCCACTGAACTTCTTCACCTCGAATAGCTGATAACATCAGATCTTGCCAATATACGATATGATGAAGTATTTGCCGCACAGAATGAATTCCTGCAGATGGTACTTTACATGCTTTATCTGCATCAATTCCCTCAACAGCCTTCAGAGGGTCAATATGAATGTGCCTTCCTCTTAATCCACTCTTTATGGAGTACTCCAATTGTTCGAACATGTGAAATCACTACATCAAATGCACAAGAATCTAATTATTCAATCAAAAAGACTCTCACGTAGAAAAGAAGATGACATCCATCATTCAGATTAGGAAGATTGCTACTAGAAAGGAATAAACTGTACTGATGACGAGATGAATGAAGCCAAGAGGTAATGCGATTTTTGTGAAGTCTATGAAACTGATTGGTTTTCCTTCATCAGCAGCAAGACCAACAGCTATCATGTTTGGCGCATCACCAAATGGAATCATGTAGCCACCAACATTTGTTCCGATGATTAGTGTTATCGGTACTACTGCATTAATTGCACCTAGTTCTAGACCAAGAGGAGAGAGTAATGCCGCTATTGGGATATTGTCAATTAGTGAGAGAACAAACCCTGGTATCCATATCATGATTGCAATAGCAAGAAACACGTTTTGACCAATCAGGGCTAACGTGCCATTTACAAACTCTGAAATCACATTAGCCCTCTGTAGTCCAGCAATAATACCAAATAGACCAACTAAGAAGAATATTGTATCCCAGGAGAGTGTTCTGAGGAGTTCCTTTGAGCGTTCATGTGAAAACACTAACATTGCAGATGCAACCATCATAGCAATCAGACTTGCTTCAACACGAACTGCACCAATTGTAAAACCGAGAATCAAGATAGACATAGCAATAATGGAGAGATAAAAATCGTGTCTTGACTTTATCATGATACTTGGTTTGATCAAATACAACAGATTCCAGTCAGATGTGCCCTCAACTGATAATGAATCACCATAATAACGTAGGAGATAGAAAATTGTTACAACAAATAGAATGAGAGTCAATGGCATGAGAACTACAAACATTAGACCAACATCTATTCCTGCTTCAACAACGATGACCAGATTTGGTACAGAACCAACCATTGAAGGAAATGAAGCAAAGTTTGCAACAACGACTTCAGAGATCAAAATTGTGCGAAAGTCAATATCTACAGCCTTACAGACCTCAACGGTAAAGACACCCATCACCATCATTGTAGGCAAGGGATCAAGAAATAGTGATATGACAAAGACAAATCCCATAAAGGTGATGAATATCTTTCTAGGATCACCATGAGTCCTCCGGACTAGTAGCAAGGCAATATATTGAAACATTCCAGATGAGGCTGCGATTGCCACAACAATCAACATCGCAGTTACGAACAGGATAGTATCCCATTGCATAGTTAACACAAATTCGCTAAATGTAAAACCATAAGCAATGTATAGTATTCCTCCAACAAGTGACATCGCAAATAGTGCGGCAGCTGTTTCATTGATTCTCTCCGATAATATTACGAGAAGAGTAACAATGAGAATTATGAGTATTAATAGTCCAGCTACGTCCATAGGTATTTTTGTTAGAACAGGACCTACTATTAAACAAGTCGCGAGTATATTCAAAACATTGTTAATTTCAAATTATAGTATACATGTAAGAGAGTCTGTCAGAGAGAAATCTATAACTTGCTATATTCTATTCTCCCATTGTCAAACTAAGGTTGATGTACTATGACTGAAAGCTCTAGCGGAAAGCGAGCCGCTTCAATGGTCATCGGAATGATTGTAATGGTGGGTGGGTTCTTTGGAGGGTTCATGCAATTCTTTTGGATGGACACTCGTGATGTAGGTACGATTCTATTCTTCGTTCTTTTTGTACCCATGATTAGTTTCTTAATTGGAGCGGGAATAATCATCTATGGAATGAGAGATAGTATTCCAGCCTTTGGTATGTTAGGAACACATCGCGCTTCGTCTATTCGGGAGAAATCATTTGTGCATGAACCTCCACGATTCTGTAAAGACTGTGGAGCAAGTCTTAATGCTAAGGAGTTGGAGTGGGTTGGTCCATTAACTATCAAATGTCCATATTGCGGAGCCACTCATCCAACTGAGAAGAGAGAAGTGTAATTATTTTCTACGATAAGGCAGGTCTTAAATCTCTCAGAATACCTATAGAACTAGGAGACCCTCACATTTTTATCATCAGGAGTTACCAGTATTTTAGGATGGGTGGCATTGATGAAACGAAAGTTCTCTTTGGTAGCTATAATAGTAACAGTAATTCTTGTTTCAGGCTTTATATCATCAGGTAAGGTTGCTTTCACTAATACTCTTGGTCCATATGATAGAACGAACCCTGCAGGCATAATCATCGAGAGTCTGATACCTAATCCCGATCACGACCAAGAGCCAGATGTCTTCATTAATGGAACCTCAAACGAGTTTTCGTCAAGTTAT
>SDOA01000192.1 GCA_004524595.1 Candidatus Thorarchaeota archaeon | reverse complement strand
CTCCCACTTTTCTGATTGTTTCATCTCTCGAAGACTGCTTAATTATAATAAGGTCTATATTTGAAATAGGATTGGAGTTCGATTCTCCTACCTCAATCGTCATGTTAGAGTAGATTACTCTTGAATCGGAAGTATCTTCATGCAGAAACAAGCAACATTTCTAGTTATGTCATATTACTGAAGTAAGTAATCCATGATATATTCGTGAAGTCAGATTCGAGTTTCAACATTGAGATGTTTAGGAACCTACTCAAACGAGGAGTTGGGCCTGAATAATTTCTTGTAGTCTTCAAGTGTTATTCCTCTTTGAGGATTGCCAATTTGCATCAGTGGGTATATCATTCCACAATGTTCACATTTCAAGACAGAATAATAGTGGCCACTTCGTTCAGGCTTTCCCCATTTTACATGTTGAATAGCAATCTTCCAGTCTTCACTGCCACATTCTTCACAAGTAATTCTCATGAGATATGTTTGAACTGAACGTAAATAAATTCTATCAGTTAATGATAGTAAAAGAATGGACTCTGACTATATCATTTTATTCTGGCACATATAGAATTGAAAAAATATATTGGAGACCTGATTATCCGATCAAGCTATTCAGGTCTCCAAGAGATAGTCAAGTGTTATCGGAATATGAATCTAGAAGGGAGCAAATATCCCTGCAAATACAATCCAAGCTAGTAGGGTCTTTGCAACAAGACTAAGCACAATGTACATCCGTTCTCCATAGAGATAGTCTTTCCACTTGCTAACCTTCTTGTATTGAAGTACCATGTTCAGTGCGAAGATATTGAAGAGGAAAAAGTACATGAAGATTATAATGTACACAAATGTTGGGGGTCCAGTTTCTGCAGCACCTATCGCTGCAGCAAAGTATCCGAAAAGCACAAGCCAAGGTGTGAATCCGGCAACACATCCTAAGATGAAAGGACTCCATTTTGTCTTCTCAGTGTATTGATTGAGTAGCTCCATAAGATAACCAAACATTATCATCATGGCATTTAGAACTACAATCATTACCAATGACCATAGATCCCAAATTCCTAATAGAAAGGTGATGAGAAAGATCATCACTGAACTTGAAACTGAGTATTCATACCATCGATATGGATTCATTCCCTTCTGAAGGTTTGCAACATACTTGTCATTTAATGGATAAGCAATAAGAAAGTGTGCTAATGCAGACATCAAGGGAAATGCTGCCAAGATGACACCGATGTTCGTCAATGTGAACAAGACCGCTGGTGTTGGTTGAACAAGAAACTCGAAGGGATCTAAGCTAACAACTTCAAAATCCAGATAGATTGTATATACATCCTGCTCCCATTCAAGAGTCAAGCCCAAGAAGAGCATCAATATTCCAGTTATTAGATGGAGCACTCCAGCATAAAGATTGAACTTTTTCAAATATGAAAAAGAAATCGGTGAACCAGAAGATTTCTCCATCATCTCATCCGCAGTCATTTTAATCGTAAATAATTGATACTACTAGAATAAGAATTAAATGGTACATACAAAGGAAAGAATCTTTTTCAAGTGCTCCAACTTTAATCACAAGGAAATTGATGCATTGACGGTTTCTGGACAAGTCCATTGTAATTATCACATTGTGTACTACGATAGAGATTGATATTGTTCTTCTTATAATTATAGTCCCAGATATGACTTAGGGAATCTCTTAATTTTAGATTTATCAATTTTAGTTAACACCTCGTAATGACCTTTAGTAGGTATAAGAGGATCGTTTTTCCTTAGAATAGTGTATCATGTTTTTAAAGCCCTTAAAACAAAAAAAAACAAGAAAATACAACCATATCATGTAACAGATGGTAAATATTTGACTCCAGTAGAAATTGCTATTGAAGCAGTAAAACTTCTAAATCAGACATACATGCCAACTAATACTTGGCCAGAGAAAGCTACAGATTGTGTCACGTATGAGTATAATATCTCAAGGGGTAAATTTAGTGAGGAACTACATATCATACGAATCATGCATAAGATGGGATACGAACCCAAATATCTGGGTCACGAAGATAATGATGTTATCATCACATGTGAAGGTTTACCATAAGACATGAAACTCAAACTTCGAATTTTAAGGTTCTATCATGACTCGCGATTCATCGAAATCAATGTCAAAGGACCAGAAATTGAAGTTGAAAAAATACTACAAGGATTTGACGAACGTTTTAATGTTAAACACATTCCTGATGAGATTGAGATTAGAATAACACTACAACCTACAAAAATAGCCATTGTTAATCAAGATTGGCGAGTTGCTGAACTCAATGCCGGAAACATACTGAAACCTGACCAGTATGACGTAATTGCTACCATATGTCTCGGGATTGCGCGAGCTGCACAGGGATTTGAGCCAGAAGGCTAGAACCTACTTCTTTCATCTCTCACATTGAATCCTAAGAATGCAGATACGTATTGCAATCTTGATGTCATTGCTCTTAATCAAGGAAGATGCATTCTTGTAAGCGATATGTTCGGAAAAAGGACTATTAAACGACCCCACCAATCATTCTCTCCATTATCAACTCGGAAGAACATTGGAACGACTTGCTAATCTGAAAAAGGCATTAAAGAAATACCAAGAAACATTGAAGTGCAGTCCCAATCCCGACTAATCTTTGGGATACACTGGGAATGATTTCACCGTAGGAGCAAAGGAATCAATAGATCGATTAGTCAAAGCAATTCAAACAAACCAGATGGAAACATGAAAAGACTGCTCTGAATAATCTATGCTATTCTAGTCCAAACCAATGCTGGTTCTCCTCTATACCGAGATATACACAGCATTTAGCCACTTTCACATCATATATTTTTGCAATCCAATTTTGACGACTCAGAAAATAAAAGAGAAGAGGAGACAGAGTCTCCTCAACTATTCTAAACCTTGGGTCTTTTCATGAAGAAAATGACCACAATCACTACAGCAGCAATACCTACTCCACCAAGAATGAGGACCATTGTCAGAGCTGGTGGTGTGGCGTGTGGGCTGGTCGGAGGAGTTGTGGCAGTCGTTGTAGTTGTCGTGGTAGTTGGAGTAGTTGTTGTCGTAGATGTTTCCGCCAAGACGGTGACAGAAACACTATCAATGACTGAATTACCGCCAACATCAGTCACAATCAGTGTTACATTATAAACGCCAGCTGCAAATGAATCAAGTGAAAATGTGATCGCTTCACTTGATGAGTTCCACAGTCCTGTGCGTACTTCGATCCCATTGACTTCAATGCTGTAGGTTGCAGGATGTAAATCATCTGGATTCCATGTCAGTAAATGACCAGTAGTGCCTTCATAGAATTCTTCATCATCAGGAGAGTCTAGAGATGGAACAGTGCCATCTACCACAGTTACGAAGACTGTATCTGCACTCCAATTATCTACGTCATCATAGACCACACAGGTGTAGTTGTATGATCCCAAATCCACTCCATCAAGTGAAATACTGATAGATTCAGATGATGAGTTCCAAAGATTGGAGTAAGTTAAAACTCCATCAATAAAGACATCATAGCTATTGGGACGTGCATCACTGGGTGACCAGACTATCCATTCTCCGTCGGTTCCTTCATTAACAATGACATCAATGGGGGAATCAATTACAGGATTAATCGTGTCTATAACGTCGATTTGTATACTGTCGGATATAGAGTTCCCAGCCATATCATAGGCAGTGACATTAATGGTATGCAATCCAAGTGAGAGCGCATTAAGGTTCAGAGGTGAACTATATGGTGCAGTGTCATCAGTGTTGAAGAGGGTTGTTGCGACACGAAATTCTACATAATCAATCCCAGAACCTGTGTCCTCTGCTGTCACCTCAATAGAGATCACTCCCTGTGCAGGCATCATATCCGAAGGTGAATCAATTGTAACTGTAGGGTCAATATCATCACCGACCCTGTAGTCATACCAGTTGTTGCTAGTGTGACCCAGACCGCCATTATCTACAGCAGTCACTAAAAAGAGAACTGAAGTATTATAGGGTAATGCGGGAATTACGGTTGTATAGAAGGAACCCATGTCAATTGTTGAGAGCCTATTCCATCCTGTTCCATTGTGGTAGTCAATGTATACTTGATCAATACCTGTACGGTCATCGTGAGCGTAGATATTCACGTCTACAGATTCATAGTACATTGGTGAAGTCGGCAAAAATGAAACACTATCAATGACTGGAGGAACTCCATCAACAAAGTGCATCTCATCGAAAAGAATTGAGAGCCTATCATTCGTAGAAACATCCATCCGTAGAACGACCTCATCAATTACTAGATTTGAAGAGGGACCAAAAGCCGCCTCATAATCTGCTGTGAGATTACGTCTAAGGAGATTCCATGTTCCTGTGATATTGAAGGACTCAACATAGAATGTGCATGAAGTACTGGCATTTGAAAAAGGTTGACTTGAACCGCCTCCTAAGAGATAGTTGAAATAGTTGTTATCTGTAAAACGAATCCGAACTATTGCCCATGCACCATCATCACCAATTTCATCAAGTCGCCATGAGAAGTTAGTTAGATCATTGGGGTTTACTTGTATGTTTTGATAACGAACAATTCCTATTGTATTCAGATATGTTCCTGTTAGATTACAGGCATACTTGCCTTCAACTGCGTCAGTTGTCCTCTGAATTTTATCAATATTGCCATTGTACATATCCCACCCCGCAAATGGCGTATCTGAATCCATATACCAGTCTTCTTCAAATCCAGGGTCTCCAAGGGGATAAGTGGTGATCTGAAAGTCATCAAGTAAGAGATAGACTGAAGCACCAGGTGCGTTATTGTGAACGACAAATTGAGCTTGATATAGTGAAACATTAGATAAAGCTGCAGAACTCAGATAATCATAGACATCAATGCGTGTATGTTGCCATATGTCTTTTGTACCAAAGCCCGGCATCTTGAAAAAGTATTGATTGGTCAAATTGGTATATGTATCTAGAGTATTATCCATTGTTCCAAAATAGATGTT
>SDOA01000076.1 GCA_004524595.1 Candidatus Thorarchaeota archaeon | reverse complement strand
TGCATGTGACATCCATGACGACCTCTGAGTCTTCCATCATTTTCTTTAGTAATTCACCAGTCTCCTTTGAAACACTGATGATAGGAATTTGAAGAGCTTTGCCATGGTTGCCAACTCGAACCTTGAACAATTCTCCTTCATCAGGACTAGATATGATAAGACCATCAAGACCTCGGTCAACTGCCTTATTGTATGGAATTTCTGGAGATGTATAGAGACTCTCTCCCCACTCAGCGAGGCCATACTTGACCAACTTACTTGTTGGTTCTTCTTGGTCTGACTCCATATCAACAAGAGTGACTCTATGTTTCACACTTGGTGAGTTAGGGAATAGAGCGCAATGAACAGGTCTCTTTTCCGGACTTACCAGATTAATAGTCGATTCTTGAGGTTCCCACGCAAGAATTGGAAACTCATGCTCAATTACATCATACCCGATATCTGAAAGAAGACCCTTAAGATAATTGGCGGCTTCTCTCTCGGTTTTAGTCCCAGCAATTCGATTTTTGAATTGGCAGAGTCCCTCTGTGGTCTTTCTTATTCGTTTGGCAGACACTTTCATTAATTAAACCCTCTATGACTCATGTCTTCGATAGACTATATGTCCGCCGACCACTGTCATATCAACTTGGATATCCATTATCTTTTCTGTGGGAAGAGTAATGATGTCATCTGAAAGAACGACAAAGTCTGCGAGCTTGCCTTCTTCTAATGATCCCAACTTGTCCTCGTCAAGCTGCTGGTATGCGGCATTTACGGTGTACAACTTTAAAGCCTCAAGAACTGAGATTCGCTGACTCGGACCTATTGGTTTTCCAGCCTTTGAAGTTCTATTCACAAGAGCATGAAGTCCCATCAGTGGAGGATATGGCGCACAGGGATGGTCTGAATGAGCTGCCACTGTAACATCAGCGTCTAAGAATGAACGGGCTGCAAACATCCGCTCAAGCCGTTCTTCTCCAAAAGATGGAATGAGCTTGTCACCATGGAAGTATGGATACGGTCCGAATATGGTTGGAAGTATTCCAAGTCTTTTAATTCTCTGTACAATTTCAGAGTTTATTACCGTGCAATGGATAGTTCGATTTCTTGGGTCCTCACGAGGATAGTTGGTCTGTAGGTCCTCTAAAATATCAAGATACATATTGATTGCACGTTCTCCATTTGCATGAGCTGAAATACGAATTTCCTTTTCATATGCATCTGTGAGTGTTTTTCTGGCAATTTCCTCTGTTGTGGAAAGGACGCCAAAAAAGCCTGGTTTATTCAAGTAGGGTTCTGCAACAGCAGCTGTCCTAGCTGATATCGCTCCATCAAAGAAGAATTTCACACCACATATTCTGACCCAGTCGTCCCCAAGACCCTGATAGATACCTAGCTTGCCAAGTTCTGGAGCCAGGTCAATTATGATATCCATTCTGAAACGAATTGGAAGTTGTCCTGAATTCTTCAAGTCTATGGCTGCACGTATTTCAGGTTTATCTACAAGGTCATATACACAGGTAAGTCCTACTGAAGCAGCTTCCTCGAGAATTTTCTTTGCTCCATTATATGACTGTTCTCTGGTTGGTTGAGGTGGTCCTTGAGGTCTGATGACATCATAGGCTTTCTCATGGAGATGGCCAATGATCTCTCCAGTCTCGGGGTCTCTATCGAATTTTCCTCCTACTGGGTCCGGGGTGTCTTTTGTGACTCCTGCTGCTTCAAGGGCTTTTGAGTTGGCCATCCAAAAATGTCCTCCAACAAATGTTACAACAATGAAATGGTCAGTCGAAGCCACATCTAACTCCCAACGAGTGGGATGTCTTTGTTCCTTGAGCTTTGAGTCATCTTCTTGGTGTCCAAAAATCCACTCACCTTTTGGTGTATGTTTAGCTTTTTCTTTCAGTTTCGCTTGCATATCAGCAATGCAATGAACGCCTGCCTCCTCACTGAGATTTACAAAGATCTCACGGTCCGAACCAGCGCTCATATAGTGTGCATGAGAATCGATGAGACCTGGAATGACAGTCTTGCCACCCATATCGAGTATCTTTGTATCAGGCCCTATGAATTCCTTCATATCTGATGTAGGACGAACTGCAACAATTCGACCATCTCTTACTGCCAATGCATTAGCAATTCTCCCATCATCATCCATAGTGATAATTTTTCCATTTATTACAACAAGATCTGCATATAGCGCCATAGTCTACTTCTCCCTCGTCTTCAGAATGTATATTTCTTGTAGTCAACCTCACTTGGAATCCCATCAGTGAGCTCTATTTCTCTTGTGCCTAGCTCATGTGTCCATGATAAAATCGTGGAGAACCTTGCGTTGTCCTTTACAAGATCCTGACATACACCAGCTCCGCTGGCAATCATTCCTTTCAATTCAGATTGAGCCTGTACTTGGTCAATCTTTCCTTTCCTCTTATTGAACCATTTATTTATGTGCTCGAGCCTTGGCACACTCGACTCGGGTATTTTCTCTCTAACCTCAAATGCTTGCATCTTCGTTGTCTGAAAATGATTAGTGGCAACGACGAGGCCATTAACAGGTTCTACAACTTCCACACACTTCGGAGCCGCCTGAATGCAAGCCGCTTCACCTTCTGAATCAGCTACAAGATAGTTGTTCGCTCGGACATGGGGTATTTTTCGCATATAGTCAACTGCATCTTTCACATTACTACAATTGTCCAGAATCCATTGAGTGGCTAGATGAAGCATGACACCAGGGTAGTCAGCGGGAAATGCTGGAATTGCTGTCAAGCCTATGGCGAGACCTGCTTCATTGATTCCACCATATCTTCCAACCATGAGGTCGCAATAACCCAAGCTTGCAAGTGCATCTTTCGGATAGGTCTTGAATAGTGTGAAATGTTCAAGTCCATTCCAATCCCAGTCATAATTGCGTGCAAAGATGACATTCCCAGTTGTAGTGTATTCACCTGTCACGGCAAAGATGCTACACCCATTTGTGGGATATGGATTTAATGCTAACTGGAAGACCTTGAGAGTAGTGTCTTCATACCCTCCGGCTTTTACCATTGCATCAATCTCCTCAAGGAGAGTCGGAGCATACTTTTCCAAGGCACGTTCACAGCCTTTCGCCATCTCATATCTCTCATCTTTAACTGGAGGTGGCGTATACTTGTTCTTCTTCATCAGTAGTCCTAGTTGCGTCCCCATCTCCGAATAGGTTCCTTTTAGTGTAAGTTCATGCATTTTTTGTATCTCCTCTTTTGCTGTCTTAGTCTTTCCATTCTCTTATGCTACTCTGCATCTTTAGTTTTCCTAGACCTTTGAAAATCTCCCCTTCCTGAAAGTTTTGATAGGGAGGAAATTTTCCCTGCAACGGTGAGTCCCTTAGACTCTTCCAGACCGGGTTAAGTCCGAAATGGCCGTGTTGTCTCACCCAACTCACCTTATCAAAGTCTATGACATTGGTAATGGTCGCATCGTGATTACCGGTCTTTTCAAGAATGAGTCCTTCGGGATCTACCCATATAGAATCACCCCCACCTCGAGCTGACACCACATTGACATTTAGGACATAACACTGATGCATGATTGCTTGCGCCTGGGCAAGGACAAGCTCAGCAGGTCTGTCAGATGTGTATGTAAGCGATGGTTGTAGAATAACTTCAGCTCCCATCCACGATAGTGTTCGAAACAACTCGGGGAACCAGAGGTCGTAACATATCACAATCCCGATTCTTCCAATCTTTGGTATATCAAAGGTCACAAAGTCTGTTCCCCAGCCTGTTTTCTCATGTGGCATCCAGGGGAAGATTTTCCTGTACTTTGCAACAATCTTCCCCTCTGGATTGAAGACTAGAGCGGTGTTATAGACCTCTGAACCATCTAATTCTAGGAATGAACCAGGGACTAACCAGCACTCAAGTTTCTTAGCCATTTCTGAGAGCTGGTCAGTCAGGTTGTTGGGTATGGGTTGAGCATGGTCCTTCAATTTTGCTGTCCCATATTCTTGAAGATAGAGTTCACCTGTAAAGATCAGATCGACCCAAGGAAACGATTCTTTTGTTTTTGTGGCAGCATTTTCGAACTTTTGAAAATCAACTGCGCCGTTTCCACTCTTAGATAATTGCAAGCCTGCAACGCCTAGTCTTCTTGACAAAAAATCACCTCATATTCGTATCAATTCTTTCTCGAACCTCTCAAGAACAATCTTTGCCTGTTCCTCAGAAATAACGAGAGGTGGTTGGAGCCGGACCACATTCTTGAAAATACCACCAAGACCGATGACAACACCTGCAGCATGAAGCTTTTCTACAAGTTGTTTTGCTTCCTTCTGAGCTGGTGTCTTGGACGATTGGTCCGTGACCAGTTCAATTCCTATCATCAAGCCTTTTCCTCGTATATCACCAATGATTGGTTTTGTCTTTTGAATATCCCTAAGTCCATCCATGAAGACTTTTCCGACTCTTGCTGAATTCTCAACAAGACCATCATTCTGAATCATATTGATACTTGCCAGAGCTATTGCACTTGCAACTGGATTACCCCCAAAGGTCGAGAAGAAGTCACCTGACTCGATAGGTGATGTCATCTTATCTGTGCCTATACATGCACCGACAGGGATACCGCCACCTAATCCTTTCGCTAGGGTCATCACATCCGGTTTCAATCCCCAGTGTTCACATGCAAATAGTTTTCCGGTTCTACCGAAACCAGTCTGGACTTCATCTGCAACAAATGGAATTTCACGTTCGTTTAGAATCTTGACGATTTCAACGAAGTATGAATCGGGTGGTACAATGATACCCCCTTCTCCAAGAATTGGCTCCATAACAAATCCTGCAACATCACCTGCTGTATGTCTATCTATGACCTCTTCCAGACGGTTTGCAGCATCGATTCCACATTCCTTTTCATCCAGTCTTGATCTGTAAGGGTATGGCACAGGTGCATGCTTCACACCGGGAGCATTCGAATACGACCCAAACCCTTTCTTATACGATGAATTTGCAGTCAGACTGAACGAATAGCCAAGTCTGCCATGAAATGCACACTCAAGGCTAATCAAAGCTCCACCCGGCGATCCTCTTGAGAATGCATATTTCTTCACCAATTTCACTGCATTTTCGACTGCCTCTGATCCACTATTACAAAGGAATGTTTTCTTGAGGTCTCCTGGCGCAATCTCGGCAAGTTTTTTGACAAGCTTCAACTGTGGTAATGTGTGATATCTTCCTGAAACATGGAAGAGCTTTTTCATCTGTTCAGTACCTGCTTCTATGAGGGCAGGAGGCGCGTGTCCCACATTTGCTGTGGAAATCCCAGCAAAACAGTCGATGTACTCTTTTCCATCGATGTCTATCAAAACAGCACCTTTGCCTTCCACCATCACAATTGGCACTCTTGCGTATCCCTGTTGAAAATACTCTTTATCTTCATCAAAGACTTCTTTAGCTGTAACCATTTTGTATATCTCCAGATTTGAACCCTATATGTAAGCAAAGCTCAGTACCTCACAAAGAAAGGTATCTTTCCTCGGACGCATCTGGGCTAAGTGATAGAACATCCAACACTTGGGTGTCTGTATTGAACACGTTCCAATTGATAGATATATCTTTTGCTTTATTTTTATATGCTTTCATTCAAGACTCATATTCCTGAATACCTCGAATAAATGGCATCATAGAATATTTATGTCAACACCTAACTAATGATTACTATAAGAGCGATATCAAGAGTCTATCAAAACAATTGAGATTGTATGATTTCGTCAAGGTGGGCACGTGTTTCAATATCGCCTTGTCAGAACGGATCTCACAATAAAACGATATCATGGTGAGCATATTGCAGCATAGAAAATACCGGTTGCTATTGGTTGGACTGACAGTTCTATTGGTTTTTACAGGTACTACAATTCCAAGGATTGATTCTCAACAGCAAGATGACCTGATGGGAATCAAGGTGGCTGTCTATGACGGGGGTTCTAGTTCTGATTCGACTGATCCACGAGAAAGTAGTATGGCTGCATTATTTTGGATGTTCCGTTGGATGAACGCCACAGTGGAGATTGTGAACTCATCGGCGATTAAGGCAGGTGTACTAGAAGGTTTTCAAATAATCGCAGTTCCGGGAGGATATGCCTATGATTATTATATCGACCTCGGTTACAGTGGTGCGAAAGCTATTCAGGACTTTGTTTCAGAAGGTGGAGCATATTGGGGGACTTGTGCAGGGGCGTACTATGCGTGTCATGAATTTAAATGGACTGAAAATGGTCGCACAGGTATATACCACTATGGTCTGGACTTGTTTCCGGGACGCGGAGTTGGTCCCATTGCCGGTATTGCAGATTGGCCAAACTATGCAATGACTGATGTGAGAATGAATGTTAGTAACGGAATCATTGATTTGTCACAAGAGCCTAGTACTCACAGCATTATGTACTATGGCGGTCCTTACTTTGAAACTGAGGGCATTGACGACATTATAACAATGGCTTCATACAGCTATAATGACATGCCAGCTATGATTGCATTCGAGCATGAGGCTGGGAAAGTTTTCCTCACAGGGCCACATCCAGAATGGGATGAGGACAGCTTCCGCGATGGATGCATATGGGACAACATACTCGATGATAATGGAACTGATTGGGGTCTCTGCAAATCTGCAGCACTCTGGTTAGCGTCAATTGATATTTCTCCTGAACAATATCCAATTCTAGACTTGCAAGTCATAATCGCCTTGGCCGCATCTATTAGTGTTATTGCGCTAGCAGTTCTTATCATGCAGTTACGTAGAAAATAGAACGTGATTGTGAAGGACTTGAACATCCATCTATGGTGTTCTTGAATTTGAACTGCTGCTCAATACTTAAGATAAATTCAAGTGGCTTCACTGTATAACACCGCATATAGTAGAGTCATTGATCTCAGGTCAGTTCTAGCGTAGTTTTAAGGCTGCATATTGAGTGCAGCATTCAGTTTCACATTAAGACGGATTATGTCCTTTGATTCATTTTCATATCTTCTTCCAAGCAGATTCGATAATATCCATAGCCATATCTATGTGCTTTCTTTTTATTATGAGCGGAGGACATAGCCGAATTGAGTTCTTCCCTGCACCAAGAAGCATCAATCCTTCTTTGAATGCCTGTTCCATTAAAGCATTTCTCAATTTAGGATCTGACTCTCGTGTTTCTTGGTTCTTCACAAACTCTACGCCTACCATGAGCCCAACACCTCTGACATCACCCACTTCTGGATGACTTTCTTGAAACTCTATCCAACGCTTCTTGAGATATGCTCCCTGAATCTTAGCATTCTCACGAAGATTCTGCTCAGTCATAATGTCCAGAACCGCATTTGCTGCTGCCAAAACTACTGGGTTTCCGTTCAGCGTGCCTTCATGTGCTCCAGGCCACCAGTCCTGCATCTCGGCACTACTGATGAATGCTCCGCAGGGTAGACCTGCCGCTATTGCCTTACTAACTGTCATGATATCGGGAACAATCCCGAAATGCTGACTCGCAAACCATTCACCAGTTCGGGCAAAACCAGTTTGAACTTCATCAACGATAAGAGTAATACCATTGTCGTTAGCGAATTTCTGTATGGCTTGAAGCCATTCAGTAGGTGGCACAATATATCCGCCTGCCCCTTGAATCGGTTCGAGCAGAAAGAATCCAACATCATCGGCGTCCAGCATCTTCTCGAAAACTACATTGGTGATGTAGTCCATGCAATATAGACCACAATCCGGATAGGTCTGCCGGAAAGGGCAATGATAGCAGTCAGCGTATGGAACAATGACATTTCCTGCATACATTGGCCAGAATGACTTACGAGCACCTTTGCTGGATGTGGTAAAGCTTACAGCCCCCATAGTTCGCCCATGGAACCCCCCTAAAAAACCAATACCGTTATAGCCGCCACGTCCTTGTTTCCGATTGTAGTACTTAGCGCACTTGATAGCACCATCTACACTCTCGCTTCCAGAATTCGCAAAGAATACACGCTTCTTAAAATTACCAGGCGTAATCTGGACCAGCTTTTCTGCATAATCGACCTGAGGTATACTATAGTAGTCAAGGCTGTTGATGAAGATCAATTGTTCAGCTTGCTGCTTGATAGCCTTCACAACCTTGGGGTGTGTATGGCCAACACCTGCAACGGCGATTCCGGCTCCAAAGTCTAAGTAGACATTGTCGTCAAGATCTTGTACAAAAACACCGTGCGCAGTCTTAGCCACGAGCTCGCTACTTCGAGTGAGTGACTTTGACATGACCAAATTATCACGATCAATAAAGGCTTTAGAATTGGGTCCTGGAGGACATACCTTAATCTCTGGTTTAGTGTATTTCAAATTATCTGAGCACCTTCTTGTCAACATAATTTTATACTTTGATAAACGAATTCCAAATGCTGATATCACTACTTATGTCGATATCGCTTCTATTATCAATTACACTCCATCAATAAGGATGGTGCAGCACCCAAGCACAGAAAAGATTTGTGTACAGGAATACACCTAGAAATTCGGATAGTATCCAAAACAAAGAACCATGATTGGAAAAATACTTAACTAGGTGTGTATATTATTTTCGTTAACAAATGGAGATTGAAACAATGAGGAATGACAAACTCATAGCAATCCTGCTGGTTTTTCTGATGGTCGCAGGTGGTTTTGGTTTCACTCCGGGTCTGGTCAATGCCCAAGAAGAGGAAAAGTTCCTCAAGGTTGGCATTGTTGGAGACCCTGAGAATCTGAATCCAATACTTGCGTGGTCAGAACTTGCATGGATTATAATAGGACTAATATACGAACCTTTGGTTCGATGGGAACTAACAGATGATGGTTGGATTTCTGCACCAGGATTGGCTGAAACTTGGGAGTGGGCCGATAATGGTACACAAGTCACATTCCATCTCTTTGAGGATGCAACATGGCACGATGGTACTCCCTTAACAGCAGCAGATGTGAATTGGACATTGTTTACCAATACGTGGCTTGGATGGTGGGCCGCATCAACAACTCATATTGACCATAATAACATCAAAATCCTTGACGATCACACCATTGTGCTGAATTTCGTGGACAGTGGATACCCTAGTCTGTATCACTGGGATCCTATTCCAGACGAAACCCCTTACTACTATTATCGTGATAGTTATAATGGAACTCCCGTAACGATATCTCAGGAATATTTCCTTAAGAGCATTCCATACCTATCAATATTCCCAATGCACATGTGGGATCCTTTAATGTGGCATCACCCCACTTTTGGAATCGATAGTGAGGACTACTATGGATACTATCTTGAGAACTTTACATGGGTACCAACCTCGTTCTGGGATTCCAAATGGTACGATGGTATTTGCTGGGGTGTTCTCGACCCTACTTGGGCTGAGCCCAGAATTGGATCTGGTCCCTTCATGTTTGATGAATGGGTACCAGGAGAGTACCTCCGACTATTGGCAAATCCGAACTATCACAAGGGTGAAATTAAGTATGATGGCATTGATTTCATCGTGTATTCGACTGTGGAAACAATGACTCAGGGAGTTGTCCGCGGAGATATTGATTTATGTCAAACAAGTATCTCGTTCACAGAGCTTGGCACCTTTGGTGCGAATGTAGAGGTCATGGAAAATGACTTTTTAGGAGCGAGGACATTTCTCATAAACCAATTTGAAGAATACCTCAACGCTTCTGGTATGTATGAAGGCCGTGGGGCAAAGCATAACGCATTGCTAGAAGATGATGTCAGAAAAGCGATTCATCAAGCAATCAACAAGACGAGGATTGCTGATGTAGCATATTTAGGAACCGCCCGAGCAGCTGATTCAGTGATTCACGATTCACTACCTTGGCACAATGATAACTTGGTCGAGTTCACTTATGGGACAGCAGCGGCTATAGCAACGCTTGAAAGTGCAGGATGGACTCTAAATACTGAAGATCTCTGGGAGAAAGAGATTGACGGAGTCGTTGAAACACTTTCGTTCACGCTGAAGTACGTAGCCGGAGATCCTATTGCATTCGTAGAGGCCACGCTACTTGAAGAGGATCTTGAAGCAGCAGGTATTGATATCACAACGGTTCCCGTTGAATCTACTACATTTGTCCAGGACTTGACTGTAGATACATGGAACTTTGATCTGGTAATCGACTTCTGGACTCAATTGATGGATCCCAACTACTATATCTGGTACCATCGAACAGATGGCGGCTTGAATCCAGTTGACATCTCAGTTCCAAGGATTGACGAGATTTTCCACCTTCAACAAATGACACCCGATGAATCTGAGAGGAAGGAGCTTGTCGATGAATTCCAGCAGATCATGTACGACGAATCAGCTATAATCCCTGTCGTCTACTATAGGGATGCGGAAATCTACAGAAAAGACAAATGGACTTTCTATGAGACCGACTGGACTAGTGGTATATACGGACTTCTCAATGTGAAAGCATGGATTACTGCAGAACCTCTAGCAGGAATTCCTCCTGCACCAATCCCACTTGAGATGATTGCACTCGTGGCAGGCGTAGCAATTGTTGTTGTGATTCTTGTAGTATTCTGGATGAAACGTAAATAGTCAAGAATGAGCTATGGTAAAGATACTTACCATATCTGCTGTAGCTCTTTCTTCTTTTTTTTTTCTTTATCTATTTCAATAAATATACGAATTTTTTTCACTGTCTATTTTAATTCCAAAGCCAAGTACATGAAAAATCCAAATATGACTATTTTCCAGAGAAAAGACTTAAAAAGTTGAATGAAATACAAATTCTGCTCTAGAATTTGATTCTCATCTAGAATCCAGTTCAAAACGAAAAATTGGGAATACTATTGACAGCTAAGAACTACAATAACAATAAACCCATTGAGATTGTGACTATGAGAGAAAGTAGAGTGTTTTGCTACATTATTAACTGGGGATAGTTATCAAAAAGACATGGAGAGTGACAAAAATAGCATTAAGAGACTTACTAGCAAAGCGAGTTATACAGGCTATCATCACGATATTCATTGTACTAGCAATCGATTTCGCTATATTTCACTTACTGCCAGGCAGTATAATAGATCGACTTGCTAGAAACCCGAACCTAAGCGAAGCGGTTCAGCAACAGATAATTCGACAGTTTGGATTAGATCTACCTCTATCTGTTCAATTTTTTGCCTTCATAGCGAATTTCTTACGAGGAGAATTCGGAATTTCGTTTTTCTATGGTGCAAATTTCAATATTGGCACAATCATCTCAGAACGGCTAATCAACACATTAGTTCTGATGATTCCAGCGGACATTATAGCCATACTCCTTGGAATCTGGATTGGCAAGGTTGGTGCTTGGCACCGAGGCAAATGGCGTGATGCTATTGGGTTGCTTTTTTCATTGGTCATGTATGCAATTCCTGGTTTCTGGCTTGGTATGATCTTGCTTTTAATTTTCGGTTATAATCTCCAGATTGCTCCTACGAATCCGTATAATTTTATGCGCTCATTCAACACGTATATGGAGAATGGTAACATTCTTGGATTCTTAGGTGATGCAGTGGCACACCTATTCTTGCCAATATTGGTCCTTACGCTTGTAATCTTTGGAGTCTTCACCTTAATCATGCGGAATTCACTTCTTGATGTTCTCAGTGAAGACTATATGTTGACTGCGAAAGCCAAAGGACAATCTGAAAGAGCTCAGCTCAACAATGAAGCAGTACCAAACGCTCGAATTCCTGTATCTACTGTTATAGCAATCCAAATAGGCTTCTCAGTCGTTGGAGCTTTGCTCATCGAGATCGTATTTAACTACCATGGAATTGGACGTCTTATATGGGATGCTGTTGTTCACAGAGACTATCCAATTATGCAAGCGACATTCTTTATGTTCACTGTGGTTCTTGTATTCACGAACCTGATTGCAGATTTCATCTATTATTATCTTGACCCACGAATACGAGTTGGGGGACAAGTAAAAATTACTGCAAAGACCCGTTCAGGGCGTTTTAGAGATAGAATTAATCTCTCCACTATTGCAATTATTGCTCTTCTTGCTCTCGATCTCTTTGCAGTCGTGGTCACACCAAGAATACTCATTGAAATGTTCCTTCTTACTGGTTTGGTAGTTGCTATAATTCAAAGAAGAAGAGTATTGGGCTTTTTACGTTCACTAATCAATCCATATCGATTGACCAACTTGAGGTTTACTTGGAGAACACGCAGGATTAAGATGATCGATAGATTCGCTAATGTTTTGTTTATTATGGGATTCCTGTGGTTTTCAATTGTGTTTATTTTGATCATCATAAGTGTTCCATGGGCTGGTATCAACACTTGGAGTCTTTCCATATACATGATAGCAATAGGAATGGTTATCAAGCTTCTTGGATCAATCATTGAGCGACCTCAAAGAGTATCCTCAATATTCAATCAAATCATTGAAAATCGACTGGGCCTTTTGGGTTTGGTCATTGTCATCATTTTTTCTGCTATAGCCTTGTTCGGTGAAGTAATAATTCCCTATGACGCTAAAGCCATTGGGGCAGGTCCTGCATTCATGCCCCCTACATCACTACCTCCCTTACTGGGAATTGTGTTGACAATTTCTCTTGCGATTCTATTTTTTGGATTAGTGCTCACGTTATTCTTCAACCGCAAGAATATTTCTGAAACACCTGCATGGATTCGAAAGATTGGCTATGGTTTGCTGATTGTGCAGTCTGGAGCAGCTCTTATGATTGCATCACTTTTGAAAGAGAATAGTCTTTCACAGGTAGGTTCACTAGTTATTGTGATCATCGGAGGGTTCTTTGTATATAAGGGAGTCATGTTAGTTCGAAACATTAACAGGCCCCCCATTCGTGAACTATTTCCAAGACTTGCTTCATTTTTGGTGCTAATGATTGGTGCATCTATTCTGATCTATTTCACACAACTTCTCATGACATATCAACCCGTTAATTTCTTTGACTTCCATCTATTGGGTACAGATCAATTAGGTCACGATCTTTTCAGTGGCATCATAATTGGAGCACGAATCACGCTCTTAATCGGGTTGCTGGCTGCTTCCATATCAGTAGTAATAGGCACAGCTGTAGGACTTATCTCAGGATATTATGGTGGTCGAATAGACGCGCTTCTTATGCGATTCACTGATATTTTCTTTGTAATCCCTGCTTTTGTGTTGATGATCATTATAGCTGCAGTCGTTGGACCTTCACTCACAACCATGCTGATAGTAATTGGGATCTTCTCATGGGCTACGACAGCCAGAATCATAAGAGGACAAGTTCTTTCATTAAAAGAAAGAGGATATATCGAAAGAGTACGTTCTGTGGGCGGCAGCAATTTCTACATAATGACTAAACACATATTACCGTCGGTAGCGCCTTTAATCATCGTACAGACAGTTTTGCTTGTCATGAACGCGATATTCTTTGAGATATCTCTAGACTTCGTTGGTTTAGGAGACCCTGGAATCACTAGCTGGGGGTCTCTGTTGTATTTAGCTCAGAACCAAGGCATATCACTGGGCATGGACTGGCTTATCTATGCTCCAGGAGTTGCAATTATCATTCTATTAGTTGGAATATCGTTCCTTGGTTTTGGACTTGATGAAGTTATGAACCCACGTCTCCGAAGGAGGTAACAAAATGGCATCTGAAGTATCTAATCGTATACTTGATATTCGTAACCTGAATGTGTATTATCAGACCCTGAAAGGAAAGGTCAAAGCTGTGCAGGACGTAGAACTCACGGTAGAATGTGGTGAGTTCGTCGGAATCAGTGGTGAGAGTGGGTGTGGCAAGACCACAACCGCAATGACAATCATGCAGTTATTACCTAGAGAGGGAATTATTAACAGCGGTTCAATCTGCTTCAAAGGACAGGACATTCTAGGAATATCAAGACAAGAAGTAAACTCTATTCTATGGAAAGAGCTATCGATGATTTTTCAGGGATCGATGAACGCGTTAAATCCTGTTCATAAAGTAATTGACCAGATGAAGAATGCCATTCTTCTACATGAGAATGTGACAGAAGAAGAGGCTATTGAACGGTCACTTGATCTACTGGAGGCTATGGGAATTGAGCGATCAAGGGGTAATTCCTATCCGCATGAGTTAAGCGGAGGGATGAAACAACGGGCGATGATTGCTCTGTCACTCGTATGTCATCCTTCACTAGTGATTGCTGATGAACCGACAACAGCCTTGGATGTAATGATTCAGGCTCAGATTCTTGAGCTTCTAAAATCGCTCAAACATCAGACAAATCTTTCGCTCATACTAATAACCCATGACTTATCAGTCATTGCGGAAACTTGTGATAGAATAGTGATCATGTATGCTGGTCGTATCGTGGAAGAAGCTCCTGTTGAGATACTCTTTGAATCACCATCTCACCCATACACGAGGAAACTAATTTCATCGTTTCCCAGTCTTTTAGATGACCGGGAGATTGACTTCATCCCTGGCAATCCTCCAGATCTTCTCAATCCTCCCACTGGATGTCCCTATCATCCAAGGTGTGATTTTGTAATAGAGAAATGTAGAGAAGAGATACCTCCATTGGAATCTAAGAATGGCATGCGTGTGGCCTGCTTTAGGAGTGATGAAATTTGAGTTCCGATATAATCCTTGAAACTCGCGATCTTAAGAAGTATTTTGAAGTGAGAAGCGGTTTGCTATCAGGCTTCTTCAGATCCCGTGAACCAGATTATGTGAAGGCAGTGGATGGCATTAGCATTGAACTTCGGAAGCGTGAAATCTTCGCAGTTGTAGGCGAGAGTGGATGTGGAAAGACAACGTGTGCTAGGATGCTTATGCGATTAGAGGAACCTACAGATGGGGAAATATGGTTTGATGGTGTTGAAGTCTCGAGAATGCCAGAATTCGAGTTCATGAAATACCGTACTCGAATTCAAATGATATTTCAAGACCCCTATAGTTCTCTCAACAGCAACATGCGTATCGGTGACATAGTAGCCGAACCTCTGAGAATCCACCAGCTCTATGAATCTGCTGAAGATGAGAGGAATAAGATCATAGAGTCACTTGAGAATGTTGGAATGGTTCCTGCAACAGACTACATCAATAGATACCCCCATGAACTCTCAGGAGGTCAAAGGCAGCGAGTTGCAATTGCAGCAGCCTTAGCGCTTGACCCTGAAATCCTCGTCGCCGATGAACCTGTATCAATGTTAGATGTATCGATGAGAGGCCAAATCTTGAAATTATTGCTCGATATCAGAGAGAGGATGGGTATTACGATATTGTTCATTACACACGACCTTGCTGTAGCTAGGCAAATAGCTGATAGAATCGCAGTCACATACTTGGGGCGAATCGTTGAAACTGGCGAAGCAAAGAAAATCATAGATGATCCTCAGCACCCCTACACAAAAGCACTTGTTTCAGTCGTTCCAGTTCCCGATCCAAAGGACCAACGGGAAAAGATTCTTTTAAAAGGGGAAACTCCTAATCCAATAAACCTACCAACTGGTTGCAGGTTCCATCCACGATGCCCATTCGCCAAAGCGAATTGCAGCGAGGTAGAACCGGTATTGAGGAAATTAGAAGATGGGAGAATGGTCGCATGTTTAGACAAGGAGGACATCAATAGTGCCTCAGGAGCAGCAATTTGATGAACTAGATTTCACAATTCTTCGTGAGTTGCAAACAGATAGTAGAATTGCCCTGCAGGACATTGCTAACAAAGTAGGTGCTCCGACATCTACAGTACATTATCGTATTAAGAGGTTAGAAAAGGAAGGCGTCATTGACGGGTACTATGCACATATTAATGCAGAGAAACTTGGTCTTACATTCCTAACTATTATTCACGTGCGAGCTGCTTACGGCCCCGGATATCACAAACGAGTAGGAGAAGAACTAGCTAATATTCGTGGAATATGGGCAGTCTATTTCACTCTGGGCGATAATGACTTCATTGTCATTACAAGATCTAAAAGCAAGACTGAATACTTGAGCATACTTGAGAAATTAACAGCAACGCCAGGAATTGAGAGAACATCCACTCTGGTCGTTGGAGAAATCGTTAGGGAAGATTTCAGATTGGATATCTAAATATTCTTCCATTATCACCTAATTCGCTCAGACATAGATTTGATAAAGAATGAAGAACTTGATGCTATTTGCTCAAGTTCTTTCAGAAAGCATTTGGAAAAAACCTAGGCTGGACACCTAGGTATGGCAATTTCTTATTCAGAACCGAGATTGTTCAGTGCATTGGAATTCTTCATAATTCTACTAGCAAGGTCCTCCAGCATTTCTTTCATCTGAGGTAAGAATGCCACCTTTTCTGCAGATGCTCTTAAGTATTCAAGAATGGTCTGTTCAATCTTCTTAGCGACAACCACAGTACTTTGTATGTGCGTTATTTCAATAACAAAATCGTCACTCTCAAAATCATGAACAGGTTCCAGAATCATCTCAGTGACATTCTCCTTTCTCATTCGATCTAGAGTCTTCGCTATTTTGCGATGACGTTGGTTATTCTCTTCAAATGCTTCTTTGACGTCAGCGCTGATATTGCCTTCAATACTCTTTTGATAAAATTCTGTAGCCTTAGCCTCAAGGTCGAGCGCATAGCTTAATATCGAGCCAGCTGTTCCTAGTTCCATTATCCTCTCACCATCCTCGATTCAGAACCACCGGGTAATCACGACTTTCGACTCAGTGAAGAATCTTATTGAATCTTCTCCCTGTCCATGCAGGTCTCCAAAGAAAGAGTCCTTCATTCCTGAGAAGGGGAAGTGTGCGACTGGAGCTACGATTCCTACGTTGATTCCAACATTGCCTGTTTGGACTCTGTACTGGAATTCACGAGCCCATTTTCCGCTTGATGTAAAGATTGAAGAAGCATTGCCATAGGGATTAGCATGGATTATTTCCAACGCATGGTCGAAGCTTTTCACTTTCATCATCGACAGGACTGGGCCAAAAATCTCTTCTTTGGCTATAATCATCTCGGGAGTGACATTATCGAAGATTGTTGGTCCAACGAAGAAGCCATTCGGGTGGCCTTCTACTTTGATATTGCGACCGTCAAGAAGAAGATTCGCTCCTTCTTCCACACCTTTGTTGATATAGCCTAATACCGTTTCCTTTGCTTTTGCTGAGATTACTGGACCCATTTGGACCCCTTCTTCAAGACCATTTCCAACTTTAATCATCTTGGCTTTTTCGACAAGTAGATCCTTGAGGGGTTCGTGGTTCTCTTCAAATGTAAGGATGACTGAGCCAGCAAGGCAACGCTGACCAGCACAACCATAGCAGGAGGTCATAAGAGCTGAAGCTGTTCTTTCCAAATCCGCGTCAGGCATCACTAAAAGGAAATTCTTCGCACCTCCTTGAACTGAAGCACGCTTTCCATTTTGTGCTGCCCTTGAATAGACCTTCTTTCCAACTACAGTCGAACCTACGAAAGATACACCTCTAGTATCAGGGCTGTCGAGAAGGGTATTGGCAACCTCTTCACCACCACAAACAAGGTTCATTACACCTGGAGGAAAGTCGAGTTCATCAATAATCTCGAAAAGCTTGATTTGACTTAATGGAGCTTGTGACGAAGGCTTAACGATGTAAGTATTGCCAGTAGCCACGGCGAAGGGAAGCGACCACAAGGGCACCATGTTGGGAAAGTTGAAAGGATTAAGTGAAAAGAACACTCCAACAGGTTGTCTAATGAGGATTTCATCCATGCCTACAGCGATGTCTTCTGCGTTCACACCCATCATGAGGGAGGGAATTCCCGCTGCTACCTCAACACATTCTATACCTCTTCGTATCTCTCCACGAGATTCATCGATTGTCTTTCCATTCTCTTTTACAAGATCTTGTGCAAGCTCTTCAAAGTTCTTCTCCATTATATTTTTTAATTCAAAGAAGTAACGTGCTCTTGTAATAGGAATCGTTCTTCTCCATTTTTCATATGCTCTTTTTGCGGCTGCGATTGCTTCGTTTGTTTCCTGTGGCGTACTCATAGGAACTTTAGCAATTATCTCACCCGTGGCAGGGTTCAGTACATCCCGTGTTATCTCGGATTCGGATGCGACCCATTCACCATCTATATAGTTTTTTAGAATCTGTATTTTAGTCAAATTACTATCTCCAAACTGTAATGATTACGAAAACCATGATTAAAATATGTCCTTCATTCAACTTCTTAAATGTTATGAATTGACTCAGTTTTAAATTCCTTACATTTTTTAAATAAAGAATAATGATTCATTACTCGAAGGAGTAGTTTGGAAGCTGGATTTCCAATGAGTCAGTAAAACTCGCAAAGATTGGTATATAAAATTCACATTCCGGAATTTGTAGGCACAAGAGAGCAGACACATCATCGATTTCTGAGAATAATGTGAGAAATCCTGTAAATCTAAACGAGATTCTTTCTGCGCAATATAAAAAGAATGGGTAATGTTATGCCAAAGCTAATCAACATGATTGTTGGAAATGCTAAAGGTTCATTTTCTAAAGGTAGCCCAACATTCATACCATAGATGCTTGCAATCAGAGTAGGTACACTAACGACGAGAGATATAGACGTTAATATCTTAATGACTTTGTTCAAGTTGTGACTTACAATACTATCATAGGCATTCATTGCATTTTTAATCAATTCTATGTAAATTTCACTAAGGTCGACCTGTTGTTGAAGGTCAACCTCTAGTTCTTCTAACCTATCAACATCTAAAATCATTCGACCAATCATGTTAAATCGTTGCAAACGTCGTAATACCTTCATATTTGCTTGTAGAGCAGTTTCCATGAAGATTGCATCACGCGATAGTTGGAAGAACCATGCGAGTTGCGAGGGATAAATCTCACTCATAATGAAGTCTTCAGTTTCGTTGATACTGGATTCAATCACATCAAGTGTCGATTCAAATGAATGAATCATAATCTCAACTATTTTATAGATGACATCAGCTGCTGTTGTACAATATTGAATCCTATTTCTTAGTTTATGTTTTTTAATTGGTACTTCATCATTTTGAATTACAATAATATCGCGACCATTTGTGAATATCGCTAACGGGTTCGTGGAGTATTCACGGTCCATATCTTTTAGATTTACAGGAACACGAAAAACAATCATAGTGAATTTATCTTCAATTTGAAGACGTGGACGCTCATCAAGGTCCTGTACATCTTGCAGGTCATCGAGGTCGATTTCAAAATGCTGAGATATTTTAGCCAAATCGTTTGGGCGAATACCTATTATCTCTATGAGTAGCGGTTCATCTGGGGCTTCATCTAGAGTTGCATATTTGATCCCACTCTCCAATGCCATTATGGAGATGCTTCCATTTTCTGGATTGTCGCTGCTCATATGATCCACCTCGTGATAGCGGATGTCGTGTATTCATCGATTGTTGCCTGCCTAGAAGTTGGTTCTCAAGAGAGAGCCTTAGAAACTTTTAACGTATTGAGGCTATAGAACTACAGATGGAGATAAATGTTAATCTTATAGGGTTTTGTGATGCAGCCAAATGATGCATTCAGAGTCTGATAATCGTGCAATCTTCATTTCTTACAAGCAATTAATTTTTAAAATAATAACAATAATATAATAATAAATTATAATATTTAATGAACATAATTTTATATCGTTAAACAGCAATACAATCTAATACAAACTACCGAAATCAGTAATGTTTCTCGATGTCCATTTAAATCAGAGGAGAAAAAAATGAAAAAAAAGCCTTATCTCTATATAATTTCTGTTGTCTTTATTTTTATTCTAGGCAATTTTATGTGCAGTCTTCCAACAGTACCATCTAACGTTGACAATTCTCAACTTGATTTATTAACTCCGGATGAAAGTCAAACACAAGATGATATAATGAGTAATCCGTTATCTAAGGAGATAATTGAAACTCGAATAGTTCAAAACCAATTTCACGAATCTGTAATCGAACCTACAGCCGGTGCTTTTGAATATACTGCAACTGAGATAAGTTATATTTGGGAGGATGCTAGTGGTGGAACATGGTATGATCTCAGCGAAGATGGGAGTGACTATGTAGCCATTGATTTGCCATTCTCTTTTCCATTCTATGGTGAAGA
>SDOA01000191.1 GCA_004524595.1 Candidatus Thorarchaeota archaeon | reverse complement strand
GCCACATGTCCAAGAAAGAAACCAAGAGTAACTGGCTCTCTCCTGACTACAAATTATGGTTTGAGCAGGATGGAGATTATATTTTTGGGAAAGGAGCATGTGCAATATTAAATGCCATTCATGAAGAGGGAACAATAACAAAAGGAGCTCAGAAACTTGGCATGTCCTATAGATATGCCTGGGGTGTAATAAAAAAGATTGAGAAGAAGTTAGATTGTCAACTTATTGAAACGTTTAAGGGCGGTTCTACTGGAGGTGGTGGAGCAACAGTGACTGAACACGGATTACAGCTTGTTGAGATTTATACTAAATTAGACGAATCCATCAAGAGCATCTTACAACATGCCGGCTCATTTAATCTATGAGAAACGTAGAACAATTGCATCATTTGGACATTTGCTCATGCAATCCAGACACATTATACAATCCGGACTATGCATGTGTTGGTACGGATATCTTCTAATTCTGATATTCATCGGGCAAGCAACCTCACAGACATTACATATGTCAGGAGTACATCTTGCTGGATTTCTACCAATGCCAATCAGTGCCTCCCGTGAGAAGATACTGTACAACCATGCTGCAGGACAAACCCATCTACAGAACCATCTTGGTACCCAGAATGATATTGCAAAGATGATTATTACAAATGCAACCTGAAGCAATGCATACTGCCAAAGGGTGAAGTACCAGAGAGTGGTCCAACCTGTTGGCCAAGGTTGTCTTGCCATGATCACAAACAAGATGTATGCAGGATTAAGGGGTGCAAACGCATCTTCAGCAAAAATACCAAGGGTAGCCAAAAGAGATGCTTCAGTCCCGAGTATTTTTGATATTCCTACCCATACTGCAAGACCAGCTACAATAACAAAGATGTACATCTTGATTTTTCTTAGTTCTACCTCGGTATTCGGAGCTGGGCGAATCTTGCTCCGTTTCGGAAGTGTTACGAAATCTTGAATTGTACCTATTGGACAGATCCAACCACATGGAGCCCTCCCAATGAATATTAAAATTATAATCATAGCTCCTAACGTGAAGAATGGAAATACTCCCAGTGTGAATGTGCGTTGAATTGTATCAAAAGAGCCAGAAATCATAGCAAATGGTGCTTCAAGCGGCGCTAAGATGGGTAGGGATGGCATTACTGCTTGTATCTGTACCCAAAATGATGTGATATGCTCTGCACCAAACCAAGCAGTGAATATGTATGCATTTATCCCAAGGAAGAATAGAATCTGAACAATTCTTCTTAGCATTCTAATATTGAAAACGATACCTAGAGGATTGCGGAAGATCTTCTTACTTTTTTCTTTGACTTCCTTCTTAACAGGCTCTTCAATCTCTTCCGGTTCAGGAACTTCTGCCTCACCCGTATCCTCTAGCCTCTCAGCATCTTCAGTCATAGATTCATACCTTACCTGGGCTCTAATCACGCCGAGAATTTGTGCCTGATTAAAAACGTTATGCTGGATTGAAAGTTCTCTAATTCTCCTCAAAATTACAATTATCAAGATGAACTAGTAGAATAGGTAATGTGGATTACATTAGACACCATGGCGAAAGTAAAGTAATAATTGCCCGGCTCAAGTGGGTAATTTACCACAATCTGGTGATTAAAAACCTCAGACCATGTCATACATGTTTCAGGTTGAGGTCGACCAGTATCTATCGATATTTGCAGTGTAAATCCACTCTCATCGGTCATCATTGCAAATTTAGATGGAATATAGGCTTGAATGGTGATATCAGTAAGTTCTCCATCATCGATCTGTTGTGTGGCATTGAATATTGCTTCTGATGCTTGCTGTGCATACTGAATCTGTTGAGTCGTTGTCATTGTGTTAATTGCGTAGAGTAGCACTGGAACACCAATAATCAATGCCGATGAGAGCCCTACTGCTATGAGCATCATTTTTTCTAGAGACCTAGATACCATACTACTTCATCCTGTAAACATATACATAAACTACTCTGCTGAAGGTAGCAGTGTTAGGAAGGTTTTATGTCCTCTTTTATCTGTGAAGGTGAAGATAATATTATGGACAAGTTGATTCCTGTTCACATCGGTCTTATGGGACATATCGATCATGGAAAGACTGCTCTAGCTCGTGTTCTAAGTGAACGGATTTCTACTGCTGGGCTCGATAAACATCCACAAGCACAGCAGCGTGGAATCACCATAGACCTTGGGTTTACAATGTTCATTCTAGATCACCTTCTCGTCACTCTTGTTGATGCTCCTGGTCATGCAGACCTGATACGAAGTGTTGTTGCAGGTGCCAATATAATCGATTCTGCAATTCTTGTTGTTGCGGCTGACGAAGGACCCAAATTACAGACTGGTGAGCATCTCGTCATCCTTCGTTCGTTAGAAATCGAATCTCTAGTAATAGCTATCACCAAGACTGATCTTGTCAATCCAAAGCAGGTTTCTACTGTAGAGTCTAAGATGAAACAGATAGTCTCTGATGCTGGTTTTCAAAACATCGAATTCGTTCAAGTTTCAGCGCACAAAGGAACAGGTATTGATGAACTCAGAAAATCACTTCTTAGAGTATTGACTCCACGACATAGAATACGAGATGGGGCTGTTTTGATGCCAATAGACCACGCATTCCCAATAAAGGGTCATGGGACTGTGGTGACGGGCACCATCCTCAAAGGGCGATTAGAAACCGATGAATTGGTGGAAATTGCACCTCTCGGTCGTAGGGGAAAGATCCGTTCAATTCAGACCTTTAGTCAAGCTAGGCGTGAAGCGTCTGCAGGAGACCGAGTTGGTATCAATCTGCCTGAAATCGATCACGCGCAGATTACAAGAGGCGACTATCTCTGCACACCTGGTAGTATCTCTCAATCAGATAATCTGTTTATTCATGTAAATACAAACCCTCTCTATAAAGGCAGAATCACTAAGAGAATGATTTTGAATGCAGCTATCGGTATGCCCATGGTCAATGCGCAAATCATCCCTTATGTCACCTCTAATAGCTCGAAGATTGTGTTGGACTCTGTTCAATCGGAAGAGTTCGATGCTGCCCTCTTACTCCAACGACCTATTGCTATTGATGCTGGTGCCAAAGTTCTCCTCCTTCGTACAGACCTCCCACCATCTCATATGAGAATAATCGGTTCTGCATTGATTCTTGATACTGCCAGCAAAATCAAATTAAGCCGAAAGAAAACACGCGTGGGTAAAATCCAGAGAGTACGAGAGACCGACATTCTTGTTGAGGGTCTTGCATCAAGCAAGAGAGTTGCCGAATCTTTAACTGCAGTTAATGTCTTCTCAGAGAGTGGAATAAGAGGTACCGTTAGAACTACCTTTGGTACTAGAGGTGTTGTGTCGGTTGTCTTCGAAGCCCCAGTATCAGAGAACGAACCTGTATATTATGAACGACTTGTAGAGGAGGAGTATAGTTATGGATCCTGAAGAGATTGATCGAATCCTAGATAAAACGATTCCAGAGAGCATGGCCCGTAGAGGGAGAACTACAATCGATGCATTTCTTGCTCCTGTCCGCGATGCTCTCAATAGACGTGTGTTTCCAGAGAAACCAATGACAGACTCTCAGCTTGAGATCATGTTCAAAATCCTCTCCTCAATGGACACCGATAAAGATCCTGAGGCTGCGAGGGTCGGAGAACGAGAAGCTAGAGTATATTCCTCTTATGTTGAAAGACTGTCAGCTGGATTCAACCATGGTGTTGGACGGAGTGGTCAGTTGAATGAACCACAACCAAAAGCTGTTGGTTCATCAGTGATGCAGCAGCTAGCGAATACTGTTGCCTTGGATGCCATTAAAAAATTAGGTCTGAGTAACATTCGAACTGGTCTAGTTACACCTCTGTCAACAGGAATGAGCCTCGCTCTTGTCTTAGGTGGACTACGAAGAGAGCTGGGCATTAGGAAAATCCTATACCCGCGTATCGATCACAAGTCACCGCAACGCGGCATCTCTTTTACGGGTATTGAAGAAATAATCATACCGACCCTTCTTGAGGAGGATGCTGTTCAAGTCGATATAGGTGCTCTTGAATCAGCTATTTCTAAGACTCCTTCCTGTGGAGTACTTGCTACTACCACTTTCTTTCCTCCACGAGAATCTGACCCAGTAAAACAAATTGCTAAGATGTGTGGTGAACACGATGTTCCACTTGTTATCAATAATGCCTATGGTGTGCAGTCACAGAGCATTATGGACCATATTAGATCTGCAATCGATGCGGGGCGCGTTGATGCAATCGTTCAGAGTAGTGATAAGAATTTTCTCGCACCAGTTGGAGGTTCAATCATTGTTTCACCCAATCCACAGATTATCGAGTGGGCATCTGATACCTATGCAGGTCGAGCATCTGCCGCCCCTATAGCCCAGACTTTAGCAGCTCTATTAGCTCTAGGTCTGAATAATTATAACGCATTACAACAGCAACAGTTAGAAAACATCGCTTTATTGAAAGAAAAAATGCACCAATTCTCAGAGTCGATAGGTCAACGAGTGTTACAGGTCGAGAATCCTATCGCATGTGCAATCACAATGGATAATATTGATGTCCGCGAGCTTGGTGCTAGGCTCTACAATGAACGAGTGACTGGTCCACGAGCTGTTGAGAAAGGCAGTTATGGATCATCAATTGATAACTATCCTCATAGCTATCTTGTGATGAATGCTGCAATTGGTGCTAGGAAAATTGACATTGAAAATGCTACAACTAAACTCTATAAGCAAGCTAGTACATTAATTAAAAGTCCTTGAGGGAGGGCCAGATCAATGGATGAAACAGATGAAATGGCGGTAGTCTCGAAGAACCAGAAATACATCTCTGAGGATTCTTCTACCGTTTTCCGAATCGTTTGGTATCAAATCGCATCGAAACCTAACGTATTGCTTGAAGAATATTCAGAGGCAGAAAGTACCCTCTTTCAAGGGAGAGCTAAATTCTCTTTACAGATTGCTGGTGATAAAGCCTTCACTACGATTTCTGTTGACGGTAAACAATATTCGGCAGAACTCCAAGCTCAAGGAAATGATGAGGTTGCACTCAAATTATTCCTAGACCAATTAATGGAGGAACT
>SDOA01000190.1 GCA_004524595.1 Candidatus Thorarchaeota archaeon | reverse complement strand
GCGACAATAGTTCTGAGAAATACTGCATGCGGTACATGAGGTATTTCTTTTACATTTTCGGATAACCAGACACGAAAAGGCAGCGTCTTATTATCAAATGGTTGGAGACCTGCTCTTAGTCCAAGTTGTACAAGTTTTCCCATGACATTTTCAAAGGCCTCCGTTCTGCTTGAATGAAGGCTGTTTATGTCGAATTTTGGAGTAAGGTTTGTCAACCATCTGGTCACTTCGGAGCTAGCAAGCATATCGCGAAGTGCTCTTGAGACAATACCAACATCTTGTTCCTGAAGGATATCAACCAATGTTCGAAATCGAATACAAGATCCAGCATTTTGCAGTAACCAACTAGCCACGTCATAATCATCCATATCTACTAAACAGAACCGTTATCGTATATCTGTTCCCACTGACCTCCGACTGTCGATACAGAGTTAAGGAAGAATGAAACGTGATTGCATAGGTAGCATCGATGACGAACACACTCCAACTCCTGGAAGAACTAAAGACTGACATTATTCGAGATATCTATGAAAAGAGGATGATTCTCACTTCTGTAAGAGACCGTCCAGAGGGTTGGACACTGCATTCAGGAATTTGGAGTCCTTTCTATATTCAGTTGAGAGAACTCTGTTCTCATCCTGGTATTTTGAAAAAGATCGGAAAAGCTCTTGCCATCTTGATTGAAGAAGAGGCTCCTGATGTCAATAGACTGGTTGGAATTGCTTTTGCTGGTGTCCCTATAGCTACTTCTGTATCATTAGAATCAAGCATTCCTGCCTGTCACACCCGTAAGATTCTAGGAGTCCGAACTGAAGCAGAGATGCAAGAATCTATTGCAAAGTATGGCCAGCACCAAATCATTGAGGGAATAATTGAGAATGATGACACGCTCTGTTTAATCGACGATCTTGTTACAGGCATGGAGAGTAAGATTATTGCACGAGCTCAAGTCCTTGCAGAAATTGAGAAACGTGGTCTCTCTGGAATAAAGTGTGATGACATTGCTGTTGTCATTGACCGGAATCAAGGAGCAAAGGAACGTGCTAAGGCTCTCAAAATACAACTACATTGTTTGGTGAATATAGTAGATGATGGGCTTCGAATGCTCAAAGATATGATGACAGAAGAAGAACACAAAGTCGTATCGGAATATCTTCAACATCCATAAGGCTTCAATAAGATTCAGGTTCTAGATATTCAACATAGAAACCCATTTCTTTAGCTTTGAATGCCTTCTTCACCTTATGTCACGCAAAAACCCTCTTGAAACTCTGTTGAACATGGCCCTTAAAATGTCCAAGAGTAATTACGAGTATTATGAAAAGACTGCAAAGAGTGTCGAAACACCAAAAGTCAAGGCTCTCCTTCGTGTCTTAGCAGATACAGAGCGTGACCTGATATTTGAGATTCAACATATGATGGCTACTGGGGTTCTAGATGAAATTGAAGCAATGAATAAGGTGGTAGTTGGTGAAGAACCTCCTGATGACACTCTCTTTGCTCCTGAACGCAACGAGACTGACCCGCGAATCTTTATCTGTAACAAGGCATTGCAACAAGAATTGAAAGGTTACACATTTTATCTATCATTGGCCACTCGGTCAAAGTCCGAGCTCTCTAGCCGTGTCTTTGAATATCTTGCCTTTATCAAGTTGGAGCAAATCAAACGGATTCGTAAAGTCTGTAGAACGTTCTAGCTTAAAGTCTAGTACAGAAAGTGCTTTCTAGGCATATGTGTATGTTATGTTATAATGCCCGAACAGACATCTCTTCAACGCATGTTAAAAGTTTCCCTCACAATATCTGCCAATCATTACGACTTCTATCTGAAGGCAGCGAACGCTGTTGAGACCCCTCAAGTGAAGGCTCTTCTCATGGTCCTTGCTGAAACTGAGGGAGAACTTATCGAAAGAATCCGTCTCATGATGTCAACAGGTGTTCTTGATGCCATTGAAGAGGTTGCAAAAGACTCATTCTCAGTCGGTGATCCAGACCCAACGCCCTTTGGAATGGATCGGACACCTTTTTCACAGTCAAACCCTGACACAGACCCGCGGCTCTTCATATGCAATAGAGCTCTGGATATGGAGTTCAAAGGCTTCTCTTTCTATAATTCTATCTCATCTCGAGCCAAATCCGAACTCATGAGGCGTTTGTACGAATTCCTCGCTTCGATTAAAGCAAAACAGATAGAGAAGATCCGCAAAGTCTGTGAGACCTTCTGAGGAAAACCTCTTTTGAAACCACAATGTTAGGCTATTTCGAACACGTGTTCCAATTATTTATTATGATAAATATCTAAAAGAATAGATAATTAGATACATTTATATATAATTAAGTATATGATAAACATAGCGACCGGGAGGTCGTGGACAGTGGAAACTCCGAAACTCTCCATCGGAAACGGTGGGGTGTGTGTGTTGGGTTTCCAAGAGAGCGAGATGGAAGATATGAATAACGAACAGAATGTATCTATTCCACCTGTAGTCTTTGAAAAATACTCTGACTTTCGGAGTATCACAGAAGAGGCTGCTGTAGTGGTCTATAGTCCTGAATATTACCAAGGTCCTTTTACTGATGAGCCAAAGAGGCTACGTCGAGTGATTTTTACTGCGCTTGGTGTTCAGCGGAGAGGGACTTCGATAATTTTCAAGTACATACTTGATGATGTCAGAGACATTGATAGAGTTGTTGCAAAGATCATAGACGAACTTGAATCTCACAGTAATCTTGTTAGAGGATCTGTTGAGACCTCGCGGCCAATGGGTGAACTACTGGCTAGCTGGCCTTGAGGATTAAATAGTCCTATTATAGCTCTCAAAACTGAGTAGAAACGCCATCTCGCAGCTACCGATATTGCTTTTTATGTAAAAATATCATAATAAGATGAAGAACAGTGAACGAACCAGAACCTGCAGAAGAGATAGTGCCACGTATTCTTAAGAGGTATTCAGAGCGACCCCGTGGCTGGCGTATTATGAACACGCCTCGGGGAGAAGTGCTCGTTCTCAGTTCAGACTCTGCCTTTCAGCTGAAATTAATCCCTCTAAATCCGGTTGAGTTTACAGGGGCGGGGATTGAACTGCCAGATTCCAATGAAACAGTTGAGCGAATTCGTTCCTCTCCTGAATTTGGGCTGCGACCAATCAGTGATATCGATATGCAGAATATTGCTAATGCAATGGGTGGGTCTGAAGAGGCTCGAAGAGAGGTACACGAGGTCTTACAACGAGCACCACTCTCTCTTGAAGACCTGTCAACAAGCAAGAGTTCTCACATTCTACAGGGTCCTGTTCTGACACGACCAGACCTGGGTTCTTTGAGCCCCGAGATCTTAAAGATGCAGATGACACTCGATAGGAGTGCGCAGAAGATATTCCGAGACCGTCATCCAATGAGAGCGGGGATGTATGTCTAGAGTACGTTCTTCTATTCTTCATGGAACACAGTTATGTACCTCTTAGACTATCTTTCATCAGTCAGATTAGCAGACCATAGTTGTGAGCACAATGATTAGGAACCTCATTATCATTGACAAAACCAATCGGCCTCTTGTTAGTGCTAATTTTGGAGAGTGTCACTCTTTTGGAGAAGATGATAGTATGATCAGTGGATTCCTTAGTGCACTCTATAATCTGTCAAAGATGTTCAATGCAGAATCATTAGATGAAATTCAGCTTGGTGGACTCTCCTTTACAGTGATGTCAAAAGGGAGCTTGGTCTTTGCAATCTCTGCTGATGACACTGATGCAACAACCCACAAGACAACTCTTACTGAAATAATCGAGATCTTTGAGGACCTCTACGAGTTCTACTCTACATCCGTTGAACCTGATGTTGATATTACTCCCTTCAAAGAGTTTCCAAAATTTCTGGTTGACCAAAATGTACTCAAACCAAACTGCGGCAAATACTCCGAATGTTCTGACTGCCCTAATAACGTTAAGAGTCTTCCATTACAAGAGATGACAGCTGAACTTGAAGCAGAAAAGAAATGAATGGTGGGCCGGACGTGATTTGAACACGTGAATCGGTGTTAGATGGGAAGTCAACTCTATTCTCTCACAAGTTTTGCAAAGTTTCACTCACTATTTCCAAATAAATAGCATTAGCAGAAGAAATTGGAAACAAACAAATGCCAGAGTTTACTTCTATTCATCATTGGATGTTTTCAAATTATAGAACCCATTGGAGCGGTGAGTATCATGAAACAAGAAACAAAACCTTATGGTTTATGGGATCCCATCGTGACCCCTAAAGAAATCTATTCGGATACAACTTTCTTTTTCAATACCTTCGTTGATGAGAAAAGACTCTATTATTGGGCTGAGCTTCGACCGCATGAAAAAGGCAGAATTGTAATTGTGAAATGTGATAAAAAAGGGGTTACAAGAGATATCAGCCCACCCAATTCCAACGTTAGAACTAGATTGCACGAGTATGGTGGAAGAGCGTTTGCAGTCTATGATAATGTGCTCTACTACTCTAATTTTAGTGACCAACGACTCTACAAAAAAGAAATAGCAGACGACACTCCTCCGGTTCCTGTCACACCTGACAGATTAGAAGATGGGTCGTTAGGGAAATATGCGGCGCCTATTATATCGCCTGATGGAAATATTTTGATCCTTCTTTTTGAGAAAGAATTTGAAGATAGAGAGAATGAGAACTGCATTGCGGCAATCAACCTCAAGAAACCGTTTCCCCAAGAGCCGATCATCCTTGTTTCTGGAAGCGACTTCTATGCAGACCCTGTGCTCTCCTCTGATGGGACGCAGATTGCTTGGATTCAGTGGAATCATCCACATATGCCATGGGATGAGTCGGAACTCTGGCATGCTCAATTCAATAGCGCAAAAATGTCCGTTGAGTCCGCGCAGAAAGCAGTAGGAGAATCCAATACTTCAATCTGTTTTCCATCCTTTGGTGAGAGCGGGGAACTATTCTTCGTAATGGATCAGGCTGGCTATGAAGATAATGACCCAAAAAATTGGTGGAATATCTATTCCTACAAGAATGGAGTGGTCGAAAAAGTAACTCAGGAATTAGCTGAGTTTGGGCTTCCACTATGGACTGTTGGTAATAATCGCTATGTAGTGGATAGAGATGCAAT
>SDOA01000075.1 GCA_004524595.1 Candidatus Thorarchaeota archaeon | reverse complement strand
TGGACCAATCCAAGCATGGTAAACATTGAATCGAAAAGAAAGAGGACAAGCAATAGGTTCCAAAACAAACCCATCTGCGTATCGCCCATAAATGGAAACCAAGAGATAATGAATGTGAGGGCATAGAAGAGAGCCCCAAAACGCAGGACAGGGATGCGCCTACCCATCTCTGTATTAATTCTCTCTTGCAGAATACCAAACAAGGGGTCATTAATGGCATTCCAGAACGCGAATATGAGCCAAGCTAGTGAAACCAATTCTTCACTGAGACCGAGTTTGATATTATAATAAAACGTGATTGCAGAACCGAGAGCAATCATTTGAAGAATGTTCATTGAGGCTTGTGAGAGACCAAAGGCAAGTTTTGACTTGACAGGTAAACGCTCGTCGAAGTTGCTGGGAAATTCATCGTTGAATCTATCTTCCATTTCTGTCACCTCGGATTGTCCACCAGTGTTATGTATTGACACATAACGAATATGCTATTCAAGAGCAATCAAATCCGAGTTAAAAATAAACTGAACTACTTTACACGGTATGCACTGAAATTCTACTATGGAGAAATCCTGCGTTGAAATGCAGTATTAAATAGATTCTACGCCCTTGATTTTGCATAAATGAGGTGAGTTTGCATGAAGAGGAGAGTATCAGGACATCGCTATCGAAGACTGCTTTGTTTCTATGTATTGTCAACTCTGTTTTTACCTCTTCTTTCACTAGTACCATCTACAGCTCAAATTGCACATGATGATCTGACTGGTGTGAAGGTGGCAATATACAACGGATTGGGTCCGATGGCATCAAGCCGAATCGCACTGACAAATATGTTTGAGTGGATGAATGCCACTGTTGTAGATATCACTGCATCTCAAGTTCTCGATGACTTCTTTGATGACTGTGATATTGTTGTCTTTCCAGGTGGATCCGAATCCAGTTACAGTAGCGAACTTGGTTCTGAAGGAAAACAGAAGATCAAAGACTTCGTCGCGCAAGGTGGATCGTACTTTGGAATCTGTGGTGGTTCAACCTTTGGTGTGATCTATCTGCGTTTATTTGATGGTTACATAACACCTCTTGGCGAACCTGGTTCAATAATTCACGCTACTACCATGCATGTCAATCAATCCTCTGTAGGACCTCAGCTCTCGGACCTGGCATCGAATTTCACCACGATGTATTATGCATCACAGTACTTTGTTCCCAAATTGGGAGCTTCCTTTCATCCTATCGCAACATATGACTATAATGACCAACCAGGTATGATTGCATGTAATTACAGGAACGGTACTGTCTTCCTCTCAAGCCCTCATCCTGAATACGAGGAGGATAATGATAGAGATGGCACGACTTTTGGAGATGAACTTGAAGATCCTGAATCTGAGTGGGACCTTCTCTTAAGAGTCTCAACATGGCTAATTGACGAGTCCCCTTATGCTCCACCAATTACAACGACTACTACCACTACATCAACAACTACAAACATTGCAACCACGAGCAGTATAACAGCAACTATTGATATCCTTTTAATTACAGCTACTCTAACTGGATGTGTTATTGTAATGTTAATGGTCATCTTTCTTTATCGAAGAATGCATTGATGAAAGAATAAGTTCAGCATCTTTCGTTAGTAGATTAATTGTACATCTTCCTGATGAGGTACTGTTGCACTCAGTTGAACACTAACCATTAAACAGTAATGGATTCTTAATAGATACATATATATAGAAATAATTCACGATTCAGTCTATACTAAATCGTACCATTCAGTTAAGACTAAATGGAGAGATGATACATGAAGTCTGAAAAATATACAATGGATGAAGTTAGGAAAACCCTTTACACATATTGGCACGAGTTAGATATCTTTACTAAAAAAGCATCCACATATATCGGGCATGTACGTCAGTCTGAAGTCAAGTGGTTTATCATCAAATACATTCGTGACGGAATTGAGGACGAATTTGGTAGAGAAAACAATCTCTCTCGTAGACACGCATTTTCTGCAAAGGAACTGTATGAAGCCTACATCAGTAGCTCTGCAGGTGAGAAATGTTCTCTTTCCAACTTCCATTTTCATATAAAAGATCTAGTGGAACATGGATTACTCAGGGAAGTTACTAGAATCTTAGAAGGTCGACATTATGTAACATATTATGGGCGAACTTCAATTGCATTTCTTGATCAGTATGATACACCTCTTCAATCTAAAATCGGCCAAGATTTCTTTGATCCTTTGAAGAGAGTGATACAAGACATGAACCCAGACTTGGAGGTTGATTATGTCAATCAACTTGTGGACGATAATCTATCATCTTTACATGATTTCTATAGTAGGCTTATTTCATGGATTGAGGAAAAATACCCGCATCTCTACAAATCGAAGATTGATTTAGATATGCTCATGAATATTTTCGGACATTATTCTTTCTTCCACAAAGACCTCAATAAAAGCTCAAAGGAAATTGCATCTCTAATTAATCTTGATAAAATCATGAGATATGAACGATACGAATTAGGTTAGGAGAAATTGAAAGATGAAAGCAGCAATTATTAGAAAATTCGGACCACCAAATGTGCTAGTCTTAGAAGAAATAGAGAAACCAAGTATTCAGGACAATCAAGTATTGGTAAAAGTTCACGCTACGTCTGTAAACGCAATGGATTATAGAACCAGGAGCGCAAACGTACCACTCTGGCCCTTTGGAAGATTAATGATGGGTCTAAAACCATCAGAAGAGGAAATCTTGGGTAACGAAGTGGCAGGAGAAATTGTTGAGGTTGGCAGTAATGTGACCAAGTTCAAGAAAGGAGATAGGATATTCGGTTGTGTTAATAGATCGTATGCAGAATATGTCGTCAGCACAGAAAATGCAACGATAACATCAATGCCACCTGGCATGAGTTATGAAGAAGGAGCGTCTATTGGATTTGGGGGAATAACTTCATTACACTTCCTCAGAACACTTGCAAATATCCAGAAAGGACAGCGGGTACTCATCAATGGGGCCTCGGGAGGGGTTGGTGTATATGCTGTGCAACTAGCGAAGTATTTTGGGGCTGAAGTGACGGGAGTTTGCAGCACAAAGAACATTGAATTGGTAAAATTATTAGGCGCAGATCGAGTAATTGATTATACTACGACCGATTTCACCAAAGAAGAAGAAGTATACGACATAATATTTGATGCAGTGGGGAAGAGTTCTTTCTCAAAATGCAAGAAGCCACTTCGAGAAGATGGTATCTATCTATCGACTGTACCCTCATATCGGCTCCTTATGCAAATGCTTTGGACATCAAAGATTGGAAAAAAGAAGGCAATATTTGCAATAGCTAGTGGTCCTGAGAATTTGATTTTTCTTAAAGAGCTTCTAGAGTCAAATGACTTGCGTGTAGTTATTGATAGGACTTATCCCTTTGAACAGATCGCAGAAGCTCATGCTTATGCGGATAAAGGACACAAAGTGGGTAGTGTTGCGATTTCAGTGTACCCAAAGGAAGTGATTCGATGAGTGATTCATCTAAGAATACATGCGCTGCAAGGGAGCTAATGAATGGTATGAAGGCAAGTTGTTCGCAAGCAATCTTCTCTACATTTGGTCCCTACATGGGAGAAAAAGGAGTTGATGTCGAAACCTGTATGAAGATCGCATCTGCCTTCGGCGGGGGAATAAATCTCACCGGTAATGTCTGCGGGGCTTTGACAGGTGCTCTAATGGCAATTGGCCTAGAATTTGGTGATGGAAACCCAATGAATCCAACGGTAGCTGAAATCTCTACTCGATTACTTGAAGAATTCAAGGCAATCAATGGGTCAATCCTATGTCGAGACCTGATTCAATATGACGGGGGTACAGATGATGTGGATATGATGAAAGCATTCGAGAGCGGGGCATTCGACAAGTGTTTGAAATATGTTGAAGATGTATCGAGGTTATTAACAACCTATATTGATTGACTTTTTGTAATAAAAATGGAAGGGGAGAACTCCTATCTAGAGGAACTCTAAGCAAATTTTGCAGATTTCTTTATTAGGTGCATCAGAATCCTTAAATCAGAAACGAGTAACCCTCGTCTAACTAAGCCGGTCTGGCGGAGAAGCTTACGCGACAGCCTGCAGAGCTGTTTTACTTGGGTGCAAATCCCAAGGCCGGCTCCATTATTCTATCTCATATTTCTAATCACTGAATTCGCTGTATCATGTTTGACTTTCATAATATTCGAGACCATTGTGAATTGTCGATTTTGCGCCTGCATATCTTGCTGAAGCTGGAGATACTGTAGATTGAATGATTCTTGCATCTCCAATGCTCCAGCTCTATCTTTCAATTTCAGTATTTTCTCTCCATGTTTTAACAAGTTTTCAAGTTGCTTACAAGCAGTGATCAACCAACTGTTGTAGCTCTTCAACTCTGCTTTTTCAGTAGTTGACAAACCTCTAGGCTCTGATTGCTTTGAGAGTTTGTGCAGAGTCTTACAGGTTTCCTTGAGTATCCTGATGCGACTTTCTAGTTGTTTTTTATCTATCATTGTTTTCGCCTAAAATAGAAAATTCACGAAACAACCAATATGCCAATATAATAATCCTTCCAGATATCTACTCATATGGTAATAATCAGACATAACATTAATTATGCAACTATTCGGCATGTGTAAGCCGTAGGAAGCATGGAACACCAAGACAATTTTACTCATGCACACAGGTCAGTGTTTATAGGCATGGATACCAAATCTCTGTTTCCTGATGCATATGACAGAGAAAATGCCCACCCTTTTTATCGGACATGGTTCACCAATCAATGCAATCGAAGACAATGAGTTTTCTCGAGGGTGGAAAGAGATTGCTAATAGAATACCTCGTCCCAAGGCAATTCTCTGCATCTCTGCACATTGGTGTATTCCCGAACTGATGATTGGCACAACAACTCATCCCAAGACCATTCATGACTTCTGGGGTTTTCCGCAGAAGCTCTATGAGCAGCACTATCCAGCTCATGGCAATCCTGATTTTGCCAGAATGATATCACAATCGATACGAGACATTCATGTTGGCCTGGATAATTCCTGGGGACTTGATCACGGTGTTTGGTCAGTCCTCATGCAAATGTACCCGCAGGCTGACATTCCAGTGATTCAAATAAGCATAGACAATTCAAAACCACCACAGTTCCATTATGATGTGGGTTCAAAACTTACATTCCTTCGCGAACAAGGAATACTCATTCTTGGAAGTGGGAATTTAGTACATAATCTTGGAGCGATGGATCCAGACACATACTCACCTCCCTACAAATGGGCAACCGAATTCGAGACCGAGATTCTTGTGGCATTACAGGCTAATAATGATAGATCTTTGATCAATTTCAAAGAGTTAGGGAAGCTCGCAAAACAAGCGCATCCATTCATAGATCACTACCTTCCGCTTCTCTATGCCAAAGGAGCAGGAGGTGACCACTGTAAGCTCACAATTTTCAACCAGAAGGTTGTGCACGGTTCAATATCAATGGCATCTGCTCTTTTTGATTGATCTTAACCTCCTAAACCATCTATTGAATAGGAGATGAAATCAGTAAGACTTTTATCAAAGGTATGTAAGTTAAAATGTTCTTTTAAGAAAGAACAGGTGGTTAGAATATGGAGCTAACGAAGTTTCTAAAGATATCTTTCATCATAGATGGCCTCGTGGCTACAATTTATGGACTTATTCTATTATTGTTGCCAGACATGCATGCAACTCTGACAGGATTTCCTCTTGAGGAGTTTGCTGACCGTTTCTCAGGTGCCCTCATGCTTGGATATGGTATAGGCAATATATTCGCCTATCGTGGTCAATCTTGGGAGTCTGTTGAACTGGTTGTAATTATGAATATATCTTTCTTGATTCCTGGAATCATTGTAGGAATATATTGCATGGCGATTGCTCTGATTCCTATAGGTGCAATTTTCCAAGTTGGTCTAATGGCTTTCTTGCTTATTCTCTTCCTTTACTCCTATTACGAAATTAAAATGAAATGAGGAGGAACATACCAGGTGTTGAAATCTCTGAGGATTTCACACCTTTCATTTTCTTAGTTAATTCATCATAAATCACAACGTATTTGTATTAGGGAACACTTGCTTTAAATTGAATCAATCCTGATTCGAGAAGGAGGCGAGAAAACTGAGCCAGAGAAACACAATGGCGATTGCGTTCCTTGTCATTGGACTCGTTATTGGTATTGGTATTGGAATTTTTGTTCCATTTGGAGGTGCTCCAGTGGATACATCGCTCTAGACCGTTATGAACCGAGGTACATTGATCGTTGGAACGAGCGCTGATTACGAACCATTCGAATTCCTCAATTCAACAAATGATGTTGTGGGTTTCGATGCGGACCTCATGCAATATATTGCGGACTACATGGGTGTCACCCTAGTTTGGCAAAACATGGAGTTTGACTCTCTTGTTGGTGCCTGTCAGTCTGGAACAATCGATGTCATTGCCGCAGCGATGTTCATCACACCTGATAGAGCAGAAGTACTGTCACACAGTCTTCCCTATCTGCAGACACAGATGTCCGTGGTAGTTATGAATGAGTCTGACATAGCCATATCAAGTCTTGAGGATTTGGATGGATACACCGTAGGAGTGCAGACTGGGACTGTAGAGGATGATACCATCTCTGATATTGATGGTGTTGATGTAACGCGATTCTCATCAGTTGATCTAATGTACATAGCATTGGATGCTGGTACTGTAGATGCAATCTTCCTTGATTCACCAGTTGCAGATGCCTACGAAGGCACATACAATGTTAAGACCATTCTACAGTTAGCTGCTGAACTCACTGTCCTCTACGTTGGTAAGTATGCAGACAGCTTACTTATCAAAATCAATGAGGGTATTTCTGCAGCCCTGCAAGATGGTACCATTGATGGTCTTATCCAAAAATGGCTATGAGGTAAAGAATAATGCAAGAGTCGGCAGATTTTTGGACTATACTTACGAGTATCATAATCTTTGGTCTGCCGGCTACTCTTTTATTGACTGGACTCGGACTTATCTTTGGGTTTCTATTAGGTCTTGGACTCGCTTTGATGCGAGTCTATGGTGTTGAAGAATTAAAATGGATAGCTGATGGCTATGAGAAGATAATGCGAGGAATCCCTATCCTTGTTCTTATGTTCATATTTGGATGGGCTCTACCAGGCTTCTTCTTCTTTCTTCCTGCCCAATTGAGAACCCTTGCAGGTGTTATACTCTCACTATCTCTACGTAGCGCAGCATATCAATCACAACTCTACCGTGGTGCTATTCTATCAGTGAGTGAGGGCCAGATGCAGGCAGCCCGTTCAATTGGTATGTCAACAATGCAGGCATCACGCCATATAGTATTGCCTCAAGCCTTGAGAATTGCTATCCCTGGCTTTTCAAATGAATATGCGGTTGTCATTAAAGACTCAGCATTTGCATCAGCTGTTGGAGTTCCTGAATTATTCCGATTATCGCGTTCATTTTCTCAGATTTACCCCGATCTTTGGATTATGATTATGTTTACCGCTGCTATAATCTACTTGATTTTTACTTATCCCATCACTAAGATAGTAGGTGAACGAATGACAAAACGACTTAAAGCACTTGGATTAGGAGGTGGTTGATTTGGAAAAAACAACCAAAGTACTTGAAATAAAAGACATCCGGAAATCATATGGTGACCTTGAGGTTCTGAAAGGGATCAGTTTTGATGTCAACGAGAAAGAAGTAAAGGTGGTCTTTGGCCCCAGTGGATCTGGAAAGAGTACATTACTGAGATGTATCAATTTACTAGAAACTCTTGATGGTGGTGATGTTATCCTTAGAGGAGAAAGCCTCACTCACTCAGATTCAGACATCAATAATTTTCGCTCCCGAATTGGATTTGTTTTTCAACATTTCAACCTCTTTGCTCATCTGAGAGCAATAGATAATGTTACATTAGGTTTGGAAAAGGTTCTCCATATACCAAAGGAGGAAGCACATGATCGAGCTCATCAAGTGTTAGAGATGGTGAAAATGTCTGCTTGGGCTGAGCACTATCCTGCACAACTCTCTGGTGGACAACAACAAAGGATTGGTATTGCAAGGGCTCTGGCAATGGAGCCTGATGTAATCTTATTTGATGAACCAACTTCAGCTCTTGATCCCGAATTAATTGGTGAAGTCTTGCAAGTTATGTTGGATATTGCAAAGGCTGGAACAACAATGATTGTTGTCACTCATGAATTAGGTTTTGCTCGCGCGGTGTCAACAGAGATGCTCTTTATGGATGAGGGTCTTATCATTGAAAGAGGGACTCCTCAACATTTCTTCAAAGGGCCAGAAACTAAACGTGCAAAGCAATTCTTACATCGTTTGGAGGTACTGTACGGGTCTGAAGAAGAACTCTGAATTGGAGGTATTGAACATCGATGATGATAGTAGAATCCTTACCTGGAAAATTCAATCCAAGCCAGACATGGGATTTCTCATTCATCTTTGAATATGGTGACCAAATTGTTGCTGGTTTTGGCATGACGATGTATCTCTACATAACAGCACTTATCATTGGATTCTTTCTTGGTCTTTTACTTGCAATTGTACGACAATATGGTGGTAGACTGACAACAAGAATCGCAACTGGGTATATTGAATTAATTCGAAGCACACCGTTACTTGTCCAGTTATTCATTCTATTTATCCTACCCTTCTCTATTAGTAGGGCATTTGAGGCCATGGGATATGCAAGATCCTATTCTGATTGGACTATTGAGATTGGAGGTATCAAAGTTCTGAGTCACACCATCCTCATGTGCATTCTCGCTCTCGGCTTAAACAGTGCAGCCTATCAAGCTGAATACTTCCGAGGTGCGATCGGGTCCATAGGAGGTGGACAAATAATGGCTGCAAGATCCATAGGAATGTCAAAAAATCAAGGGATTCGATATATCATAGTCCCACAATCTCTAAGAAGAGTAATTCCTGCGTGGTCAAACGAAGCTGCATATCTCCCAAAATACACAGTAGTTGCTTATTACCTTGGAGTTGAGGAGCTCTTTGCTAAGGCGCATCTAATTGTAGCGCGGACTTTCCAAGCTCTCCCTGCCTATCTCCTAATTGCGCTGATATTCTTGACCTTGATCACCATCGTTTCAAAGGGTCTTGATATCCTCTATGAGCGAAAGAAAATCCCCGGAATCTAGAATATATAGGGTAATATCTTGTTCTTTTCAATTACTCATATCCTTCCGAACCCTTATAATTCACTATAGCTATTAATTTCCTGTAAAATCCTGAGATTTATGATGAGTTGCAATACTTAAGCAGAGCGTGATTGATGATAATATTATTGCAATCACACAATACTATAACATCATTACGCCGCTTGTATTTCACTGATTTTACCTTGTAATTCTTTTTGTAGCGTATCTCTTTGTGACTTGAGGTGAAAAACGACAAGTGAAGTTTCTAGAACTCTCATCAGAAGCATCTACAGGTCCTGTTATCGTTGTTCGAATTGTGTTCTTTGTTGTAGTATACTATTAGTTGCTAACACACTTGACGAAAATTCAATGACTGTCCTGTCCCTCACAACCCTTTTTGCATTTACATTAATTGTTTTGTGAGGATGATTTACGCACCCTTTATTTAGGCGTTGATTGAATTGATAGTTTTATTAGATTAAGATGTGATTATTTACCTGACGGATTAGTGGTGTTACGCATGCCAGAAAGAGGGAGACAAGAAGAATCACCAAATGAGATTGAACTTGATATCATTCGCTCATTTGGATGGGCTGTAGTGGAATTAGAAGAAACACTCTATGAGAGATTTCTCCATCTATCTGCAAGACGTTCTATTATGAGTCTTGACGCATTCAAATCACACCTTAAAGAGATGGAAGCAAAAGGTTGGATCTCTCCTATACATTTGCACGGTTTTAAAGGATATAAGAAACTACTTGCTGAGAAGGATGATGGAAAATCACTTGAACCTAAAATACCCCTTGATGAAATTCGTCTCGCTCTTGGTAGCAAGAAAGCTCTACCAAAGATGAAGCCAGAAGAGACCACAAAGATCAATCGAGAATTACTAGATAAATCCGAAACTGTTGGTCAAGCAATTCAGATGGCATTAGAAGCTTGGATGCTTCGTGAAAAAGGTCGGATAAGTAAAGGGCAGGTTCATGAACACATGAAGAATATGTGTCATGCATTGAGTGAATCTGAAGAAGATCTTTTTGAATATGTTCGAACTCAAACTCCTGGGATTCTCATCGAAGTCGGACAGATATTGAGATCTCGCGGTTCAGATTTCTTATTATTATCTCTGAGACTCTCTGAAGCTAGTATGAGAAAATACAGCTATTAGTGTTCAGGTCGTGATCATCACAATATGCTGACTACTGTGTTTCTAATAAGCGGCGTTGTCCGCTGAGTTCATATGTTAGATTTCTCTAGGACAAACGAATTCGGATGATATACGAATGGAAACATGCGGATTATAATCGTCTAAGAGAACTCTTTGACAAATATCAGAGTGCTAGAGCGATAATTCTTCCCGCTCTAGAACAAAATCGAGGAAAATTATGGGTAGATAATGTAACTGAACCATCAGCAGTCCGTCTTCTTCTTGGAGTCATTAATTTCTTTGCAGGTGATAGTAGCATTCTTGCAGCAAGAGAGATGATTAGTGACGTTCAACCAATGGAAGCCCTCATTGCTCCTAGCGACGACTGGAACACTCTGATAAAAAAAGTCTGGACAGACCGTCTTGAAGTTCAGGTCAGAACGAGGATGTGTTCAGATTCTCTGGATATTGATTATCTTCGAAACCTAAGAAACGGTCTTGGAGCGGAGTTCAGTCTTGAACGTATCGATCTAGATACAGTCAAAGGACTAGATAAGAGGCAAAATATGCACATCCCTATCTTCTTTGGGTCATCAGCTGAATTCATTGAGAATGGAATTGGATTCTGTATAAAACATGAGGGGAAGGTTGTGAGTATGGCATCTACATTTACGCCTTTCATTGATGAGTTCGAAATTCAAGTTATGACCGACGACGACTCCCGTTATAGACGCAGAGGTCTCGCTACTGTTGTATCAGCTGCTCTATTGGTGTATGCTCTAGAGCATGGTCTTGTACCGCGATGGGACGCAGCAAATGAGGTATCAGTCAAATTGGCATTAAAATTAGGATATACAAATCCAGTAAATTGGGAGTCCTTCTACGTGAAACCATTTCCAAAACAAACGGATGATTAGATCAGGGACTTTAATGTTTCTTTAAAATAACAACGATAATGGATAACACCACTAGGCTTACTCCTCCAATCATCCCAATGAGAACAATATACACACCTGTAAAAGTTGACATGTAAGTGGTTATGGGCTCCTTTCCAACACTAAAACTAACTAGTTCTCTTTCAATTTCTAGCGTTGAATTAGTATCTTCTATTTCAAAATCTATCACAAATTCTTCTTCGAATGTTCCAATGATTGAACCAACATAAATGGAATCTGAATCATCATCGGTCAGTTCGATGCTTTCAATGAGAGTTCTATTTTCTTTTGTTAACACTTTAGCAATAACTTTCGTGATATTAATGTCAACAGAGAGTAAATCATGGAATTTTTCATCAAGATCATCTACTTCAATTGTAAGTGTAAAATTTGTTCCAGATTCACCACTTGAAGGTGAGATTGTAGCTTTACTAATATATGAATAGCCTAGAGCTTCTTTTATCAAAGTCATACAGACTTCACTTGTGGGTGCTTCTGTATTCCCTCCTGTGTATACTCCTCCACCGGTTCCTCCAGTGATGAGTCTATTATCACTTACAACATCCACTCCATATCTTATTGTTGCCCCTGCAACAAACATGTAGGTATTTGCATTCGGATAGCTTGCGACATTCGTGCCATTGACGATATCATTTGCTTCTGATAGCACTCGATTGCCAATACATAAAGTTGAGATGATAAGACCGTTTTTGTATGCATTTGAAATAAAATTGCGTACACGTGTGCTACTAATGAGACTCTGCCACTGCGCGCCAGATGGAATGTACAAAATATCAAATTGAGCAACAATATCGTCTTCAACATCCATCAGTAAATAGTCCGCAATTGTCCAATTATTTGGTTTATTAATGCAAGAAGAAATGTTAGTATCTAATGAATTTGAAATTGTCGTTACACTGACTCCCCAATCTTCCAGCCTTTCTTTTGCATCAAAATAATTCCAACCAAAACCATCACATATTAACATCAAAACCTTGACATCACTAATTTCCTTATCCTCAGCAATTGGTGAAATAAAAGAACTTGATGCAATTACTGTAATACTGATTAATGACAGAAGTACAAGAGCTCTGAGCTTCATATTACTTAATAAATCAGTCTAAAGTAGTATATTAGGTAATAGTTAGACGCTTTCGATTAGAAGAAGAATACTGGAGACCAATGAAAGTGATCTCCAGATTTTATATCCTTTCAATCAACCAACTACTGAGAAACCATCGAATACTAGAGTTGGCACAGAGATGCCATAAGGAATCATGAGCTGGTTGTTTGCTATATCTGTAAGGTTCTTGAGCCCCTCATAGTAGTTACCAGCAATTGAGACTGGCTGAACTGGTCCTTTCACTTCTCCGTCTTCTACAAGATATGCTGATCCCGCAACACAAGAGAATTCTCCTGTTTCAACACTTGAATGGAAAATACCCAAAGGGAAGTCTCGAATCATGATTGCTTTTCCTTCAATGGATGAGATGATGTCCTCTTCATTTGTCTTTCCTACGTTGACTTCAAGCCACTTTGTCGATGCACTGGGTCTATTCTCATAAGGCATTGATCCACCGAATATTCCACTTCCACGTGCACAATTTCCAGTTGAATCCAGACCAAAGGCTCTTCCAAAGTAACTATCGAAAAGGAAATTCTTCAACACTCCTTTTTCAATGATTGGATTTACTTGTTGGGGAAGTCCTTCTGCGTCTATAGATTGAGTTCCTAAAGAACTTGGATTCTGTCCATTATCAATTATAGTAAGATCTTTTTTAGCAATTGAATCACCAATCTTATCACACAATGGCGAAACCCCATCAACCACAGGTCGACCGACTGCTGACTGAGCTAAGCTAGATAGGATATATAGACCTGCGGGAATCTGTGTCCATATAGTAGGTAGTTTTGCAGTCATATCTAATTTCTTTGCACCTAGTAGACTGACTGCATACTCAGCAGCTCGTTTACCTATGCCCTCAGTATTAAAGAGTCGCTCTCTCGATACATCAAAGTCAAAGGATCCTCGACGTTCCTCGCCATCAATTGCGTAAACGTTTGTACTACAACTATTCCCGCAACTTCTTGTTGCTTGCAAGATGCCTTTCGTGTTTCCTACAGCATAACCTCCCCACACCGCTTCTGCCGATGTGGAAATTACCTTCACTCGTGGATCAACAGCACGCGCTTCTTCAATCATATACTCACAACTTTTTATGAGGCCATCAGTTCCAAGTGCGAGTATCTCATCAGAATAATGTCCTTCCTTACCAGGAGGTTTGGCTTCTGCAAAACCTTGGAATCTATCATCCTCCACCGAAACAGTCTGGATTATTGACAATGCTTCTTTTACCGCAAATCTGATTCTATCTGATGTTACTCCACTCGCCACTGCAAATCCAATTCTCTTGTCCTTAGTAGCACGTACTGCGGTACCAGCTACTGCGCCATCAGATGCGCTGACAATACCTTGGTCGATATCAGTCATAATTTTATTCTGGAAGAAAAGAAAGATTTCGAATTCTGTGCTTGTATCAAGTGATTTTGCATATTTCAAACCAGAATCTGTCACTGAGAGCAATTCATCTTTAATATCATCATAATTCATGTTTCATCAACTCCTATTTTCATGCCTCTCCTCCAAATGTTACCTCATCGATGAGTAATTTAGGTCCACCATCACCAACAGGTAATGGAAATTGCCCTCCTTTACCACAGCCACCAAAATAACCTGCGGATAATTTGATTTCTTTTGTTGCTCCCTCTACTTGTGCTAACAGCTTCAATATATTACCTGAAAGAGCAACTTCTCTTATTGGATACTGAATCTCCCCGTTTTCAACCCAATAACCTCTAATAGCTTTGAACAAGAAACTTCCATCACCTTCCACTTGTCCTCCCGATGATTGTATTGCATAAACCCCAGTTCCAAGATGTTCAATAGCTTCTTCTTCTGTTAAGTTTCCTGGTGCAAAGTATGTATTGGTCATTCTTGGAATTGGTGGAAAGACAAAATTGACAGCTCGTGCATTTCCTGTGGGCTCTTGACCTAATTTCTTGGCTGTTCCTCTGTTATGAAGGAAATGTCGAAATACTCCTTTATCAAGAATAGTTGTTAAGTTAGTAGGAGTTCCTTGGTCGTCATAAGGAATCCAGAGACCTCCATACTTCTTTATTTCTGGAACTCCACCATCTATTATTGATGCATGTTCTGTTCCTAGAGTTTCACCTAGCTTTTCTGAAAGTGGAGATCCTCCTGTAACTACAAAATCAGCCTCACTCAGATGACCAAATGACTCATGAGCAAGCACACCCACAAGCTCTTCCTCTACAAGTGCCCTGAACTTACCAGCTGGGCATGCTTTCGCCTTTAGCTGTTCTTTTGCATTTTTTCCTGCTTTTTCGCCCATAGCTTCTGGGGTGTGTTCTCCCTTTTCAAAGCCCTCTAATCCGACAGTTCCTCCATATCCTTCAGCACCATTGACCATCGCCCCTGAGTCTGTCTTTGAAGTCACTAGTACTCTTAGATCAGTGACAAGAAGTTCCCAATCAATCTCTGAACCATCACTATTTACTAACAATTTTGGTCCATAGAGTTCACCCCAGAGGGCTCGAACACTCCTAATATTTTCTCCATATTCCCTTGCAGTATCAACTTCTCTATTTACCATATCGATCTTATATGCCAAGTCTTTTTCTCGAGGGTGAATTTTTACCTGCAGAGTGTCTGATTTTCTGCTTTTCACTGCATCTCTTCTATCAAACGGCAGTTTAAGCTTTGCCGCATGTGAGGACGCTTTTGCCATTTTGTAAGCATTCTCAGTCGCTATACGGATATCATTCATCTCAGTACTGGGTGTGAAAGAGAATCCAGATATTCCATCAACATAGGCCGTGATTGCAAATCCCATGCGTGATTTGACTTGAATGTCTTGCCAGATATTATTAATGCGTTGAAGTGTTCTCAGTGTAAGGTCCTCGTATCGTGCCTCAACAAAATCTGCGCCAAGATTTTCTCCAACGCTAACACATTCATGTAGTTTATCTAACATAAGTATGAAACCTCTCTTTTGAATGAGTAGGATGCAGTAGGGTGGTCACAGACTATTGAGCTTCTGGTCATTTTTGACCAACAGAGTGACCATTATGATTTATTGAAATTTGCAGGGTCTGTTTGAAGCATCCTTACCTCTCAATCAAACTCATAACTTACTTTAAAGGATGACTCTCTGCGCGAGTACTCATCTTGTTACTACATTATTTTTTTTCTAGTATGCGATACCAATAAGTGTACATAGGTATAAAACCCATAGACTCGTATAGTGCGAGGGCTGGAGTATTCTTTGCTTCCACTTGTAAAAATATTTTAGTTGCACTATTTTCTTCTCCCCATATTCCTAAGGCACAATTAACTGACCATCCTACACCACGGTTCCTATACTCTTCTAGAGTTCTAATCGAGAATAGTGCTAACCAGTCATCTTTTATAACGCCTAATCCAACACCTGCAATTTTTCCATCAATCATAACACGTGCAATAGTCTTCTCACCTTCAATCCTCTTGATGATGCTTCTTCTTGCTTCTTGTATTGTTTCGTCAAATCCTGCCTCATGAAAGAGGGTATCAATTGATTCATCTGATACTTTGAGAAGATCTACAGGAACTTCAGGATCAAGGCATGATAACTTATTAACGGACAGAGTCTGCACATATGTTATCATGCGTTTCTCAAAACCCATGTCCTCAAGTGTTTCATCTAGTTCTTCAGGTTCGCTCGCCTCTGTTATTTTAAATGCTGGAAGTGTATCTCTCTGTTCGTAGAATGAGATTACATATTCGATAGCCTGTTCAAGTTCCATACCATCGACTGAACCAAGCGGATATACACTATTGGCTCTCCAAGTGATACCATCGTTCCATTGAATTATCCATCCTTTGTATCTCTGAATCTCGCTCCCGGGCCAGCAGAGCGACGAAATATATTCCAAATCCGTAATGGCTTTTCTAGACGCCATATTTGAATATCTTACATTCCTGCCTATAATATTCGTTGTCCGTATTGAAATTGTACAAATGATACATTCGACTAGACATTCGATAGCAAAACATCTTTCTTGTAGGTTGCTAATGAACCTTTGAGGCCCAATTTTGGAAGAACGACTAGGATCTTTGGCATGGTCAATAGTCAGTAGAATCCATAGTCACATTAGTTTTGAAAAATACGAGCAGACACGATTTGCGATTGAGGTGGCACGTCTAACTGCTCTAAATCTTCTCCTGAAACATCGATTTAGACCTGAATTTCTCAGAATTAACGATGATCAAATACTCTTTAGACATCTGTCTTTTGAAGGTGAACGATTTGGACTTAGCCATTCTGAAGTGCGTGACGAAGTCCATTGTGCATTGGACTCTTATTCTTTGGATTCCGAGAAGCGAATAAGACAATTGAGTTTGAATGACTTCATTGAACTTCTTGGACAGATTCATACTGTTGCATCGTATCATTTGCCAACATCACTCAACCATGGTTCAAAACAGAGGTCTCTTGGTGCATACTATACACCTAAGCCAATTGCTGATTATATTACGAACCTAACATTATCTCCTACTCTGGAAAAATGGATTTACGATGTTATTAAGGGTGAAACTCTTGGTATCGGAAAATTCTTTGACTTCTATCTAATAGATCCTGCTTGTGGTACTGGGGTCTTCTTGATTTCCGTCTTTGAATTGGTACAGCATTATGCTAAACTCGCAAGGAAGAAAGCTCTGGATGCTGGAATTCCCAAATCTCAAATCGATGAATACTATCATGATATCTTGCTTAATCTCTATGGTGTCGATTTGGATTTAGGAGCTCTTGAGGTTGCAGATCTATCTTTACGTCTCCTCGAAAGTGGTCACACTACAAATATCTCAGAATCTCATCTTGCTCATACTCTTAAAAGAGGTAATTCTCTGATTTCATTAAATGGAATCAGAGGTCTGGAAAATCATCGGAGTTTCTTTAATTTCTCTGAAGAAGTTTTTCCCTTCGAGTGGTCTGAGGAATTTCCAGAGGTTATGGACAGAGAGAACTGCGGATTTGATTTTGTTGTTATGAACCCTCCTTATGAGCGATTGAAGCCCAATTTGGCAGAGTTCATCAGGGAACTGTTATTGAGTGGTGATAGTCAAATTCATTTGAATGCCTACAAAATTCACAAGGACCGTGTTAAAGAGGCATCAAAATACTTCCGGAAATCTGGAGAATACTCCTATGCAACGAGCTACGCACTTAATACATATCAACTATTCATTGAACGTGCCTTGCAACTGACACGGAATGGTGGTTCTATAGGATGTATTGTGCCTTCTACAATTCTCTGTGATGTGTCTGCACAAAATTTACGGAATGAACTATTTCTTCATAATAATCTACGAGTCATTGATAGTTTTCCTGAAACGTCACGAATTTTTCCCGATGTAACACAAGCAGTGTCTATAATGATATTCACAAAAGGTGGTACTACTGATAGCTTTGGAGTAGGATTCAATAGAACAAATCTTGTCGATGCCCTTGATAAAAAGAGAATGATATTGGATATACATCGAATCGTAAAGACTGTGGGACCATCTCTGATGATTCCACAAGTCGATAAAAAGGGATATGTGATTCTTGAATCAATCCATCAATATCCATCGTTATCTTCACATTCCAATATTCAAATCAATAGGGGTGAATTAGACCTGACTGTAAACAGTGACCTCTATTCAACTGAAAAAACCAAGACACCCTTGATTAGAGGTTCGCAGATCTCACGTTTTGAACTTGTAGAAGGTCGACATAAAGCTAGATACGTGGATATTGATTCATTACGAAAGTTGCTTGCTGTGTCCAGTCGTGTAAGGCATATTGACATGAAGAGAATTGCGTGTCAGCAGATATCCAATATGAATCAACGATGGCGACTCAAATTTGCTCCAATTGAACCAGGTTCTGTCATAGCTAATTCTTGTAACTATATGGTTCATAATCAGACCAAATCTGATGACTTACAAAACTATCTACTGGGTATTTTCAATTCAGAACTTATGAATTGGAGATTTCAAATAACCAACTCAAACAATCATGTGTCCATCCGGGAACTACAAGTCCTACCTCTAATTCCTTTCAACAGGGGTAACAAGATTGTGCAGGGATTATGCAAAGCAGTTAATGATCTCCGCCAGTCTAAGTCTGATTCGACCATTGTAATTGAGGCTTATGTTTTTGCTCTCTACGAGCTTGATAAGAGGAAAGTAAAGATGGTTCTTGAGATGAGAAATTGTCCTTCTCATGAAAGCAAAGCGATTATTGAGTATTTTAACGAAATCACCTAATCGGTTCAGTCAAGAGAAATCAGAAAGACTTTCAAGACTCAAGAGGATACCTGTCATATGAACCTCATTACTTCCGAATCACTGGATTGGAAAATCAGCTCTGAACGAGTATTGTATAATCACGTCTGTGCACCACTCAGTGAACTAGATCTTGAAGTAGTGAGAGCTGTCCCTTCTGGTGGAAACTGGCAAGATTTACCTGACACCATCATAGCTAAATCCGCTAGATTGACACAGATAAAGAAGTCTGGTGGACGAACGACATACTATGGGAGACTTAATGGTGATATGCCCAGCTATACTGTCACCACCTATTTTAATCGTCCTGGGAATGGCACCTTCATTCATCCCACACAAGACCGCTTAATCTCCTTAAGAGAAGCTGCTCGATTACAGTCTTTCCCAGATGCCTACCGTTTCATGGGTAGCATGACCTCTCAATTCAAGCAAATTGGAAATGCTGTTCCGCCACTGCTCGCTAAAATGCTAGGAATGTCCATTAAGAGAGGGCGTATTGTTGACCTGTTTTGTGGCGCTGGTGGACTGTCCGAAGGATTGATGCAAGCAGGACATAAAATTCTGGTTGCTTCTGATTGGAACGTGAATATGTGCAAGACCTATGTTTCTAATCATGAGCAGACCAAAGTTGTACAAGTCAATATGAATGAACGAAACCATGCTTCGGACCTTATTGACTTGATAGAAACAGAATTGAGAGGACGGACACTCAATCTATTGGCTGGTGGTCCTCCATGTCAGGGATTCTCTACAGCTGGAAAGTGGCTACCTTCAGATGCACGGAATTCATTACTCTTTCATACACTTGATATCATTAGTCCTCTAAAACCAGATACTGTTCTATTAGAGAATGTTCCTGGGATCAAGTCAATGCAGAATGGAAAAATCCTTGAAGAATTCATAAATGCTCTTGAATCTCTCGGTTATATTACACATGTCATCCTCCTGAAAGCTGAGGAATTTGGCGTTCCACAGCAGCGCAGACGGATTTTTATCATTGCCAATCGAAACGGGCATATGATTAACGAACCAATTGGGTCACTCTCTTCGATTGTGAGAGGGAACAAGCGACATGACACTCATCCTGAGATGAACGGACTACCTCCGCCAGTCACAGTGCAGGAAGCTATTTCTGACATACCCCCAATCCCATCTGGTGGTGGAACCGACATAATTGATTATGATCTTTCTTGGACAAGCACTGGTTATCAACAACTAATGCGAGGTGTCATTTCTTCTGATGAATTCTTTGCGAATAGAGCTGGATAAGGTTGATTAGTGTTGTCATGTCTTGTTCTATTCAATAATAGAGTTACTCAAGTATCTTAGGTGGAATCACGATTTTGATAGCTGGTGCAATACTGTATGACCTTTTGGGTTCCAAAGTACTTGCATCTATTGATTTCATGCACCCAGAATATAACAATGAATTCTTACAAACCGTAGCTGAAGAATACTATTCATTAATCGAAGAGGATGTTGCAAAGAATTTTATCAGTACTAAGATAATGGAACATGCAATTACTATTTCTAGAGTAGGAGATGTAACATTGATTATCACAATCAGTGACTCTGACTCATTCACAGATGATGAAATAATACGGATAAGAAAACTTCAATGGCTTGCATCTGAAGAAGTCGATAAATCCTCAGTACGCGATTTCAAGGATAGTTTCGTTGATTTGGTTGAGGAGAATCTAAAAGTCCCTCTGACTGTGTGTTTTATAGTTGTCAGAGACCTCCCTCCCGAGGATATTTCAGGTGCAACTGTTGAATCATTAATTCAAAGAAAGGGAAACAATCGCAAAGAACCCGGTGATC
>SDOA01000189.1 GCA_004524595.1 Candidatus Thorarchaeota archaeon | reverse complement strand
GCTATTAAAGTATGAGATGGCTCCAAGGTCTTTGATGTACATGCAGATCCTGTAGAAATTGCAATGCCTTTGTCTTTGAATGAGAGAAGGATTGATTCACCCTCAATTCCATCAAATCTTACGTGTGTATTACTTGCTAATCTCTCAGTTGGGTGACCGTTCAAATAACTGTCTGGGACCTCTTCAAGAATCTGTTTCATCATCCTATCTCTGTATTCCGTGAATCGTTTGACCTCAGCTGACATTTCACTCTGCATAATCTCCACAGCAGTCTTCATACCCACAATGCCAGCAATATCTTCACTGCCTGATCTGAGGCCTCGTTCTTGTCCTCCTCCGATAATGAGTGGATTAACCCGATATTTCTTCTTCATATAGAGTACACCGACACCCTTAGGACCATAGATGTCGTTGGAAGACAGTGCCATCAGGTGAATACCATCTCTCTCAACGTCTATTGGAAGTAATCCTTCTGCTGCCACTGCATCACTATGAAAAGCAATTCCCTTCTCTTCTGCAAGTTTTCCAATCTCTCTTATTGGTTGTATTGTACCAATCTCATTATTTGCATATCCAACTGAGATGAGTATTGTCTTGTCTGTAATTCTTCTTTCAAGCTTGCTTATACTCACCTGTCCGTATTGATCAACAGGTACTTTTGAAATCTCGAAACCCATGCGTTCAAGGTGTTTGGCGACATTATGGATTGAGATGTGCTCGACTTCTGATATTATGATATGATTCCCTTTACTCTTGTTTCTCAAGGCATAGCCTACCAAAGCTGTGTTTATTGCCTCGGTCGCGCCAGATGTGAAAACAATCTCATCGTCATCTGCATTGATGAATTGGGCTATTGACTTTCGGCTCTCATCGAGGGCTTCTGTTGCTATATCCCCCACATGATGAAGTGCTGATGGATTGCCGAATTTCTCATGAAAATATGGCATCATGGATTCTATGACACGAGGGTCTACTGGTTTAGCGCTTTGATAATCAAGATATACCTCTTTCATTTGCCCCATCTCATCTCGATTTTAGCCTGTCTTACGACGAATTAGAATTCTTTGAACTCCGTCAGGGAGTCGTTTTACACTGATTAATTCATGACCTGTTCTTCTACAGAACCGTTTGAGGTCCTCCTCTGCAGCTGGATCATCAGCAAGAACCTCCAGCACTTGACCCGGTTCTAGGCTTTCGATTGCCTGTTTTGTCTGGAAGAGGGGTTGAGGACAAAACAATCCTACACAGTCCAATAATTCGTCAGGTCTCACTTCTGCCAATTATACCACCTTACTCATATTAATAAACTATTGTTAATTTATTGACTTATAACTTTATCTCTCAAACAGTACAATTATTTCACACTCCAGAAGCCTTTAGAGGTACGATTGAACTTCTCTTTTAGAGTGCCCCTCTTCTATAAAGCATACGAAGGTGAATTGTGATTGTCTTCAAATCTGGAACGTTCAAAGTGCGAACAAGCCTGTTCTATTCTAAAGGAGCTTGACATCGATTCATGGCTTGTCTGGGTAAGAGAGACCTCTCAACAGACAGATCCTGTGTTGGAACTGATCTTTGGTGGGGATGTTGTTTGGCAGTCCGCTTTTATTCTTACAAATACTGGAGAGAAAATTGCAATCGTTGGGAACTTTGATGCGGATGGTATCAAATCTCTGAATATCTATGACAAAGTTATTCCCTATACTAAGGGAATAAAGGATGAATTGCTACGTAACCTCTCAGAGATCAATCCCCAGAAAATAGCCATCAATTATAGTAAGAATGATGTTGCTGCTGATGGATTATCTGTTGGTATGCATATGATACTTCAAGAATATCTAACTGACACCCCTTATCTTAACAGGTTGGTTTCTGCTGAGAATCTTGTACAAAAAATTAGAGGTAGAAAATCAGCTGAGGAAATTGACCGTATAAAGCGAGCTGTTGCTATTACTGAAGAAATATTCCGAGAGGCTGAACGGTTTGTAAAGCTCGGAATGACTGAAATTGAGATATACAACAAATTTCACGAATCGATGGTAAAACATGGTGTGACAAGCGCATGGAATGATGATCATAATCCTGCTGTAGATGCTGGCCCAAACAAGCAATTTGGTCATGCGGGTCCAATTGAAAACAAGACGAAATCAGGCCATCTTCTGCATTTTGATTTTGGTGTTCGATACAAAGGATACTGCTCGGACATCCAGAGGATGTTCTTCTTTGGTAAAGAATCTGATATTCCAGAGGAGGTTCAACATGCCTTTGATACAGTCCGCGATGCGATATTAGCTGCTTCGAAGTATATTCGACCTGGTGTGTTAGGTTATGAGGTTGATTCAGTAGCACGCGATTTCGTGAAGAATGCAGGATATGAAGAGTATCAACACGCGCTTGGTCATCAGGTAGGTAGACATGCACACGATGGTGGTGTCCTCTTAGGACCAAAATGGGAACGTTATGGGGATACCATCCTCGGTTCTGTTGAAGCAGGAAACATCTTCACACTTGAACTATATGTCACAACTGAGAATTTTGGTCAAGTGAGTCTTGAGGAAGACATTCTCATTACCAATAAAGGCTGTGAATTTCTCTCTTCACCGCAAAAGAAACTAATATGCATTAAATGAGAACATCATATCTTTTGCAGTAGTGAGCCATATTGACGTAAGAAGTCTTTTACATTTGAGACATCTGTCTAATGGATTCTTCATTAGTTCTCTCTCTGCAAACCGATCGAACTAATTTACCATTAGGTCAACACCTATCTCTTTAGCAATATGTTTAGCATCAATAAGCTGGGTTTTTGTGAGAGCTGGACTTGATACGATTAGCAATCTTGATTTTATTGACTGCTGCTTAATCTGACATGTATGGATCATCATCAACAATTATGTCAGAATAGCCTACGTTCTTTAGCAGTGCTTCAATTGATTCTCCACCTGTAATCCAAGACACTTCCCAGGTGTTGTCTTCTCTCAAAACTAATTCGACATCAGGGAGGTCTCCAAGTAAATTATGGTCCATCTCAATTGCATCTTGATATGCTCCTACAAGTCCTATTACGAATTGAGAACCGCGCACCCTCTCTAAACTACCAACTGGAATCCCATCTAACATCTTGCCTTTTGGTAATGTCATTGGTCTGTGATCTTTTGTGAATAAGATCTCATCTGTATCTTGTCTGTAAAAATGCGCTATCTCACCGTCTGAGTCACAGGTGATATCTACAAGTCGCACGGTAGTTTCAGGGTATATATGCAGATTCGATGTTGGAATCACTGGAAAATGCTGGTCTACAAGAACATAGTCTGCAATGCTATTGAATACGCTGAAGTTGCCTATTACAATATGCTCAGGGTACCAGAATTGACTGATTTGATCAACATTTTTGGTTGATTCTAAGTTCAATTGAGCAAGTTTTTCACGAATCGCTTTTTCTAGGTTTCCTACAATCTTCTCTCTCCCCAGAATTGCTACAAGTCCCGCTTCTGTTGTTTCGTTAAAGAAAGCGTGGCAATCATTCCAGACTGCAAGTAGTCCATCGATGGTGTCGATTTGTTCAATTTTCTGCAAGTATTCTCGTTCCTTAGTTTCGAATATCTCCGACTCATATAATACTTCTAATGCAGGAAAGACGGATCGCACTTCTAAGGCGTCAACAACTATCAAAGCTGCAAGAGCTGTTATTCCTCTTCCTGATTCAATCATGATGTTAGGTGGAGGGTGTGCATTATGATTTTCCTTGAGAGCCTCTTTTACGCCTTCAATCAGATTCCTTGCATATTGATACATTAGATTAGGTGTATGCTCACCGGTATAATCTATCGGAAGACCGCCTCCAAAATCAATATTCTCTAATTGTTTGAGACCTCTCTCTCTTAACTCAAAATACATACCAGTAAGAAACTTTCCAAATCTGTAAAAGGAGTTCAAATCTGTTATCTGAGAACCTGCATGACCCAAGATAGTGCTTACAGATGAAGCAAATCCTGTCTGGTTTAGCAGATGAATGACATAAAACAGATCGTTAATACTCAGACCGAATTTCGAGTTACGCCCCGTTGAATGTGACCAGTGCCCTTCAACATTGAGATATGGTTTGATTCGAAGAACAAGTTCTGTCGTTTCAGGCTGGAAGCGTTCCACAACCAATCTTGCCTCATATGTTGATTCGATTGAGATTGCTACTCTGTACCCTTCATTGATACATTCATGGATAAGTCGGAGATAATCTGGGTCTTTTGCTCCATTACAGATAATCCTTCTATGCCTTTCGTTTTTGATGACATTCTTAATTAGCAATAACTCTGATTTTGTACCAGCTTCTAGACCATATTCAGAATCAGAACGTATGACAGCTGTAACGAAATCACTCCTTTGATTCACCTTGACCGGGTAGATGCCAAGAAAATTGCCATCATACTCTAACTCTTCAAATACCCTTTCAAAAGAAGCTCGCAATTTTCTAATCTGATACGTGATCAATTGAGGTATTCTGAGGGTAAATGAGGAAACATAGCTGGGTATGTGCCCACTCGTTGTTTTTATTCTGTGGACTATTTCACTTATGGTTATATGGTTATCAAGTAGCTTGATGCAGAGCTCTCCATCCTCTGTAATATCGAGAAAATGGAGATCGTTTCTCCCTACTCCATACACAATCCTTGCTTTCTCAATAGACCAAGTATCTTCTGTCATTATCTTTGCCTCAGTTGGGTGATACCAAAAAATCAGGTTTCATCCTCTCTAATAGTATCAAGCATTCCTTGGAAGGCTCTTGCGAGTTCTCCAATCTCGTCATCTTTTGAGATATATGATTGGTCCACTTTCAGATCCTCAGTGTCCAGTGGTTGTTCTCTTATTCTTGCAGCAACGTTTCTTGTCGCCAAATCCATCAGGTACTGAAGAGGTCGAGTAACAGTGTTTGAAACGGACACTGCTACAATACCAGCAATGAGAATTCCTCCAATTGTAACGAAAAGAATGAACGATGCCGCTGCTGCATTTGCTTCAGCAATTCGTTGTTCAAGGGGCGGAATTGCTTCTAGAACCTCAGCAAGAGGAACCGAAATCACGCAGATATAACCACCTTTTCCTACGGGTGTATAGACTAGTATGCTTTCGTTACCATCTCTTGTATACCT
>SDOA01000006.1 GCA_004524595.1 Candidatus Thorarchaeota archaeon | reverse complement strand
TCCTCATCGCTATCAGTCATTAATGCCTGACCTGCGGCAGCATCAGACATTAGTCCTGCACGGCGCATCAGGTAGTCTGTAGTAGTAGTTTTTCCATGATCGATGTGAGCAGAGATTGATATTATTCTCTTGTGTTCTAAATCATCAGATAGAATTAGTTTCTTAATTCCTGCGGGGTCCTTTATCTTAACCATACCAATACACCATTATTGATTATACTTCTCCGCGATTTTTCTTAATGATATCCTATCCCCAACTTGTGAAGATATCGCGAGAGAACTCGTCGGGGTACCGATGACATCTCATCGGTCGCTTAGCGGATTGCCTTTTTAGAATCTTAAAAGGATTTTGTCATGGGATACATTAGCGTTGGGCAACAACAACCATACGTTCTGAATCTGCTGAATATTGCATACGTGGGAGTTTGTTCTGCCCGTAGAGTTCAATCTTCTTGAATCCAACACCTTCTAGCATACTGCAAATCTCAAGAGCTGTGTACATTCGAATGTTGTTGTTTGAAATCGCATCCTCATTCATCATGACAATCTGTGAGTTTTCGGTATCAATGAATTTTGCTGGGCGACCTCGTAATACTCCAGCTGGGGCATCTAGAATGTGTGGCTCACTCAGCAAGTAGCCACCCTCAAGCTCAGTCCAAGTTTTTTGGAATCGGGGAAGATTATAGGGATTCATAAGATCCAATAAAAGACGCCCTTTATCTTTGAGAGCGGTATAGGTGTCCTTTAATACACGAGTGTTCTCTTTATGGTCGAAAAAGCCAAAACTATGACTTAGCAAGACTGCAGCATTGAACTGATTTTTGAAGGACATATCAAGCATATCACCTGTGAAGAAATTAATTGATACACCATTGTTCTCCGCGCTCTCTTTTGCGATTTGGATGAGTCTGTCCGAAATATCAAACGCAGTGATTTTCATACCTCTGGTAGCAAATTCTAGAGATTGGTTTCCAGCACCACAAGCGATGTCCAAAATCTCGTGACCTTCCTTAAGTCCAAGGACCTTGATACAAAAATCGACAACAATCTCATCATAGAACTGAATACCCTGGAGAGACCTACGATGTTTCACCCTGAAGATCTCTGCCCAGAATTCATTCCAACCCAGTTCAACACATTTCATTAGAGTCACGTCATCTATTCTTTATACTGGCTTTGGATAAGAAGATTGTCATGAGAATGTGAAATCTGTCTTTGACGAACTAAGAACTATAGCAATACTACTACAAATGTGATGGTTATCCTGTCTAATAGAATTGGGAAACAATCACCTCTATTCGGATGAATGATCTTGAGGTTGGTAAGCGAAAGTAAATCTAGGATTACAGAGTTTATAATATCATTGTAGAATTAATTCTGTAGAAGAAGTGGGAGACGATCCGCCCCTGTGATTCTCCGCCGGGAGGACGCAGACTCAGTAACAGGAAACTCAGAATGAGCCTAATGGCGAATCTGTCTTCCATTCTATACGATGAACATTTATGCCTATAAATGTAACTAAAGGCTACTAGTTACGTAATTATCGCGCAGCCCTTCTATTTTTCGAACTTACCTTTACATCCACTGGAAAAATCATTAATTTGAGCTATTGCACAATTATTTTTAACTTAAATCTATGAGGATATACTTAAACATGATACAGATGCTTAGTAATGATGAGGAAATGTGTTAACCAAAGACTGAGTTTTGTCAGACTTATGACAAAAGAACAAAAATGGAGATGGTAGCCCCGCCAGGATTTGAACCTAGGTCAAGCGGGCCAGAACCGCTTATGCTGGACCACTACACCACGGGGCTATGTTGAGATGAAACGTGGAACTGCGTCTGCTGTTTTTCATCTTTTCGGTTGACATCAGATTTTGCTACAATCTATCATGCACCTTCTTTATTAGAACGTTGGTCTCAGATTGATTGACAAAGAATGCCATTCTGGTCTGAACTAACGCATGCAAATTTTCGCGAGGTGGCATCAAAGACTGAGATTGTAATCATGGTCACTGGCGCAATGGAGGCACATGGGAAACATCTACCGCTATCTACAGATTCGCTCCTACCGGCGTATCTTGCAGAGAAGGTCGCAGAGAGAACGAATGTGCTAGTCTTGCCAACGATTCCGTTCGGTGATAGTTGGGTCTTTGATAAATTTGAGGGGACTATATCGATATCACCGGAAGTTCTAATCAACTTCTATGCGTCTATAATGGAGGGAATTTTCAAGCATGGATTTCGGTATATCATTGTATTGAATGGTCACGGTGGTAATATTCCTGAGATTAGCTTAGCCGCTACGAAAGCAACTGAACAAGGCCAGAGAGTGGTGATTATCGTCAACTGGTGGAATGATCTCGCAGAAGCTGCAAGAAAGTTGGTGGAAGAAACTCCAGGGGGACATGCAGCAGAAGATGAAACTTCAGAGGTGATGCATGTACGCCCAGACCTTGTTGATATGAAAAAAGCTGAGTCCCATCGAGTTAAGTCGAAATTTAGAATTATATCAGGAATATATCGAGAAGATTTGTTACCATCTGCGATGTATGGAGATCCCAGAAAAGCAAATTCTGAGAAAGGTCGACTAATCATGGAACAAGCAGAGGAAGATCTCATCGCTCTGATTAGACAACTGGAGCAAGGGAAGCTCCCAATTGAACAGGAGTGATTAGATTCCAACCTTAAATATCAAGGCATCTCGGAGTACTCTCTGAAACATTCTCAAAAGATTCTTGCCTTCAGTGGCAATTGTAGCAAAAACGGGATATCCCTCAAGGTCCAACATCTGGACCATGTAATCGGCTGGAAGAGCATTTGGCAAGTCCCTCTTATTCAATGAAACGATTATTGGTAATGTTGCCATCCTATCTGTTCCCAGAGCTATTCTTAGTTCTTGAATTGAGGCAAGATTTTCGTTCATCTGTTCAGGTGTAGAGTCAGCCATAAAAATCAGGCCATCACAGTCCCGTAGTACTTTGATTCGACTAGCTGCATGTCTTCTCTGTCCAGCAACAGTAAAAACATCAAAGACCATCTTCTCACTAGCTGTGACGGGCACAAAGTCAAAGAAGGTAGTTCGTCCTAACTCATCATGAATCTCAACAATTTTCCCTTTGGCAAGAGACCTGATATTAGCAAAAAGCCATCTAAGAGCAGTAGTCTTTCCAGAGAGAGATGGACCATAGAATACAATCTTAATGTGTACTCGTCCCTCCTCGTCTCGTTTCAGGATCCTTCCAGGCACAATCTCAGCAGCAGTCTGTGGGCTGATCAAAGCCCTCTTAGCTAAGTCAGCGGTAGTCTTAACATCAATATTCACATCATCTTTGGATGCAATAAGACCACCCATCGATACGGCTTCAGGTCGTTTTTCCACATGTGTAAAATGAATTGAAGGGGTTACGGTTTTCTCGTCGACCACCTCAGGAACACTAGATTTACCTACTTCTTCCTCTGAGGAAGGCTTTTCCTCTTTCGGTTCCTTTGACCGGCCAAGTAACCTCCTGAACACAGACAAACCTCTCTCCGTACCTTATCAATGCGATACTAGTCTTAAATCTTCGGGGGACTTCGTCCGCAGAGAACTTTATCAGTAATTTTCTTTTATGGTCTATATATTATGACCGATTTGATTGATTCTCAATTCATTGCCGAGATGTGGCCTACACTTAAAGATATGACATATCTCAATAACGCGTCCACAGGTATCCCTCCAATTACAACAATAAACGCCATGAAACAATACTTGGATAACAGAATCAGAGCAATTGGTGACTTTGAAGAGACACTGGCATTATTCAAAGGTGTAAGAACCAGTCTTGCTGAATTACTGGGTGGAGAGTATAATCAGTATGCCTTTGTTCCAAGTACAAGTTCTGGTATCAATTCTTTCGCACACAGTTTAGAGTATCCAGAGGGTTCCAATATTGTTCTCTGTGATCTTGAATTTCCAGCAAACTACATTCCTTGGCAAAATGTGAGAGACCTTTATGGACCTGATTTGAGAGTGGTTAAATCTACTGAAGGCAGAGTGTTATTAGATGATTTTGTAGATGCAATTGATGAAAATACTCGAGTTGTCGCGATTAGTCAAATTCAATTTGGAAGTGGCTATCGAGTAAATCTAGATAAACTACGAAAGATTGCTCATGATAATGGAGCATTGGTTTCAGTCGATATTATCCAAGCCGCGGGATGTTTTGACACAGACCTCTCCAAACTAGATGTTGACTTCGCTACTGGTCAGGCTGCAAAATGGTTACTTGGCCCAATAGGAGCTGGTTTTGTCTATGTAGGTAAATCGATTATAGACCAGCTTCGACCAAGATTTTTAGGTTGGTATGGAGTTGAAAAATTAACAGAGTTTGGGTATTTCGAGAGGAAACCATTAAACGATGCAAGAAAATTTCAAGTCGGTTCACCAGCAATGATTGCATATGTAGGATTTCTTCAATCATTAAAAGTTCTACTGAAGATCCCAGCGAAGGATAGAGAAAGCGCATCTCTAGCGAATGCAGATTATCTTAGATCAAGACTCTCAGAACTTGAAATACCATTCTACGACTTTGGATCAGAGAATAATTCTGCTACGGTCTCTTGTAAACCGCCAAATGTCGAAGAGCTGAATCAAGAACTAGTAAAGAATAACATCCACTGTTCTGTACGGAATGGTCGTCTAAGAGTATCACCACATTTTTACAACACTTTTGAAGAAATAGATACACTCGTAGAGTATTTAGGGTGATTCTCATGTTCGACCAGATTTCAAAATCAATATACTTCTTAGTCAGTCAATCATTTGATTCCAATATCACATTCATTAGATCTGGAGAACATCACATCCTTATCGACACGGGAACAGGTCTCTATACTAGTAATCTTGACAGGAATCTGCGCCAAACGGATTCATCGCTTGAGTCAATAACGGATATAGTTCTGACTCATAGTCACATTGATCATATTGGCGGTATCATTCCGTTACTTGAGGAAGGATCTCCAAAGTTACATCTTCATCGAGCTGAAGCAGAACCCATAAACAGAGGGGATATGAGTCAGACATTAAGCGATACCTTTGGCGTTGATCTCCCACCCATGAAAATTGAAGGAATTCTCGATGAAGGGTCTACTTTAGATTTCGGTGATGTGAAGATGGAGGTCTTTCACACACCAGGTCATTCTCTAGGCAGTATCTGTCTTATGATTGAAGGAACGGGTATACTAGTAACAGGTGACACCTTATTCCCAGGAGGTAGCTTTGGACGAGTGGACTTTCCTACTGGAGATGCAAGAAAGTTGGTGGAGTCATTGAAAAGAATCAGTGAGATGGAATTCAACATTGGAATTCCAGGTCATATGAACGCGATGACGCATAATGCCAAGAAATCAGCATTGGCTTCATATCAGATGGCAAAAACCATGTTCAGGATGTAGAGAGAGTATCTACAAGTTCCTCTACAGCAAATGGTGCCATCTGTGTAACTGATTTTGGATCCTCTAGATATTTTGACTCTATTGCTTTGATTAGAGTATATACTATTTCGTTAGACGGTGTAGCAATACCTAATTCTTTTCCGAGTCGGATAATCTCACCAGTAATAGAATCGATTTCAGTCCGTTTACCTGCTCGGAGGTCTTGTAACATTGAATTGATGTTGTTACCAGTAGCCTTCGCAGTTCCAAGAGTGTATCTAACTGGGTCTTCAGTTGTAAGTTCAACACCTAAAGCCTCTACTATCTTAACTGCTTCCTCAACTAATTGAATGACCAGATTTCTGAGCTTAGAATCCTTGTAGACCTCACCATTTGTGAGTCCAGTGAGAGTTCCAACAGGATTGATGCCAGCATTTACTAATGTCTTTGTCCAAACCACACCCTCGATATTTTTACTCGAACGTACATCGAATCCACACTCGCGAAGCATTTCAGTGATCTGTTGGACAAAGTCATAGTTCTCAGGATACCGAGAACCTATCTCCGTAAGTCCACAACCTGTTGCGATAACCTCGCCAGGGATATTGCGTAGAGCGCCCATACAGGTTGTTGCTCGAAGCACTCGTGATGTACCAAGAGCTTTTGCAACTAATTCTTCAGTTCCAAGACCATTCTGAATCAACATGATATAGGTGCTATTATTCATTAGATGTTTTACAGATAGTGCTGCATTGAAAGTGTCATATGTCTTAGTAGTGAGAAGTATGAGGTCAGCCTCAGTGATATCGGATACATCATCCACTGCCTTAAGATGGAATTTATGTTCGCCCATTATCCCCTTTATTGTAAGACCTTTTGAACGAATAGCTGCAACATGAGGATTTCTTCCGACAAGAATGACATCGTTATCACGAACTGTACTAAGGAATGCACCGTATAAGCTTCCTATAGCTCCTGACCCTAAAACAACAATTTTCGTTATGCTTCCACTCCTGTTTCTTTCTTCTCTCGTAGTGAACTCACATTCTTAGACAATTCATCAAGGCGGGACAATATTAGTTGCATCGATTCGGCGAGATTATTATCATTATCGAAACTGGATACTAATCTCCGAAGATTATCTTCTGGTTGATTTTTGAGTTCCTTTGCTGCTTGAATCATTAAAGGCATGGTTCTAACAATATTATCAACAATTGTAACATCGGAATAGATTGATGTGCGACTCATTGGGTTCAGGTCGACAGTTATAACATATTTGCCCATACTCTTGAGTGCTTCCGTTCTATCTCCATCCTCTAAAGGAACTAAAACAACATCAGCTGCTCCGATTCCTTCAGGATCGACCTTGCGACGATTGCTAGTAAGTTCAGGGATTGTTGATGAAGGACGGTCATGTGTACCAAGTACTGATGTCGCACCAGCTGCTTTTAGTGCATGAAGAATAGCGTCCTCACGCTCTTTTCGATAGTAGAATAGATTGATTTCCAGCGGGGCATGTGTTAATTCAGATAGCTCTACGATTTCTTTTGGCACCAAGGAGCACACATTACCATTAACACTGATCACAGGATGCTTAGCAATCAACATGGCCGCAACTGCCACTTGAATTGCTTTCCTTGCCAGTGTGGTTGTAGACTCTCCGATGAGATAATCAAAAGCCTCACCTCTGCCATGAGCGAGGAGACCTGCAGTTGCGACTTCGTGACGTGTATGTCCCTCAATAATGCGCTCACGGATATCAAGCGAAACCTTGCGCGGATGGTCTGAAGGCACCTCAATCTTTACCATGATACTAACCTCCCGCCCTCGTTGGAGATTGATGTAGTCTTCACCTGTGACCGTTTCCAATAACTACCAAGCACATTTTCAGCAAGTTCTACTTGCTTTACATTACAGAAACAGAAGACAGAGTCACCAAGCATCACCATGCTTGACCGGTTCAAACCCAAGGCATCCAACTCGTCGAGTGCCTTTCTTACACGCTTGGTTTCTAAACCAATAGCTTCAGTAAATTCTCGTGAGCAGGCAATAAATGTGTCTAGGTCACGACGGACATTCATCCGATCGACTAATTTGTCCCCAACTGCATTAATCTTCTCACGACTCTTGGAGCTCGTCAATACATCTCGCGTCTTAAGTCCAGGAGATCCTGCTAGAACAATCTGTAGTTCCGGAGGAAGAGGTACATTCACAACTTCTCCGATTCCCGGACTACCATGACGGACTCTAATCTCAAAACCTCCATATGTCTGAGCGATAACATCTCCAAGTCCAGTGTGATGTACTATCTCAGCGCTATGTGCATATTTCGCGGCATCAATTGGATTTAGAGCATGGTCCAAGATATGACTGAGAGCAAGGGCAGTACCAAGAGCGCCAGCTCCTGATGCGCCAAAACCAACTCCGGATGGAAGAGAGGAGTCATGCCTGACAACAATCTTGAATGTCCTCTCATAATCTTCAGCCAATCGTCTAACCACCGTTTTTGTCACTTCTGCATTGATGCGTTTATCATTGTATATTGTCGTAATATCCAGAGAGTTCTTTTCTGTAATGCTGACAGTGGTAAATGTTCCAATTTCAACAGAGAACCCGGCACCAGTAGACCCGCATTCTAAAGGGTTTTTACTATCATCAAAGATTCTGAATAAACCCGTTATATGCCCAGGCACAAATGCACGTGCACTTAGTGGCACACCATCTCTGATGTTCAATGTGTCAGTCATGATTTTTCCCTACAAAGCAATGTATAAAGTAATCTAATGTAAGATATATTCGGGATATACACGTATATACATTCTATGTTGCATAACAAATCGTCGAATTGAATTGTCTTATTTCAAGGGAACAAGACTTGTATATTGTTTCACCCGCGGATCGGTTGTAGGAGGAGCTGGATAAGCCCAACGAGCATCAATATCTCGCCCACTCAAATCAAAGACACTGAAGCTACCAGAGGACCAAGTTAGTGGACTGAATCCAAGAAGGAGAGTCTGTGTTCTCCAACTTGTAACAACAATGTGCCGGTTCATACCTGCAGTGGGAACAACAAGAAAGACATTGGATAATTCCATCAATAACGAGGTACTGATACGATAGAAGAAACTGTATGTTTTTCGGTGTTCCTCTGTGCCTTGTTCACGTAGGTCATTGAGATACCGCACAATAGTATCATCGTGTACGGAGGGGTCCATTACATCTGAGAGTTCTTCTACATCCACAACTACAGCGGTTTCAAAGTAATAAGCAAGTGGAAACTCTGTGATGTGGAAGATGATGAACTTGTTCTTAGTAATGCTCTGATAGAGATGCTGAAAGATTGCTTGTTTGGAATATAGGGAATTGACATCGAGTGATGCTGGATTGAAGTTTTGGGATTCGTCAGACACAACAAGACGAAACATATCATCCAGCATATCTCCGTCATATCCAATTCGAACCATATGATATGGCAGATTAGCTGATCCTTCCTGCAGCCTCTTGGTGGATATCAGAAATTCGTTAAAGTCTCGCTGAAAAGTGTCAACTTCATTATCATTGTCAGTAACAAAGAGCGATTGAGTTGGAGTATCTAATGCAGATACAACTTTGTCATACGACTGAAACCGAGCCTTCTTCTCAGCATCAAAACCTCTGAAAAGGGCATCCAAGTCCCGAGACGTATTTGACAAGTTCCCAACACCAACCAATTGTTAGATTCATTCTTGGCTACTCTCAACCTCTGAACGCAACAGAGATAGAGAGCGAAACATATTATGTATTACCAGTGACGGCACATCCACTGGAAGGCCATCTTTGGCACATCGGCACATCTTCTTTGTCGCATATATTTCTTGCTGACTTGTTCCCATTGTGAAAATATTCATTAAATATTGCTCAAATTACCATATTTTGGTGTCTATCCACAAGTCTTATTCGTATTTTAATCATCTAAGTCACTATCTGCAGAGAAATTTGTGGTGATTTACCTAATGGAGCACACATCCAAGCTAATCAAAGGGAGTTTAAGTAATTCGTTAATAGGTAAGAAAATAACCCTGTGCATCACTGGGAGTGTGGCGGCAGTCGAGTGTGTCGCTCTGGCACGGAAACTCATGCGGCATGGCGTTGAAGTCTATACAGTCATGAGTGAAATGGGAACAAAAATCATCCATCCATACCTTATGGAGTGGGCAACTGGCAATCCTGTGATAACAGAACTAACAGGACAGATTGAACACATCTCTCTTGCAGGCAAACATTCAGGTCATGTAGATCTAGTCCTTATTGCCCCAGCTACTGCTAACACAATTGGGAAGATAGCAAATGGTATTGATGACACGCCTGTTACTACAACAGCTTCCTCGGCTATAGGTGCAAGGATACCTGTTGTGATTGTCCCGGCTATGCATGAATCGATGTATGATCATCCTGCAGTTATCGAAAATATTGAGAAGCTTAAGTCAATGGGGATTGGAATCGTCGCCCCCAGGATGGAAGAGGCTAAGGCCAAGATACCGGATATTGACACTATTGTTGATTTTGTTATCAAAACATTAGGTCCGAATGATCTCAAGGGAATGCGGTTTGTAATCTCTGCTGGCCCAACGCGAGGTTGGATAGATCGTGTCCGTTTTATTACAAATCCATCGACTGGAAAGATGGGAATTGCTATCGTTGAGGAACTCATTTCTAGAGGTGCATCAGTTTCGTTAATACTTGGTCCAACTGAACAAAAACCTCCAAACGAAGCTGAGGTACTGAGAGTTACGACTTCTGAAGAGATGTTAGAAACAGTCATGAAATCACTAGCATCAAAGAAGACAGACTGTTTCATCTCGACCGCAGCTGTTTTGGATTATGCACCATCCAAGAAAGAAGAAAGCAAGATCGCTTCCGGGAAGAGCCAACTAATGATTGAACTTATGCCCACAAAGAAAATCATCGAAGAGGCTCGCAAAAAGTACAAAGATCTATTCATTGTTGGATTCAAAGTAGAATCAGGCATCAGTGAGAATGAATTAGAGACCAGAGCGAGAGTAAAAATCGATAAGGGGATTTGCAATCTCGTTATTGCTAATGATGAACATAAGAAAGGTGTTGCATTTGCTGGTGACACAAATGAAGTGTTGATCGTAGGACAAGACAAGTTCGTCAAGAAGGTCCCAATGGCTACAAAGAGAGAGATAGCACATCACATTGTTGATGAAATAGTCAAAATGATGAAGTGAAACGTGATGTCTTAAAGTATCTCGAGAAGTGCTTCAGCCATTCGTTTCATATCCATGAAGATGAGACCAAGTTGAGCATCAACTTTAGCAAGGACCAAGAACACAGCTCTGTCACCCACTGATGTAATGAGTGTATATCCCTTATCACCCTTGACATAAATTTCTAAGAGCGTCCCCCTATCAAGCTCCATCGTTGCCTTTTCACCGAGAGAAGTAATCGCGGCGCTAATAGCTGCAACATTTTCTTGTTCGCTTTCCGGGAGAGCGGATGCAATCATGAGACCATCAGGCGAAACAAGTGCGGCTCCCTCAACACCTGGTACTGTTTCGAAATCACGTATTATTTTGTTGATACTGTCAACGCGAGTAGACATACTGGAACCCTCGACTCATCAGAACAATGGCTAGTCAGTGTAGTATATATAAAACCTTATTGCAAATGGTTCAAAGAGCTCTTGAATCTCAAATTTACCGTTAGACACCAAAAAACTCCTTTGGATCAAACTTGCCATCTTGCTCTTCTTGCCTTTTCTTTTCTTCCTTGGATTTACCTTTGGATCTTCGTTCTTTGCTTTTATCACCCCGAAGAGAAATAGGTTCACCACTTCTATGCTTCATGTAAACCCAACCAACAATACTCACAGCAATGCCACCACCTAGAATACCAATAATAAGCCAAGGGAATGGACGAACAAGTATGAACTGCTGAAGAGTAAGATCAAGAGTATCATAACCATTCTTACTAGCGTGAAGACGAATATCATAAGTACCCAAGTTGTTTGCTGTCCAATTTCCTGCTAAGAGAACAGCATATTGACCAGAACCCACTTCAGCCACTTCAATAGAAGTAGAGTTTAACCAGACTTGAAGATAAGTAGAATCTAGAGGGTTCCCAAGTAGATCTGTCAGTTCGATGGTTATTGTAACTTTGTCACCTGCCCAAATTATCCTCTGACTAAGATATAGATTCTTGACGAGGATTGATGGAACAGCACTCCATTGTAATATATTTTCAATGAAGGTATCACGAACTGTGCCATTTAGATGGGTTGTTGTAAAGACAATCTTTCCAGAACCAACTGCACTGGTGACAATTACAGGATGCGTAGCAGCAGTTGCGAGAATAGTGAAGTTCTCCCAGAGTTCATCAAAATACCCTTCATAATTCATTATTGTGCTCATTTCATTAGGTGTTGTTAAGAGAGGATGAGCAGGGTCATCAAATGTGACCGAAGATCCACTTTCAGAGTTAACAAAAGATATAGGCCATGGAGCCCAACTTGTATCTTCAGTCACTCCAAGAATCGCTAGAATTCCACCATTACGAACATAACTACTAATCTCTCCAATATTGGAAGTTATGTCAGAAACAAATAGATCTAAGGTGTCCTGTTCGATAAAAACGGTTTCACGCAATATAAGGAGTTGTGTGAAGTCAGAAAAATTGGTACTCTCGTAATAATCGAATTCAACCGATAGAGCGGGTAAAATAGTAGAATAATACGAGGAAGCACCAAGAACAGCTATAGAAGGGACACCACGACCAGGTAGGTGAGAGCCATAATTCTCGGTTTTTGAATTAGAAGTGCTAACATAAGGAGCTGACGTGGGTTCGTATAGTCGGACAGATGGATCACCAAAAAGGATTTGCTGATTAGCGTAGTCACGAGGGTCTCTATTGACCAAAGGATTCGCATAGTCAGAAGAAGTAAGAGAGAGGCCATAGGAGAGTGCTTCACCAATGGTATAACCCTCACACAATGCTTGAGTAAGGAGGACTGATAACATACCAGCAGGTTGGAAATATACTGTTCTTGGTGACGCGGTTACTGCTACTGCACCATGTTTCATTAACATTAATGGCATCTCAGTTCCCCCGAGAAGACATGCTGTAAGAATGATTATAGGAGAGCCAATGCTGCCAATCGCTTGCTCTAGGTCTGTCGTTGACTTCGTTACATGATTCACTACCTCTGAAGAAAATGCAACAGGATTAACTAGATCATCTGAGTCAGAGGGGCTCTCACGAACACTTATACTCTCTTCGAATCCGTAAGGACTGTCTGATGTTCTTAGAGAGAAATATCCGAGACCATAGGGACGGTCAGGGGGATCTCTGGGCAATAATGTGAGTGTGCCATGAGTGCTCAAAGTCCACATTGAAACTTGTGAATCAAGCTGAGCAAATACCTCTGAAAATCCAACATGCATCTCAATTTCAAATCCGGCTGACTCTAATGCATCAGTCGAATTTTCAATCTGATAGAGTCGGGAATAACCCAGATTATTATCAATAAATGTCGCTCCATCAGTATATGCGTACATGCTGACTAGTGCAGTATCTGAAGAGTCGGCAGTTAGGAAGAGATACCTATGGAGAAGCCCTCGATTAATGAATATTGAAGCATCTGATGGAGTTTTTGCTGGTATTCTTCCAGGTTGAAACGCACTTTGGAGGGACCTATCAAAACTTGTTGGAAGGAGAGATACCGGGGCTACAATGACGACTGGCTGAGGTGCTGTTGAATTATATGAACCTCTTGTGGTGAGAAAATCCTCGAAGTCATCCACAGATTTCATCATTGAATACTTGTTAGGTATTCGTTCATCGTACCACCCATTTTCAGCACGATTCTCATATTGGTTAACAACATAGATGTTATTTATCTCGGGGCCAATTAGGTAAGGTACCCAAGTCTCCTGTGCGCGAGTAGTTATTACATTGCCACCTGAACAAAGTGAGAAGATAGGACTTCCATGCACCGCTGCTGAATACGCTGCAGGTGCAAAGAATTCATTATTATCGCCTGTGGGAACTGATACGACAATATCAACATTCCCAGATAATGTCCTAATGGAGTTGGAGACTAAAGTATAGTCATCCAAATTGGTGACCAAAGCCAATGCTGCAAGATCTGTAATTAGAGAGGCTTGTTGGATGTTTGTTGGATCGACAAGCCATATCGAGTTCACTCCAAGTTTCTCAAGAGCCCATTCTGTTTTTGGAGGAATTTGGTCCTCTTCTACATAGAGCATTGGAACATTGAGAAGGGATGCAAGAACAGCACCATTTGATGCAGACTCAAGATAACTCTCTATGCGTGTTGGAAGTTGAGTTGTTACCCATGAGAGTTGGATATTGTTTCGTTCTGTAGACGCACCAATCCAAGCAGCTATTACTGTCCAATCGCCAGCCATAGGATAAGGCAATTCAATTTTTTCACTACCCGGACTTGACAGAATACTACCTGCTGGAGCCCACATAGCAAGTCTTCCCAATGGATCGATTAATGCCATATTAAGGTCCGTTGCAGAATTATCCCATGTTAGAGTGACATTCAACCAATCAGCATTAGATGGAACAGTAATTGCACGTTTGAAACCAGGATGATAAGTGACCTCACAAGCCATACTTGTGCTTCCAATCGAGTTTCGAGTTATGTTCATAGTCCATTGACCATCGTCGATTACAGGAAGCCAGAAATGAAGTGGAACGGGAGACTCCACATATTGAGGGTGCCTGGAAAAATACACCTGACTGTATACAGAATAATCCATTATGATTCCATTTGGGTCTACAAGCTCATGTGTGAGAATCTCGTTCCCGGTCCAATTGAAACTTCCCTCCATCCATCCAGCCCAAGAAGGTGGTGTGAAGGTTATGGAAGACGGGTTGAAACTATCAGCTACGTCGCCGCTAAATGTAGTTGACGATGTGGCTTGATTCTCAAACGAATATATTGCACTGCCATAAGTAGGAGTTACTGGAGAGAAAGTATCCTTAGAAAATGCAACGACTGCAGTATCACTTGAACGCCATTCAGATACAGCTATTGTTGCGGCTATATCCGCAGAACTTGATCCCGTTATTCTGGGATATATTTTAGCCCCAAGTTCATATTGAAGATTTATCAAATCAGATTCTGAAAAATCACCAACAGCAACTGCTTGGGATAGTCCGCCATCGATAGCAACATATTCAACCCAGTCTTCTACAAACCACTCTGCACTTGTTGTTCCTGAAGCATAGATTAGAGGGGAGATATATTGCGTATGATTGAAATTGAAAACTGATGATGGAATCGCTGAAATGTAAGCAAACTCATCTTTGTAAGACCCTGAGTCTGGAGCGACGAGTGTAATTCTCCTTAGTGGTACTTGATCGGAAATGGAACTTGTTGAATATTGTTTATTGAGGAGATCCATTGGATTAATTGATAAATCGACTATGATATTAGGAAGCATAAGCACCCCAGTGGAACTTACTAAGAATATCGATAGTACAGAGATGAGAAGATTTCTTTTACTGCAAGTCAAGACAAGTCCGCTCCATTGGAGAATAGAACGGACACGGGATTTTTACTAAATAGAGTTTTCCTGTCGAAACGGCATCCCTCAATTAGAAGGTCCAAATCAATTAAATGGAATTATTCAAGATCTAAGTCTAACAGATCATCATCTGTTAAATCATCATCTATATCATCTGATTCTTCGTCCTCTTCAGGTAGCACATCACGCAGGTCATCAATACTCTTTCTGAGCCGTCTCCGAGTAGCCTTTGGAATGTCCCACATCTTTTGCTCGGCTCGATCTAAGACCTCTCTTGAAATATCGAAAATTTCAGCTTCATAGTAATTTTGTGCGGCTTCTACAAAAATTTCAGCAGCCCGTCTCTCATCACCATTTGTTTCAGAGATATCGCCCAGAAGGGATAATGCATCGGCAAGACCAGCTTTGTCATTCATTTCCTCATAGAGTTTCTGAGCTTTTTTGATAGTTGCTTTCGCATTCTCCCAATCTTCCTTGTCTACATAAGCAGCTCCCATATCCATAATGACACTAGCAATTCCCTGTGTATTATCAAGGGATTTGTACAATTTCTGAGCTTGTTTGAAATATTCCATTGCTTGGTCGAAATTTCCTTGGCCAAGATACGCAAGAGCAAGGCCATAGATAGCATCAGCGGTACCGCTTTTGTTATTGCCCTTTTCAAATAGTTTCATTGCTCCTTCTAACGATGTAATAGCTTCATCCCATCGTTCTAGATTGATACATGCCACGCCAAGATTGTACATAGTATCACTGGAGCCAATCTCATCCTTTAAATCCCGATAGATTTTTTGAGACTCTTCAAAGCAGTGGTGAGCTTCTTCGAATTCTGCAACAGACATGTAGATATTTCCAGCAGTGTTGTAATCTTTTGCCGCTTCATCCTTATCGCCAGCATCTAGTTTGGCTAGTGCTTGTTCTAACAAATCAGCTGGATCCATATCATCATTTTCAAATTCTGGGTCTTCTGTCATTGAGCTCACCTTACTAAGTATCAGAGGTTGCAACGTATATGGCTTTTGATTCTTTCTAAAGAAACAACATTACTTCTTCATAATTGTAACGGGATTCTCAAGTAGAGGTAGTACAGTGTCTTTAACAACAAATTGCTCATCCCCCACTTGAACTTCAAGAAGTTTTCTAAGTTCAAACCTCCGAAGATGTCCAACAGCTTGCTCTCGGTCAAGATTAAGGTCTTTCATCAATCGCTTAAGACCGTCTTTTGCACCATTGTATTCTGCAAATTTAGAAAAGACAGAGCTCCATTGCATCATGACTAGGTAGAGCAATGTTCTCAACATGCTATCCACATTCTCACCAGTCTTTGCAGACACTGGAAAGACAGGCAATCCAGCTAGAAATCGTAGATTCTTTCTTAGCTGGTCAATTGGACGAGCTTCAAGAAGGTCTTGCTTATTTGCTGCAACAACACAAGGTACACCAGGAAGAAAGAATGCAATCTCTCTGAAGAAGAGTTTGGCACGTTTATCAGATTCAGGATCTACTGAGTCAACAACAAAAATGATGCCATCTGCTCCAGAACTAAGGATTTTCCTCATTGTACGAAATCGTAGAAGTCCAGGGGTACCAAACATAAACACATTCATTCCATCAATATTAGCTAAACCATGGTCCATAGCTATTGTTGTACCTCTTCTCTCAATATTGATGCAAGCTCCATTTGTAATGTGATGGATCATCTGGCTCTTTCCGGCTTCATAGGGACCTGTTACTACGATTTTCATTCCGCAACACCTGAATCCTTAGCTATGTTTGCTATGTTCCAAATAATCTGATGGGCGTTAAATGGTTTGTCGTTATTAAGACAGATTCCGATGTATACATTTTTCCTCCATTTTGTCCATGACCCAAGAGTATATATCGACAAAACACGAATTATTATATAGAATCATAATAGAAGTGAAGTATGATGGCAGAATCAAAGAATGTGAATACTGAAGATTTCTGGCTATTCCACGATTTAGAAGAAACAGAGTTTATCGAGCTTCGCAGGTTCATTGATCCAGAATTGGACCTTAGTTCAGTCAATGGCATAGATAAGATATTCGACAAGCTCAATCACTTACTCGATTAATTTAATGAGTGGAGACCGGCCGCTCGCAGCAGCAGTCCTCAAACACCAATCCCAAGAGGTTTCTGGTGGAATCATGGGAACTCGGTCTCTATATACTGTACATCTTGTGACAATCTTGCACAAGGTGATCCTTTTGTTTTCATAGTAGTGCCAATAGGCCAACAGGGTAATCCCTTGTTTGCTAATAGTTCCTGGAATCTAGCAACTTTTGAGGCATTCATGAAGACAAGCATACCTCCAGCAGTTTCAGCACCAAGACCAGAAGCAAGTTTATGACCAAAGAACTCAGCAAGTTTCAGAGTTCCTCGAATCACGGGAACGTTAGTGATGACAATATCAACACCACTTAATGAGCTCACATTACCGGCATGACCGAGAAGACCAAACCCAGTAATATCGGTAGCAGCATTGACACCCACCTCGTTCATTGCTTGTGCAACTTCAAGATTACTTTGGGTCATTAGCCGTACTGCAATATCTTGCATCTTTTGCAAAGAGGGTTCATCGAACTCAGACAATAGTCTATCACGCTTTTCATCTTGAAGATCCCGATATGACCTCATCGCAGGTTGAATACCTAGCGGTTTGGTAAGAACAACAACATCGTTGGGTTTAGCTCCACGAGAATAGACAAGATTCCGAGGATGCGTCACCCCTAAAGCAATACCACCAAATACGGGGCAGGGATTCGTGATTGTCTGACCTCCAGAGAGCCTAGCACCCAGATTTTTCATGAATCCATTCATTCCCTGTAGGACTCCAACAACGAGAACTTCAGGGAGTTCCTCTGGAATTGCAAGGAACGCTTGAAGTGATAGGATATTTGTAGCGCCCATTGCAAACACGTCATTTGTAGCATTGCACGCAACGATTTTGCCTTGAATTATTGGGTCATCATGAATAGGCGTAAAGATATCTACATTCTCTACCACTGCCAGATCTTCGTTGATGATACGGACAACAGCATCGTCCCCGATTTCCCCCTGACAAGTAGATCCTTGCGGAAGTAGATTAGCAGCTTGGAGAAGCCTTGTGAGATCATCCTGTTTGACCTTGCAGGATCAGCCATGAGTTGTTACCATTGCAGTGAGTCGTACTTCACGCACTTAGTGGCACATCCTCCTTGTTTTATATATGGGAGAAGACTCCCAGTTTCTACCAAGTCTTTCTGCGTAATAAGCCTCTGGGTAAAGTTCACTTCACAATCCTTATAGCGAACCTGCCAAAAGATTGATTGTTGAACATCGAGTGTGGATTATATGGACATCAAGAAGATTTCTGAGAATATTTACGAGATTCCAAAAGGCACTGTCTCATGCATGAGAGTACCAGTTAGAATATACGCTTCTGATTCGCTTGTTCAAAAGATGAAGCAGGATGCTACATTCACTCAAGCAGCTAATGCCGCTTGTATTCCTGGCATTTATACGCACAGTATCGTACTCCCTGATGGTCATCAAGGATATGGTTTTCCGATTGGTGGAGTAGCAGCCACAGATTATGATAATGGTGTGATATCACCAGGTGGTGTTGGTTATGATATTAACTGTGGAGTCCGAGCTCTGAGGACCAATCTTGATGAGAAAGATATTCGTCCTAAACTCAGACAGCTCATTGATAGACTATATGACGATGTACCTACTGGGGTAGGAAAACATGGAAAAATAAATCTCCAGAGTCATAAAGGTGTGGACGAAGTTCTCGTTGGTGGAGCAAAATGGGCTGTAAATGAAGGGTATGGATGGGAAGAAGACCTTGAGAACCAAGAAGCGAATGGAAAACTCAGTATTGCCAATCCAGATGATGTTCCCGGCTCAGCTAAGGAGAGAGGTTTGAAACAGAGTGGTACCCTTGGGTCAGGAAATCACTTTCTAGAGATTCAGTTAGTTGATGAAATCTATAATGATAATGCGGCGAAGTTGATGGGCATAACCAGGAAAGGTCAGGTGATGGTTATGATCCATAGTGGTTCTCGAGGACTAGGACATCAAGTGTGTTCAGAATATATACGAAAGATGACACAAGCAATGAGGAAGTACAATATCGAAGTTCCAGATAGAGAACTATGTAGCGCCCCTACTACCTCTCCAGAAGGACAAGCATATTTAGGAGCCATGAGCGCTGCGGCAAATTATGCATTTGCTAATAGACAGGTCATGATGCATTGGACGAGAGAAGCATTCTCAAAAGTCATGGGACAATCACCTGAGGACCTTGATATGGGTCTTATCTATGATGTCGCCCACAATATGGGAAAGGTGGAAGAACACGATATTGAAGGAAAGAGAAGAAAGGTCGTTGTTCATAGAAAAGGTGCAACAAGAGCATTTCCACCAGGGCACAAAGAGATACCAATAAAATATCGAGATATAGGACAGCCAGTCATTATTCCGGGCACTATGGGTACATCTTCATACATTCTGATTGGAGATCAACGAAGTATGGAACTATCTTTTGGTTCAACAGCGCATGGTGCAGGGCGTTTCATGAGTCGATCAAGAGCTAAGAAAGAATTCTTTGGTAAAGAAGTACAGGATAAACTCGCAAGTGAAGGAATTATTGTAAAGGCAACTGGAGGTATTGCTATTGCAGAGGAAGCTCCAGGAGCATACAAAGATGTCGATGAAGTTGTAAAAGTATCTGATGCAGTTGGAATAGCAACAAAGGCAGTCCGATTAAGACCCATCGGAGTGATCAAGGGATAATGGTTGAAACCTTGCTCTAACAGCGAGATCTGATAATACAACTGCGACTCCAACTAGAATGACAAAGAAACCAATCAGGGTAATAGGACCAGGATATTGGAAGAAGATAAGTGCTGCTAGAAGTGTAGCGCCAATTGGTTCACCCAGTACAGCAGAGGACACAACATACGCAGGCACCTTTGTTAGAAGATAATTATTAACCGAATGACCAAGAACAGTTGGAAATATCGCGAGTGCAATGAAGATCGCAATCTCGGATGGTTCGAAAACAAACACATCATAACCAAATGGAATACATAGAATTAGTGTTGTAATTGCGGCAAAGAGGTACACTATCGAGGTGTAGACAGTTATTGGCATACCCTTAGCAAATCGTCTCCCACCGATGAAATAGAGCGCAAGAAAGAAGGCTCCAGATAAGGCTAATAAATCACCAGCAAGAGCTATGATATTTACCCCTCCAAAATCACCCCATGCTAAAAAGACTGCTCCTGCAACAGCAACAAGAACTCCAACCCATGATCTTCTTCGTAAAGATTCACCCAAAATCACTGTAGACAGGATAGCAGTGAAGATTGGAGATGAATTGACCAAGACAACACTGGCTGCTACTGTCGTCATTCTGAGTGACTGAAACCATGTTGAGAAATGAAATGATAATACGATACCAATTATTATTAGCCAATACCAGTGCTTTTTTACATCTGTTTGTCTAAGTGCAGAAAAATCCCGTTTCACTATTCCAATCAGAGCCATAAAGAGAGCTCCATAGAGGGTCCTCCAAAAAACTACTACAAGAGCAGGAGAAGTACTCAACAGAATTAGGATGCTTGCGCTTGATACCATTGAAACCGATAGAATTAGGAGAAGAACAACTTGTGATTTACTAGTTGATTCATCAATCAATGATGTTTGCATTACATTACCTCAGAACTTCTCTCTCAATATGACCACATTGTATACATCTAATCTCTTCAGCGTTTACTTCAGCAACATGACTAGAGCACGCAGGACATTTCAATACTAACAAGTTCTCAAAATTTAATGATTGCAGAATTTTCTCCACGTCCGTTAAGGATTCGTAAATAAAAAGCGCTTTTCCATCCGCACCAGACACCATCTTTGAGAGAGGATTAGCATCTGAATGACGGAAGAGAAGAACTGGCTTCATCAGTTCTATTGACAACATAATCTCCATACCTACACCAAGAGAGGGAGAAGTAACTTCAGCAATGAGAAAATCACTCTTTCGCACCTGATCAACATCTCGTTTGAAAATAATTTCAGGGTCTGCAGGTGGGAGTAATTGGGGAGTAAAAACAGTCACACCCTTATCTTCTAGCACTTTGAGTACTGTTGAACAGAAATCATCCTTACGGAGACCTCTATGTATAATTGGTGCAGAAAGATATGCTAAAACCATCTATTGTCAACTCCAAGAAATTCCACTATTCATCTTCGTGCATCGTTGACTCTGTAGCCGCACCTAATTCAGTAATTGATGGGACTGCTCCATCATCAGCAAGCTCTTCATAAGTTCCAGAACGACCAAGAGAGATCTGAACCTTACCTTGCCACTCCTTTGCCCAACCATCTTCAATTTTGATTACTTTTCCTGCAGACAAATCTGAACCTTCATTAAAACCCCAAAGAGAAAGAATAGCAGAACCTGTTTCATCTGCAACAAGTACTTCTTTCAACATAGTGCGACGCCCGGACTTCGTCTTAAGGATACGAGCTGGTGCAACGGATATTATTCTAACAATGAGACTGGTTACATTTTTTCCAGCCTCTACTTCAGCTAGCTTCAATGGAAATTCACCACATTTGATGAATCAAACAAGCAAATCAGTCTTGTGTAAGAAACCAAGGTGATTTCATTCATCATCTTCATCTTGATTAGACCCAACATAATCCAATAATCTGCTTAGTTCCTTAAGAGAATCATTATCAATTTCTAAAGTTATCTTCTCGTGTTCTGCTTCATCATCCTCTTTGCTCTCAGCTGTCCCACCAACTGTTCGATCAAGAGGACCCAATATTGATTCTAATTCTTCAAGAGATTCAGCATCAATTTCTTCTGCAGCATCAGCTTCGCCCTCAGCAGGAAGTACCTCATCGCTTCCGAAGGCTTCAAGAGCTTCATCAATCTCTTGATTTGATGCTCGATGAATTTCTGCGGAAATGATGTCATCAGCCTCTAACGCTTCAAAAATGATCTCTTTAGCCATGCGCATATCATCATTATTTTGCTCAATAACTGCTTCAGGTCCTGAAGTATCAACACTAGAGGAAAATATGTCATCGAAATCGGATACAATACTTACCGCTTCTTCATCATCTATCTCGACGTGAATCTCCTCGGCTAACTCTTGAACATCATCAGTAAATACGGGAGTGAGTTCAAACTCAAGGTGTTCTGATTCACTTGTTTCTTCGTAAGCTACAGGTGTTTCATGATATTCATCAAGAACACTAGTCTCGACTTCTTCGATTTCTGTATGAATAATATGCTCATTGGAGAATTCAACTTCGGGGATGATAACTTCAGCAGATTCTTCCACTTCAATCACGGGAAGTTCTAGTTCTTCGGATTCAACCGGGATTTCCTCTTCCGCATCTTCCTCTACAACGAAGAGATCATCTTCCTCAACCTGCTCAATTACTTCTTCTACTATTTCATACTCATCCATATCCTCAATGATGTGGCCCTCTTCATCAACCAATACTTCTTCCACAATTTCTACTGTTTCATATTCAGCTTCAGCTACAGCTGCAGCTTCTTTTGCTTCAGCTAGAGCATCGGTTTCTGCGATAGCTTCTTCCGTAGCTGCGTCTGTAAACTTCAGTAGCTCGGAGGCAGGAAGATCAGGTAGAGCAACTCCGACATATTGTGCAGCTGCATTCATTAGAATCCTAAGCATCTCATCTCGACGAGCCTTATCGATTGCCACCATAGGATAAGTAGGAATTCCAAGTATCTTTTGAACTACCTCTGGTCTCATTGCATTCGGTTTGTCTTGTTTATTGGCCAGAGAAAATACAGGAACTTTAGGAGCATCACGCTTGATGAGTTTCAAGATGTCTTTACTAATGATGACATTACGTAGTGTAGAGTCGCATACCAAAAAGATTACATCGGCACCGTGGAAGTAAAACCGCCATAATGTGCGAAAACGTTCTTGCCCAGCAAAATCCCACAACACCAAGCTATAGTTACCAAATCGAATGTTCTCAACAGTTTCCAGATTCAATGCGATTGTAGGAACATATTGCAGAGGTGGAGTATCACCAAGAAGTAAATGAAGTGTCGTTGTTTTTCCGACACCACCTTCTCCAACAAGCGCAATTTTCAGACGAGTTGTGACAGAGGGTTCTATTAGACGAGTATAGTTCTCAATAACTGCTTCAATACCAGATTTTGAGAGTTCTTTCTTCAGTACTTTAATAGCAGCTTCGACTTTTTCGAATATGCTACTCTCATCTTCATCTCTATCAGTTACGAAAACCAATAGCACATCTGCAATCAAATCCCTTGCATGGAATTTGTAATCGTGAATGATAAGAGGAAATTCAGAAATATCATCGTTAGTGGATCGTAATTCTTCCCTAGTTGCTATGAATTCTTCAAGAGTGTCAGAAGATATATCTACAGGCCAATATTGTGTAGATGCCAATGTCTTCTTCGTTGAGATTCGAATGAGGAATGTATTGTGAATCAAATTGGTTTCACCCGTCGTATCATTAATCGAAATTTGTTTTAAGCGAGCCTTTTCAACAAGATGTTAATGCCATGTGAATAAATTAACTTGTTTTGTGTGTGTACTAAATGGAAAAATCAGATGAAAGTAGGTTAGATGTCAGGGGTTCAGAGAACCCCAAACATCCGTTGGAGCGTGTTCTTCAACAGGAGCGGTAAAATTCGTTTATGCGCAAGAACAGTAGCAGTATATACTGCAATTAGGGACTAGAACTCGTGGGACCGTGTATTGCGAGTTCCTGACGGGGGAAACCGCCACCCGTTTGAAGTTCACAATAGAATCTCTCTCAAAATGGCATATAATGATTTCTAGTTGAGCATATTGAAATAACATATCGTAATAGTCGCAGGAACATCAATGATTGATTGTGAATATCGCAGTCTATACTCTGAATGTTCGCTGATCTAGAATCTTCTCAAACATATGGAGAAAGATGTGCAATGCACACTGATTACCTTGGAAAATTATCTCTGAGAAGTCGTAGGTGTTGATGGACCATCTCCATTGCCTTTGGATCATCAGGTGTCTTCTCAAGTTCTGTCACAAGAGTCTGTAAGAAATATTCAGGGAAGAACAATCTCACACGAATATCATTTAGTAAGAAGAGCCATTTATCAAATTCACCCGAAGGTCCTTGTCTTCTCTTCTCAGCTACAATCCTGAATTTCTTAAGGGTTTGAATAGCTTCCTTGAGTTCTTTCGGAGGAATTCCAAGTGTTGCTTCGAGCTCTGAGATGTTTACGGGACGCCTTCTAAGCTCTGAAAGCGTATCATAACAATCCGGGTCAGCCAGAACTTGTGCCACAGATACTGTATCTTCGGGTGTTTTTTGCCATTCTGACAGGAATTCAAGAACTTCAGACTTGTATTCAGCTGCTAGTTCTGGATCAAGTACACCAGTAGCAGACTCCATAGCAATCAGTGGTGGTGCTCGAAATACTTCAAGATCCTTAATCATGAATACACAGGTTCTACCAATCTCATCGACCCATTCGGTTTTAATAAGACCAAGTTCTTCGAATGGTGCAATAATAGAATCTACACTTACACTTGGAAGACCAGTGACCATCTTCAGCCATTCTTCAAGTTCCTCTTTTGATATCCCACCTTTCCAAAGCTTTGGAAAGACAGCTCTGGAAACCTCATCTGCAAAAAGACGAGCAAGGCGTGATTCATCAGTCATTCCGGCAAGGCGGATAATTCTTCGATAGGTGTTATCGAGCTCATCTTGGAGCTCAGCATCTGTCATCGAAACTACTGCATTGGTCAGTGGTGTCACTATGGAAGTAATAGCGGCTTCGTACATCTTAGGGTCTTCTGATGGAGTGAGTAGAAGTGATACACAGTATTGCTCTTCTTCTCTTACAATACCAGTGTAATAAGACGCCACACTATATTCTTCACCACCAATTCTAACGCTCAGTGATGAAAAACCAGCTGTGGCATCACCCATAGCGTGTGAAGTAAAAATACGCATAATTTCGGTGTTCAAATCTTCGCGATAGTAATCAGCAAAATCAGCAGGCACCTTCGATTTTAGAACGGCCCCTATCTTTGAGTCCCAATCTATAAGCAGCATTGCAACAGGCATTTTGCTTCTCTCCCAGTCCCTGGGTTCGTTCTGCGTTGAGCCAGAGTAATTACGATTCGGTGAGTCTCACTAAAAAACCTTGTCACTAGTGGCTCCGCGATTGTATTATTCTGGTATATACAGCGCCCCTTTGGACTTTCTGCTTTTCATCTTTATGATAAGTTATCCCTGCATTTGATTCTCTGTATTATCTCGTTATAGACCTCATTTACTACTTCTTCGAGAGATCTTGATGCGTCAATGACTTTAAAGTCGCCAATATCCTCGGACGATATCTCCAAATACGTTTGACGAACTTTAACTAGACGTTCTAGTTTCTCAAATTGCAGATTCGCTTTATTTTCACGTCCAGTAGCTCGTGCAAGTCCTGTTTCTGCATCAATATCTAAAATGAATACAATGTCAGGTTCGGGTGCATTAATATCATCACGATTCATTCGAAGAATTTCCCTCCAAGGAATTCCAGTGGCTTCAGATTGATATGCGCCAGTAGCAAAGAAATAGCGGTCCAGCAAGACGATATTGCCCTCATCAAGTGCAGGTAAGATTCTGTTTTGTATATGCCAATCTCTGTCCTTCATAAACAAATCTAATTCCTCTTTTGGGGTAAGTTCACCTCGAGGTGACCGCGCTCTAATCTCTTTTCCCCAAGGACTCTCATTTGTGGGCTCTCTTAGGTGTACAACATCATAGCCTTCCTCTTCAAGTATCAGTGACAGTTGTATACAGGCTGATGATTTTCCAGAACCATCGATTCCCTCAAGCAAGAATAAGAAACCTTTGCGTTCATGATGTCTTTTATTCAACTAAAGATTTCCCCTGATATAACACACTTGCTTCACGAGTTACATTCCCGTATAGGTGCTTCGGTTGAAATACGATAAAGGTCTTTGAATTGGGGGAAGGTTTAAATCATTAAGTGGTAGGATAGGATAACCTATCCTAGAGTGCGGTGACCTTGAAGCCGAGCAAGAAGTATTCTATCTCTCTACTTGTTCTATTCATAGTGATGAGTCTATCAGGCGCAACAATAGCAAAGGGTAGCTCAGAGATTAAAATGGCAGCTGAAGGAATTATACTTTCTGTTGACTTTGGTAATGGAACAATTAGAGAATTCATGGATCTTAATGGTTCAACTGTTCTTGACGTGACATCTTCAGTCCTTGAAGTCCAGATACAGTGGTTCGGTTCTCTTGCTTACATAAAGGGGATAGAAGGGCTGATTGGTGAAGGAGAATATGGATGGCAGTATTGGGTAAATGGAGAATTAGCCTCAATTGCTGTTAACCTCTATTTGTTGGACAATAATGATAACATCTCATGGGTTTATTCAACACCAAATCAACATCAAACTCAAGATCCATCATTCGTTCCAGGAATAATCATTGTATCAGCTGCGGGTATGATTTTCATCGCTGTTGTATATATTAGTACATTAAGGAGAATTCGATAAATGAAGAAAAAAAGTGCCCTTGTCCTATTGATTGGGTTTTTCATTATAACAGCCAACCTTACTCCACAAGCTGCAGGATTTACAACGGAGATTGAAGAAGAATCATATGTTGAATGGAGAATAGATATTGCTCCTCGGAACAATACCATAATGTACTATTCCGGAGGAGGAAATATGATTGCAGAAAATGAAAGCATAATGTCATGCTTTGTTAACACAATTGATGATGATATCAGCGGTGATTTTGTAATCGGAAATGTATCTATCACCGCTAATGACACGGACATTGCAAAAGACCTAGTTCTTGGAGTATGGGGAACACACACAGAGTGGTGGCCTGGATTGTTTGTAGAAATAGGAGGTGCCAACATAGCAGAACTTAATGCAACAGCATATGCTGCTGCCGAAAGGCTTTCTGGTAATTATCTCAATGGAACAATGAATTCAAGATATGAGAACATCACTATTATCGCATGGAATAGCACAAGTGAAACCTATTATTTTTTGGAAGAGGAATGTATTGTATTCGATTATGAACAAGATCCCCCACTATTTGGTGATCCTCAAATCACACACCTCTGTTATTCTTTGAATAGTGGAGTCCTTGTAAAAGCAAACACGAGTTATTCCTTTGGAATTCCATACAATCTTGTAGTCACTCTCTCAGAAATTACTCCGCCCTCGCCTCATGATTATCCTGCAATACCTCAAATCATTGTATTTTCAGTATATATTGGTGCCAGTATCCTAGCAATTATTGTCCTAGTCTATATGTGGAATAAACGCCGAAAATAAAATAGAATGAGGTTAAATTATGGAAACTATGAAATCATCTAATGTTGTCAGAGATAGTAAACGTGTTTCCATAATTGCCATAATGACAGCATTAGCACTTGTTGGTAATTATGTTTTAGTAGCTATTCCAAATGTGGAACTGGGATCAACAGTCCTTTTTGTTACGGCGTATATTTTCGGAATCCACATAGCAGCTTGGGTAACGATCATTATGTCCTTATTATTTGGCATTATCAATCCTTGGGGAGGATTCATACCACAGATCTGGGTATCCCAAGTCATAGGATGGTTTTACATTATCACAGTGGGTTCAATTATGGGAAAACAGGACACTGGTGGAAAGAATTTAGAACCACGTAAATGGGAACTAGCTATTACAGGAGCTTTTGTTACTTTGATTTTTGAACAAATCACCAATCTTGGATATTCCGCAAGTTTTGGAGTGCCCTATATCGTTGCTTTTGCAGCAGCAATTCCATTTTCAATTATTCACATAATATCCAATACTCTGATTTTTTCACAGGTAGTTCCTATGTTGAATTCCATATTGAGGAAGCAGCTCAAAGACCTTATCTGGAATACTGGTCTAAAAATAGAAGTCAATATGTTGGAGAGTAATTTAGATTGACATGGAAAGAGGAGTTCATTAAACTTTCTGAGGCAGCGGATGGCAGAGTAGCACCAGCATTCAAACCACATCATGCGGCTGTTGCATTGATTCTAATTGGAAGGGAACAACCCTTAGGTAGATATGATCTCTGTGAGAAGATGTCAATCGGAGAAGGTAGTGTGAGAACTCTGTTGAAGAGACTATCAGAAGCAGATTATATTGAAGCAGAGGGAAAACAGGGTCAGACTCTGACCTCCAAAGGTAAAGTACTATTTGAGAGAATATCAAAAGATGTTCCATTAGGTCTTATGTTGGAAGTCAGACCGCTTGTTATGTATGAGTATGCATTTGCGAACCTTGTAAAGGGATGTATTTCAAAAATATCAGATGGTGTGAGACAGAGAGATGAAGCAATCATTCAGGGAGGATATGACAAGGCAGGTGCATCAACTCTTATTCATAAAAATGGTAATCTCGTTATGCCACCGGATGATTTCCAACTTCTAGTAAACTATGAACAAGAAACTCTTCTCATCATGGAAAGCCTTAGACCTGAAGATAATGATGTAATAATTATTGGTTCTGCAGATAATCAGAATCTTGCAAGAGAAGTTTCCATGGCTGCTGTGATGACGCTCTTTTGAGGGATTTTGATGCAATCAGACCTCTTTGGTAATGTACCTGAGATTGTTATCGATATTCATGAAACAATGGGTAAGTCAATGAATGCTGTTAAGCACCTCATGTCCATGATGGATAAGAATGGAATCATCTACAGAATTGAGAAAATACCGATAGGAGATATTCTTGGGAGCAATGGAATCGCAATAGAACGGAAGACTGTTAACGATCTTGTTAACACACTGAAGGGTAGTGCAGCGGGAGTGCCAAGATTCACAAGACAGATGGATGCCCTATTGGAGTATGAACGACCCTACATTTTGATTGAGAATATTCTTGCTATTCGAAGAGACCCTATGAAGGGGTGTGTGTATATACCATTTAGCACTAAGCAGACTAAGGGAAAACCCTTCTTTGTAACCATGGAGAGAGCTGCATACATTCATCCGAGCTCTCTTGATGCGTTGATAAAGAGCATAAGAGAAAAGGGGATTGAAGTAATTATCGGATTTAATGCACTGCACTCAGCAGGTCTGCTCTATGGAACCCTTTTCGGGGAGGATGAAAAAGCAAGACAGAAAGAGCAGAAACTACCTGTTGTTAGAACACGAAAAGGCTTAGAAACAATAAGCGATGAACAGGAATTTTTCATTGCAGGTTTTCCAGGAATAAATGTTGTCCGTGCAAGAGACCTCTTGACACGGTTCAAGACCCCTTATGATATCATCAATAATACTGATGATTGGAGTAAGATACAAGGTATTGGTCCAAAGACGATTTCTGCAGCTAAGAAACTTCTTTTCACTGATTATGAGGGCAATGATGAAGCTGAAGAAAAAAATGAATAAAATAGTGAGAATTTAGGATGAACAACCTTGACGCAAAGGTTAAATTGACTAACTATTCTATGACTGTAGAATACCTAAAAAGGTGATTACTAATGGGAGACATCCGTGTAGCAATCGCAGGACTTGGAAACTGTGCCTCAGCACTTATTCAAGGAACCCACTACTATAAAAATTCAAAGGCTGATGAGGAAGTTCCAGGTCTGATGCACGTGGATTTTGGTGGTTATTTCCCGAAGGACTTGAAATTTGTTGCAGCCTTCGAAGCCAATAGAAAAAAAATTGGTCTTGATATTGCCGAAGCCATGTGGGCAGAACCTAATTGTTGTGTAAAGTTCGCACCAGATGTACCAAAGATTGGTGTCAAAGTTCTACCAGGTCCAATCTCTGATGGAGTAGCACCACATATGCAAGAATCCTTTTTTGCATACGATGAGAAGGAAATCGAAGCTGTGGATGTTACAGAAGAACTGAAGAAATCAAAAGCTGACATCCTTGTTGCATATTTACCAGTGGGCAGTGCTGATGGTACTAGAATCTATGCACAAGCTGCCTTAGATGCAGGTGTTGGTTTTATCAATGCAATACCTGAATTCATAGTATCAGATCCAAAGAATCCAATTGTTCAGGGATTTGAGAGAGAAAATATTCCTTGCGCAGGGGATGATATTAAGAGCCAGCTAGGTGCTACGATTCTTCATAGAGTATTAGCCCAGTTATTTGATCAGAGGGGTCTAATTCTAGAGAACACATACCAATTGAACATTGGTGGCAATACAGATTTCGAGAATATGCAAGTAGAAAACAGACTGAGTTCCAAGAGAATTAGTAAGACTGAAGCAGTGACTAGCTGTGTAGATTACGAACTACCCACTAAGATTGGTCCAAGTGATTATGTTCCATTCCTTGAAGACAATAAAGTGTGTTACATTAGCATGCGTTCTAGAGCTTTTGGAGACCTTCCACTTGATCTTGACCTGAAACTATCAGTTCAGGATTCACCAAATAGTGGTGGTGTGATTATTGATGTTGTAAGGGCTGTGAAGATTGCTCTCGACCGTGGAATTGGTGGAGAACTCTCAAGTATCAGTTCGTATAGCTTCAAACACCCACGGTATCAAATCAATGATTTCGAAGCACGAAAAAGAGTTGACGAGTTTATCGAGGGAAAGAGAGAACGTTAACCTACAAGAAATCGAAAAAGTGAAGCAGCCTAGAAATTCTCTAGGCTGGTTTCAGGATTTTTAGAGAGAAGTAAAACTCTCAACTGTTTTTTCATCTAGACGCTGAAGAACTTCAATAAGAAGTTGAACTGCATTTTCAACATCATCAAAATCAAGGACACCATGATGTGAATGAATGTATCGGGTCGGAATGCCGAGAAACAAGGACGGGGCTCCCATTCCTGCCAAGTGAATGATGCCAGCATCAGTACCTCCCGCTTTGAGGAAAGCAGGCTGGTGCTTGATTTTTTTCTCTTCAGCAATATCCAAAACAAATTTACGAAGTTTTGGGTTAGGAATCATTGAACCATCGCCGGCTGAGATTGATACACCTTTGCCCATTTTCTGAACAAGACCTTCAGAACCCGGTGAATCTCCAGAAATATCAACATCAAGGGCAAATCCGATGGCAGGTTCAATCATCTGTGATGCGGTCCTTGCACCTCTAAGACCAACCTCCTCTTGTGTTGTAGAAGCAAAATAGACTTCATTTGGTAGGGAGATATTGTTCTCAGAGATTCTCCGAAGCGCCTCAAGGATTATGAAAACTCCAATTCTATCATCGAATGCTTTGGCAATACCGAGTGTGACCTCTCGGGTTTCTTCCTTTGCATCGTTTTCATCATCCTTCTTCTCTTTCCTAGTCCGTTTAATGGTTCGAAACGTTGAATGGGGAACAGCGGGGTCTCCAACTCTGATACCGAGTTCTTTCACCTCATCAGCTGATGAACAACCAATATCAATGTACATTTTTTCTTTAGTTACTAACTTATTGCGATCTTCAGGAGAAAGAACATGAGGCGGAGCAGCGCCAATAACACCGATTATTTTCTCCCCACCTGTATATGGGCTAATAACAACCTCTTGGGTAAGTAAGGTCTGATCCCACCACCCGCCTAGTTGATGAAATGAAAGGTAGCCATCTTTCTTTATGTCAGTAATCACAAAACCGATTTCATCCACATGTCCAGCAAGCATAATCTTTGGACCGCCTGTTCCCTTACGGAAGATAACGGACCCAAGACCATCGTGAAGGATTTCATCTGCAAATTTCTTCCCGTATTCTTGAACTATCTTTTGCGCCTCGTGTTCGTGACCACTAGGACCAAATGCATTACACAGGTTCTCAAGTAACTTCAAGTCAAGTTTTAGATCAGTCATGGAATTCACTTCAAAATTGTATAATTGATAATTTTTGATGATTTCGTTCTCCTTTAGTCATTTTGGTAGTAGCATATGTTGCAAAACTAGAAAGGAAAATCTCAAGTCATTGAAGCGTATTTTTGGCAAGTAAGTAAAAAGCCTTTTCTACATTTGCCCCAGTAAGAGCACTTGTTTCTAAGTATCCAGCCAGACCGTTTTCTTCGACGAATTGTAGTCCCATCTCTTGTGAGATGACTCGGTGTTCTTCAAGATCAACTTTGTTTGCCAAGAGAATTATTGGGATTCTTTCACCAAGAGAGTCTTCGGTCTCCTTTATCCACTTGGGTAATTCAATCCAAGTACTCTTCCTTGTAGTATCGTACACAAGTAGAGCTCCCTTTGAACCTCGATAGTAGCTACCACGGATGAAATCAAATCGTTGCTGTCCAGCCAAGTCCCAGACTAAAAGTTTGACCACGACATTTCGACCGTTTGCAGTATCAACTTCCACAGTCTTTACAGCAAACTGAGAACCGATGGTAACAATATATTCCTCTGAGAATTTTTGAGTCAGAAAACGATTTACAAGAGCGGTCTTTCCAGAGCCTCCAGCTCCAATCATAACGACCTTACGCATGTAGTCAAAACCACTGCCGCTCACTGTTTCACCTCATTTTGTTGACTCAAGATATACCTGCTCAGATTATATTATGAACATTTCAGGTATGAACTAGTCAGTTTCATCCGTCAGCGTCCTTGTTCGAACTTGATTTGTCTATATTTAGACGTTTCTAGGTTTAATGCCTGTGAGAATTATTAATATTGAATAAATAAAGAGTGCAAGTTGGCGCGTTGTTGATCTCGAGTTGAATCACTTTATATCTAATTTTTTTAGTCTATCGAGTGTTGTGAGGTTGAGTTGATGCAACTTGTCACTGTTAAAATGAGCGACATATATGTCAAGGGATTGGATGAGCTAGTGCAGATTGGAATGTATCCTTCAAGAAGTGAAGCAATAAGAGTCGCAATTAGAGACCTGTTACGCCGCGAACTCTGGCCAGCAAATGGGAGTCCTATCACGAAAGAGAGCGAGCCAGAGTAGAAAAAAAGAAGCTGTTATAGGAAAGGCACACATTAATTAACATGAGTTGTTAGAAAACTACTAACCACCAAATAGGGAGGATTAGAAGTTTGAACATCCGAGTCTTCTTCAAAAGCATCAAATTCGCTTTCCGCGCCAAGAAACGTGTAATACCATTCATGATGGTGTATGCAATCCTGTTCATAGTAGTATCAGATGGTATTCAAAGAACAGAATACCTTTGGTATTTATTGATGGCATTCTTAGTTTCAACATTCTATGCGATTCTCATATCTCAATTCAGACGACGAGACATGTCAGTTTTCAAATGCATAGGCTGGAAAAATAATGATGTAATGCTTCTTGTAGTTGGAGAAGTGCTTCTTGTTACGATTGCATCATTTCTGATAATGTTACAGATAAGCTTTGAAATTGTGGGGATCACTGTATATTTCTTTGGTCCAACTGTATCAGCTGGTGATATTTTTGGAGCAGTGGCAAGCTTCATTGTCATTGACGCAGTTCCATTATTTACAACGTTCTTCATCATTCTTGGGCTTCAGATTCCAGGACTTCTAATTGCACAGAGAAGAGCGATGTCTGTACCGCCAATGAAGGCATTAAGGGAGGAGTAAAAATGGCACAACCAATTATTCAGGTTCAAGAAGTCAACAAGGAATATGGTAAAGGCAAGAATACAGTAGCTGCTCTCAAGGATGTCAACATTGAAATCCAAGCAGGTGAGTTCGTTGCCATTGTTGGTCCAAGCGGGTGCGGTAAAAGTACACTTTTGCATGTCATGGCAGGACTCGAGCAACCCACATCTGGGAGAATATTACTTGATGGTGTAGATGTCACGCTAATCAGTGAGAGAGACCTCCCTAAGGTACGCATGCAGAAGGTTGGTTTTGTTTTCCAATCATTCCTACTCATTGAGGACCTCACGGCATACGAAAATGTAGAGGCGGTGCTATGGCCAAGTGTTGATTACACCAAGGAGAAACAAGAAGCAAAAGCCCTCGAAGTGTTGCGAGAAGTCGATATGCTTGAGAGAAGAGATCATTTCCCAAGACAGATGAGTGGAGGAGAACAACAGAGGATAGCAATTGCTAGAGCACTTGTCAATAGTCCTCCAATCCTGTTTTGTGATGAGCCGACTGGAAATCTTGATTCTAAGACGGGAGAGAACATCATGAGAATCATCGCACAGCTAAACAAAGAACGCAATATGACAGTCGTTCTTGTAACCCATAACGAGGAACTCGTGAAGTTTGCTAAAAGGACTCTCCGTATGAAAGATGGCGTAATTAGGTAGATGAAAAGAATATGCAGCCAATGGACTGCGAGAAGATTGAGCAGGCTGCTGAAGCATTAGCAAGGGATGGGAAAAACACCGAAGCAATGAAACTGTTTGCAAAGGCAGCTGAGTGTTGGATTCGGTGGGAATCTTTCTCAAAAGCCGCTCAAGCCTATGAACGTGCATATGAGCATGCAATGCTAGCAAATGAGTATTCAGAAGCCGCCCTAATCATGACTGCAGCTGGTTCAGCATGGATTAAAAATGGTGAGCACGACAAGTTTGAGATAGACTGTCTGTTAGCAGCTGAAGCCTATGTTTCAGCTGCGGGGGCAGAGAAAAATCCTCTCCTTCTGCTCGATAGTGCATATTGTGCAATCACTGGTGGGGATATCGATATGGCCAGGTCGCTCCTTCAAGCAGTGATTAAAACAACAGAGGGAAAAGCAACGGGTCTTGTTGACTTTGCTCTTATGCTCACCGAGTACCGATTTGGCGATGCTGAGAAAATGATTGACTCAGTGCTGGTCGATCAACTTAACAAAGAACATCTAGATAAGCTAAGGCGTTCTTTCGAACTAGTTCTAGCAGGCTTTATCAGGACATCCCTTGAATCAGAAGCCGCAGTAACAATTGCCAGTCTCGAGGAGAGTACTGGACTTGATAGAAAGAGATTGAAAAAGATAATCAAATCTTCCATTGAAAAAGGATACATACCAGCATATTATGACGAAGACTCTGAAGAGCTTGTGATTGATAGTGAAAGATTTGATATTGAAATGTTGGAAACTAGGAAGGGACCCATCCTAAGTAGAGACCTCAAAGACCCAGGAGCATGGGATTTGGACTTGGACATTGATGAGGATTGATAACAAAAGGGATTAGCGACCAGTTCGGTGAAATGTAGTGCCCCTAGAAAACGTTTTTAGTACCATTGCAGACTCACACAACTGCCCGCCCGCAATACACAATGGTGGTTCTAAATGTCTGAAGGGCTAAAATGGTTCCAGTGTCCAGTTTGTAAGGAGTCTATTCACTGGAAAGTACCAACAGATGAGCTGAAGAATGTAAAACGATTCCCGGCTCCAATAGTGCTAAAACATAAGGATCACTACTTAATCTGTTATTTGGATAGTCACCATCAACTTGCGGACACCGAGATTGCAGTAGCTTTTGTTGAAGGTGTTTCTAAAGATTAACCAATTACTAATAAAAACATCATTTTCAAAGAAATTACTCGATACCATTGTCCATAGCCCATTCTAGAACCCTTGATGCCTGAGCACTAGCCATTCCCCAAGTCTTTAGATTTAGAACGAGGTTTCTAATACCAGTAATCCAATCATCCAATAGATCCTTGATTCTCAGTCTAATCGCAGTATCATCGGTTTCTTTGAAGATTGGAAGTATCTTATCTACTAGACTTTGGGAGAGCACAAGAATCGTTTCCAATCTAGCAATCCATTCTTCTCTCGGTAATCCGGATAGTGTCTGAGCAACAGCAAGATGGTAATCATATTGTGCAGTATAGTATCTTAAACGCCAAGAAAGGAATTCTACAAACACCGTCTTATGCGCAGTACTTGGAGCTGTCTTCATTAGCAATGTTAGAAAACGTTGTGTCATTTCATCGGCAGATTGACTGGCATCAAAATAGAGGGCCATTGCCTGCTGATAATCCTCACTAGAAAGGCATTCATCAGCTCGACCAACTGCATTCTTGAATCGTTCAAGAAGTGCTTTTGTTGAATTGCCATCGACTTCTTCCATTACTTTCCTTCACCTCCATAACCGGTGTTTGTATTATGGGTCAAGCTCTGACTTAAACAGGCCGAGAGGTTGTTTGATAATCCTATCTATTACGTTATAGTGGCGAGATTCTATTCATAGTTCATGAATCTACTTCCAATATGATGTTTTGTAGTTTCTATTAATTATGAATTCTAGATGGGCGGAAGGTTCTCGATCTTATATTCATCAGAGGTATTAGTCCATTCGGTGAATTCTTGTGTTGGAGGATTGTTTTTGTAGAGTTCGTTACGGTTTGCCTCAAGACACAGTTCATCTCTCTTTATCAGTTCAGCCATTGAACATACCACATTATCAGATTGTATAGCAATATTGGTGATAGGACTCAACCATTCTTTCCAACTTGGGTCTCTTAAATTATGGTGGTCCACAACTAAGATAGGAATGACCGACACTAGATTTGATAGACAATATAGTGCGGATTGGGATTCTTTCTCACTGAACTGCTTTAGATATGTTGGAGGACCACCAACTACAACCAAGTCCGGTTCAGCAGTGAGAATATAATTCAGCGTACTCCGAGCGATTGGTCCTTGAACATCAGGAGCAAAGAGTATCTTACTGTTTCCAAATTCGATAGTAGTTGCTAGAACAAAACCAAGGGGGCTTCCTTCAGAACCATGCGGAAGAGGTGGTGAGTATTGTATCCTTGTAGAGCCAAATTCATAGTGCTTTCCATCACACCAGTCAATTTTTTTGCAGATTGACTTCACTTCCTTTTGAAAGAAGTAAGCCCGGCGTCTTTGCGAGTTGTTGATATTCTCCCGATTATCCTTTGCTAAAACGTACTTCCCTGCAAACATCTCCTTTCTCTCATCGTGAGTGCTCAGATTGTATAGACAATTCCTAAATCCAGGACGAACATGATCATAATGATAGTGCGACAGAGACAGAATGTCAGCTTCCTGAGCTTTAGCTCTAATTTCGCTGAGGGAGTATTGCAATGCCTTGTATTCTAAGGGGTGAGGTTCAAGACCAAATCTCCTTGCTAGAGCGGCTGACGGATCAAGTAGTATCGAAATATCAGGTGTGCGTATAAATGTGCATAGAGACCTAACACCCATACTCTCAGCGGCGATAGGAATGATTTCAATATCATCAACAATCATTCTAAGGCACCCTATAATATACTAGATGATACCCTTTATCATCTCGTAAGAGTTCGACCTCATGCACCGAGGATTCCATGCTAGTGGATAGGAACCGATAGAACATCTCATAGTCAGAGGGCAAGAATTGCTCTTTGATTGCTTCTATCTCATCCAAGGCGAATAATGCTAGTTCGCCCTCTCTATGATCCTCATTGAAGTCATTAATAGATGCATGACCCACGAAAATGATGAAATGAGAGAGTAGTGTTTTATTCGTATCAATCAATCGTTCAGAAACTATTCCCCGATAATCATATTCTACGACTTCATTGGTACCTGTTTCTTCTCGAACTTCCCTAATTGCAGCCTCATGAATGTGTTCTCCAATATTGACTTTCCCACCCACCATGCTCCATAGACCCTCATAAGGAGGATTTCGTCTTTGTATGAAGAGGTATTTCCCTCTACAAGAGAGAATGGTAATCACTATTGGAATCATCTTTGTCATAATAGCACATCAATAAATTGTAATGGTTTATAGTAAGAATCTGGGCTTTAAACCTAAGGGCAGTTCAAAGGCTAAGATTCATAGGAGTCATTTAGGATGGTATGATGGGGCTTTACAGTGTCAGATCTACTACCTGACTCAGTCAGAAGACAAGTATTGGATAAGATTACGCCAAGTCAGAAAGAGGTCGAAACACAGAGAGAGATTATAAATAAACTCACAAATGCTCTTCATAATAGAGCTGACTCAGCGGGATTCACATATTCATTCATTGAGGCACAGGGGTCTACTGGTGAGAAACAAACACAATTGAGTGGTGCTACAGATATCGACCTTTTTGTTGCATTAAGTACAGAGGACCATTCTGATATTCTCGAACTGCCATTAACAAACCGTCACAAAGCAATTGATGATCTCATGACTAAATTAGTTTCAGAATGGTTCGAACCAGCACTTCGAGGAGTGGAAGTACATGAAGTTCAACGGGCATTTTCACAACATCCATTTCTTTCATTAAAAATACAAGGAATTGACATTGACATTCTAGGTTGTTTTGATATCGATACAGAAAGACTTGCTCGTGATGGACCGATCACAGCTGTGGATAGAACTGTTCACCATACTAAATACATTGCTCAACGTCTGACAGACAAAAAGAGAGAGGATGTTAGAATCCTGAAATCCTTTGTAAGAGCATGTCATGCTTATGGTGATACATGTGCTGTTGGAAGAATGGGATTGACAGGCGTAGCCCTTGAACTGCTTGTAGTATTCAATACTAGTCTTGAAAAGGCAATGAAAGCCTTGCGACACCTAGATACAAAACCGGTGGATACTGTTAATAGGACTCTAAAAGACCTGAAACGAATCAAGACATTTTATGATGACCACATATTCTTAATCGATCCAACAGACACGAACAGAAATATTGCATCTAGCTTTACACCAAGAGCCTACCGATGGGTTCAGTATAGAATTGACAGATTATACGAGATATTAACAGAGCATGATGATGCAATCATCGAGCAACTAATTGAAGTTCCAATTCCTTCCAGCCCAATTCCAGATTGGCTTCGACTCCATTCAAAATCATACGAATTTCGAGGGAACAAATCAATTCATTATACAATTCTTCGAGATAAATTACACCGTGTTGCTAGAAAAATTCGTTCGGAGATGAGATATGAGAAAACTGGTGAAGAAAGATTTGGTAGAATTCTGACGGAGGTACTATTCAAAGAGGAACTATATGCTTTGGGCGTGCTTGTTCAAAAACCCCAGATAACACCAACATATATTCGCAGAGGGCCAAGAATCACTCTTCAAGAGGCAACAGCACGTTTCAGAGAATCACACCAGAATGTCATGGAGATCGATGGACATCTCTGCGTTGAGGTCAAAAGGGACTGGACTCAGTATGAAGAGATGCTAGATAGTATTCTACATGAATATCAGATAGACGGTCTCCAATTATCATCCTCAAATAGTGAAATATCTAATCAAGTACTGAATGTACTTTACAAATTCGTCTTACCTATTGAACCTGAATTCAAAGAGAGAATAACAAGAGTTAAGGAGAAAGACTATACTCCCTCTATGTGATTGATTGTGACCGAGAACAAGATTGCATTCATCTCACATCCAAAAGCAAGCATGCATCAAGTACCATTCCCAAAACCAAACTTGGAATCCTTTGAGAATCCATTAAGAGTTCAGATGGCTGCGAGATATCTTGAGAGGGAAGGAATCCTTGATGGCACGATGAGAGTAAAAGCTCCGAGAGCCAACCTCGATGATGTTAGGCAAGTTCATTCACCATATTTGGTTGATACTGTAGAAATTCTCTCAGATATTGGAAGTGGGCAGTTGGGAGAATCTGCATATGCAAGTCCAGATTTATTACGAACTGCCCTCCTTGCTGTTGGAGGGGCAATAAAGGGAGTAGATTTGGTCGAGTCAGGTGAAGTGAAACACTCGTTTGTTCTGATGAGACCTCCAGGTCATCATGCATCGACTTCAGCCCCTATGGGATTGTGCTACTTCAACAATGTGGCAATTGCTACTCGTCATGCAATGAAACACAAGAAAATAGAACGTGTTACAATTATTGATATCGATGACCATCATGGAAATGGGACATCCGAGATTTTCTATGCGGATTCGAATGTTCAGTATATTTCGTTTCATGAATATGATTATGAGAACTTTGGTCTTGGTCACTATGGAGAGATTGGGTATGGAGATGGGAGGGGTTCAAATGTCAACATACCACTCGTGGAAACCTCTCCAGACATTTCCTACGAGAAAGCTATCGATAAAATAATGCTTCCTGCCATCAAATCATTCAGACCAAATCTAATCATGGTCTCTGCGGGGTACGATGCGCATTATGCAGATCCTGTTGGAAATATGGATGTTGATTCGAGAACATACTGGCGTTTTGGAAGAGAGATATCAAAAATAACAGAAACGTTAGAGCTCATAGGTTCTGTGTGGGTTCTTGAGGGAGGTTATAATCCATTCATGATTGGACCATCTATTCAAGCGAGCTTGGAGGGGTTATTTGGAAATAATCAACCTATGCTCGATGATCAAATAGAGAGAGAAATTAACGAGTTAATTGTGGAATCTAACGAAGAGATTATCGAGAAAGTCCTTGAAACACACAAGCCATTTTGGGCGCGTTAGTCATTTCTTTTGTAATATGCACAATGTTTTAAGGCCAAAAAATTGCCCCCCGTATAATCAGTCATGGTGGAACTGTAAAGTGGGAAAGAAAAGGAAATCCGGCGGCCGTAGTAAAGGCGGACAAGGCCGAAGTGGAACAGTACAATGCTCAAGATGTGGGCGTGTTGTTCCAGCTGATAAAGCAAAGAAATACACAAAGAGAGTCTCATCAGTAGAACCTCAATTGGCAAGAGAACTTCGACAACAAGGCAGCTATATTCAGACTAGAAGAATCACTCAATACTACTGTGTCAGTTGTGCTGTCCATTCAGGAAAAGTCCACATTCGACAAGCTTCTGAACGAAGAACTTGATTGTTTTGAAACGAACTTTAAACTTGATAATGAACGAATTCAACTCTCTCACCAATTAATCTGATGTTGAATCCCTTAAGTAGAGGGTATGCCATATGTCAACTTCCACCATGATAAGATTCATTCAAATTCTTCCACAAGTGTCAGAAAAAGGAAACTTTCTCCTAAAGGACCTTCCAGGGTCTGGAAAGCGTATTGATATTCTTTGTAGAGACTTAGCAGCGTGCTTTGACTGGGGACCAATAAAATGGCCAAAATCACAGCTTGAATTTATCGCAGTCTTAAAAGACTCTAAAATTCTTCAATTCCAGAATCCGAAAGAAAACCTACCAAGAGGAGAGCGAGCTTGGGCTGAAGTCATACACAATTCACTGAAAAATAATCCCCCAGAATTCGTATATGTTTCAGATGGCAATTTGGAGTCAATTATTGAAGAATATGACAAACCGCCACAATCAAGAGTCTGGGTGCTATGTGAAAATGGTGGTCATATAGGGGAGTGTAAATTTAATATTCCAGAGTCACAGAACAGTTTTATGCTTGGAGACCATAGAGGGTTCGATTCTAATACAGAGGAGCTTGCATCCAAATACAACCTATGGAAAGTTTCTTTGGGAAAGATAAGTTATCTTAGTAGCCATTGCGTGGTGTCTATTATATCTGAGTTTGAAAGGATGGTCTGATGATGCCTGAAGATACAGTATCAAAAGAAGAGGGCTTGTCTAAAGCGATGAATCGACTTGAAACCAAGTTGACAAAGGAAATGCTTTGGATGTACATTCTCCGTCTTCTACAAGAGAGACCCCATTATGGGTATGAAATTAAACAGCTAATCCAAGACCGTTTTGGATTCTCACCAGCTACAGTAAGTGGTTATGCAATCATATATCGTTTAATCAAGGATGGACTTATTGAAGAACAACAAACAGGGGACTCACCGCGTAAGTATTATGCAATCACAGACAAAGGTGGCAGAGCAATGCAGGAAGCCAAAAAGTTCCTCACAAATACAGTATCGTTGGTTTTTGATAAGACATGAACAATAGAACTAATGCGTTTTGATTTCTAAGGCAAGTTCTCTAGCTCTGGCAAGAGCTGTGCTTCTATCCAAAGAGAAATCAGTATTTTCTCCAATCACCTTGAAACTTGCTACGGAAGCCCCTAGAGCTGCACAGAAATCGTGTCTTTCATCGTTTAATAGACCCGAAATAAAGCCAGATAAGAATGCTGCTCCAGCTCCTGAAGTATCAATCGCGTTTACTTTGAATGAAGGAATAATTTTGAGTTCTTTTCCATCAAATAGGATACTTCCCCGAGTTCCGCGAGTTATGATACAATTTTCAGCAAGTGTATCTACAAGTATCTCAGCTGCAACAAATGGATCATCTACCCCTGTGATAAAGAATGCCTCTTCTTCATTTGGTTTAATGAAATCAAGGTAACAAGTTGTTTTGCTAGCGATTTCGAGTTCTTTAATAGTACCTAACCGGTTACCAGCTTCGGAGGTTCGAATCTGAGGGTCCATCAAAACGATGGCATCGGATGAATTGCAGAGCCATTCCGTTAGTTCAGCATCTACTTCCTGTAATAGTGGAGTCAAAAGGATGTAACGAGTAGAGAGGAATTCATCGGGAATATCACGAATACCAATCCTTTTTGGAACACCAAGTACTCTTGTGAAAGAGGGTTCAATACCTCCATTATAATTAACCTCAAAACCGCCAGTTTCAGGAGAGCCGATTTTAAAAAACTCTGGTACTGCTAATGTATCTAGCTTGTGGTCAAGGAGGGAAAAATCACGAGATGAAAGAGAACCTATAACCACCAAATTCTCTATTTCTAACCATCTTGCAGTCACTGCAGAAATAATTGAAGGTCCTGATAGGACCTGATCTTGAAAGAATGTGGAGTCTCGAACCACTCTATCAAAAGAGGGACTGCCAATCACAATTAAATCATACATCCGAGCTACCACCTTGCTCGGATGCAGTTATGACTTTGTGTGCGTATAGTAGACGCTGTACAACTGTGATATGTGAGAGAATTCCAACGACTACAATACAAAGTGTGAGCACATTTGTGATATCGAGCGTAACAAAGAAATTCAAGAGAATCGGTATTCCTGATAATGCATCAATCCAGATGTTCGTGGTAGGAACCGCAAGCAGTAGTATCCCAACGATTTGAAGAAGAAGTTTTTCTTGACGTTCAGCAATTCCAACAGTACAATTCTTCATTCCACCTACAGATTCAGCTTTTGCTCGAGTAAAACTCGCCATTATCATTCCAAAGAGAGCAAAAAAGCCCCAGAACCAAGGTATGTATGTATCTCCAGTGATCCACCATTCAATTGTAAAAGGAGCCCATGGAAGTACTACTGTATTCAGAGGGCCCATCATTAGACCAAGCATGAAAAGGAATTCTGCGTATCTATCAAGTGTATGATCAAAAGTTGCTCCGAACTTTGATGAAAGACTTGCGGCGCGTGCTACAGCACCATCAAACATGTCCATTACAACTGTCAGAATCAAGACTAGTAAGCCAGTAATAAGCTGACCAATGACAAAGAACCATGTACTAATTAATGCAACAAACACTGTTAATCCAGTAATCATATTGGGTGTGATTCCTGTTTTAGCAAGAATCCTGCCAACTGGCATCATAGCATTTTGATAACGTTCTCGAAGACTTCCAAGCATGGGCATCACAATTCCAGACAGTGGTCAGAGGTCGCCCAAAGTTGTGATGCTAATAAACATGTTGTGGAATACTCATAGTGCACTCTTAATGCGCTCAAGAACCCATTCGTTTCCGAGAAGGTTCAAGAAGGGACCAAGCCTAGGTCCTGAATTCCTTGAGAGAAGAACTCTATAGAGTGTTAGAAAAGCTCGTTTAGGTTTAATGCCTACTTCCCTAGCTATGTCAAATATTGATGTCTGTATACCATCGTCATCCAATGACTCATGTTCAAGCATCTTAACAAATTTGGATAAGAAATGCCTATCCTCAGCGCTTAATGTAGAAATGATGTCTGCAGGCACAACTTCTGGAACCTCAACAATATCCTGCTCACTGCCAAATTCTTTTGCCCAATTATAAGCTCTCGAAAGCCGCTTGGGAATCAAAGCTTTAGCTTTAGGAGGTAAATCAGATAGAGTGTGCTGTTTTTTCAGAACATCATAACATCGTTCTAGAATCATATCTTCACTTAGAATCCCTTGAAGCTGAGATGTCAACACCGCAAATTTGAAAGATAGTTTTGGAATAAATTCATCACTAACTGGTCGTACTTCTGTCAAATGATAGAGTACTCTCGCCAATTCTCGTTTTTCTGTATCGACTTCATTGAGTCCATAATATGTTTGTTCAAATGATTCGTATATATCAACTAAATCAGGGATTAGATCTGTCTGTATATTATTTGCTTTTTCAGGGTCAGTTTTTAGCACCAAGTATCTGAACAACTCAGGTGGAGCAATATTCAACCACGACCGTGGAGTAAAGACGACTCCTTTCGATGTACCCATGTCTCGTCCTCCAAGCCGTACCCACTCAAAGGGGACCTTTACTGGTCCAGACCAGCCAAATACTCGTCGAGATATCTCTAGACCAGTATCATATGAGCCACCCTTAACAGCGTGGTCTTTGCCAGCTGGTTCACATGTAGTACTCATCACATACCATTTTACGGGCCAATCTACTCGCCACGATAATTTCAATCGGAGTTTGTCGAGTTTTGCAGTTTCGGAATGTCCGCAGTGCGCACAGATATACGAGATTTCATCAGTTGCTTGATTAAATGATGTTACTCGATTTGGTACAATCGAACCCTTACCACCAGATTGCAGTCGACCGCATTCGGAGCATATTACTGATACAGGATACCAGGTCTTCATCGCTTCGATATAGTGAGTCTTCTGCTTCTCATCAAAATCGCGAGCAACGTACTCAATCAATATCTCTCGGATAGTTTCTGTATGCTCCAAACAGATACGAACAGCATCAAGCATCTCTTTTGTTTCGTATAGTTTTGACTGCAGTACAACTTCAGGATCTGCTCCAAATTCTGGAAATGTTTCAACCAATTCATTTGTCCAATGAGCGCCTAAACTCGCACAACAACCATATGGATCAGGAGCGTCTGAATATGGAACGCCCATGTATTCTTCAGGGGAGAGGGTAAGACTGGGTGGAAAAGAGCGGATTGGATCATAATCATCAGAAATAAACACAGTTTTTGCATTCTTACCTAATGTCTGAAGTTCTCGTTTTATGACATCTGCGATGATGATCTCTTTCATAAATCCTACATGTACACTGCCGCTCATACTCTTTCCAGTTACGATTATGTACTGATCTGGATTGCGTTTCAATACTTCATCAACTATATCTTTAATCCAGTGGATTGAGAATTCTTCTTGAGGTTCTTCAGACGTCATTAACCATTCCTCAGGTTTCCCTGAGAGTATTTTCTAAAGAACGTTACTCAAGACGAGAATTCTGATACTCTGAGATCGGTTCGTGTATTGAAGAATAGATACACAGGCACGGAGGCCAAGAGGATTACAACAATTATTGCAATGAAGATGACTACAACTGTCGCAGGGATGTATACGACTGTAGGAACAGCTGCTTCAGGAATCAATGAATAGATACTCAAGAGAGTTCCAACAAGCAATGCAGGTATCCCAGCGCGAATTCCAACATCTAGGCCTTCTGCTATCATCACTTTTGCAATGAATGATGGTTTTGCACCTATAGACTTCATTATCACATAGTCACGTAATCTACTAAATACTGAAACAAGTAGATAATTCATAAGTCCTAGAAAAGCACTTACTAATGCCATAATAGCAAGAGGGTTGAGAAGTATCCAGATTGCATGGATTGCTTGAAAATTCTGATTAAGAACATCTTCCTGTCGATAGATATCAAGACCGTAGCGTTGTGCAACTGTTTCTATCTGGCTGATTGTAGTTTCATCATACGACTCAATCTGAACTAAAACGAGATTCGATCCAGTAATCCCAAAATAGCTACGAAGGACATCAATGTCCATTATTGCGAGATTGCCCCCATTGAAGATATCAAAAACCTGAGCCTGTATCTCCAAGGAGCCGCCTTGTACTTTCAAATATTCAACAAGTGGGTCCGTGAACAAATCCTCAGCAAGAGCTCCACCTATCCATACTTGATCAGCAGCATTGATTCTTGTCCCTTCATAGTACCAATCAGAGATTGTGTCATCCCAATCCACTCCCACAAGTGCTGTTGAACCTTCGCGTTCTTCTCCGATTCTTTCGTAGTCTTCTATCAAATCATTCCAGATAATACCAGGTCCTTCTTGTACATCAGAGAATACAACTAGCCTCGACTCTATATTTGCGGTGTCCAGTAATTCTTCTAGTTCGACTATCAATGACTCGTTAATCATATTTGTAGAATCCAAGAAATCAAAGGATTCATCGAGAGCTGAACCAAATAGTGAGTAAGCATCATAGTATGTGCTTAAGAGAGCAGGATTGCCAACTGCTACAACATTTGTGCCCATGGAACGCATCATATAGGACCTAGATGTTGTTTCTACGACTCCACCGCCAATCCAGAGTAAGGAGGCGATGGTGAAACTAAGGAAGAGGGAGAGTACAGTCCTTCGTGTTCCACGAATTCGTCGTCCGGTCCCTTTTGCAGCAATTCGAAATGCTAATCCAAAACTATCAAGAAATCCAATTTTTGTTACTTTAGAACCAACATCAGGATTTAAGGCAAGTGACGGAGATTCGTGAACTGTATCATAGATTGGTTTCTGAGCAGAATAATAACCTGCAATAAGATATACTACAGCAAGAAGTGCAACTTGGAAGAGTGGAAAATTATTGGAATATTGTAATTCGGTGAAGAGCGTTCCAAGCCACATCATTCCGAGAATATAGAGTCCAGTACCAAATACGAGCCCTAAAATAATACTTGCTAAGAGAATTATGACTGACTGCGCCATGAAGAAATCAAAAATCGAGTCCATTGTTGTTCCTACAGCCTTCATAAGACCAATATCACGACGCCTAGTGACCATCTCAAGAGAGATTGTAGCGGAAACTACCACCGCACCTAGACAAAATACAAGTAATAGTATTGACCAAACAAAGGTAGAGAAGAACATCCCCATAGACGAACTTATTGCACCTTCACTTGAGAAAGATGTAACATCAAGAAGTACATTTCCAAAGAGAAAGATGAAGGTTGTAGATGTGATTACACTCGTGAGTGATATCAAAACTAATGATGACCTGAATGGTCTTCGTTTCAAGTCCTTTGAAGCGTAACTCTGAAACTCAGACATTTGAGTGCAACTCCCCGGCATCCAATGTGAATCTTCTGATTCCAGATTGCTGCATTATGCCTTGATCGTGGGTCATAACGATGACTGCCTTACCCATCTTGTTTAGTTCCACGAGAATCTCCCGAACCATCTGTCCACTATCACCATCAAGATTTGCAGTTGGTTCATCTGCAAGTATGATAGGAGGGTCATTTGCCATTGCCCGTGCTATTGCTACGCGTTGTTGTTCGCCGGAACTAAGTTGCCAGGGAAGATGGTCTGCACGGTGTTCCATTTCAACACGTTCTAGAAGTATCATCGCCTCATCACGTAGTTCCATCGGAAGTTTCTCATAGAGTTGCATTGGAAACATTATATTCTCAATTGCAGTGAGCGTTGATATCAGATTGTAACTTTGAAAGATGAATCCGGTATTAATGAGTCTAAAGGAGGATCTGAATGCTTCATCGTAATCATTTATGGGTACATCCATTACAAAGACGCGACCAGAGGTCGCCAGATCGATTGCGCCAATGATGTTCAATAGTGTTGTCTTCCCAGAACCTGAACGTCCTGCGACCACAATAAAATCTCCAAGGTTTGCTTCAAAGTTCACGTTTCTTAACGCTTCAACCTCGTTTCTGCCAAATTTATAATTTCGAGAAACACCTACAAGCTTTACTGCATGTTTTACATGTTTGAAATCATCAGTATCAAGATCATCCTGAGTATATTCCACGGATTCAATATTGTCATCATCAGACATTATCAATACACCTACTGATTATACTGGATCTTTGTAATCAGAGTATTAACTGGTGCAGATTCAAGTTAAAGATAAGGATAGAGGTTGGCCAGCTATTGTACTAAAATATCTGAACATGTCAAGGTTGTACGTGCCCAGTCAGTTAGAATAACTGGTTTCTCTCTGCCAAAGACCTTGACAGTGCGAAGAATATCTGCCTTCAAAAGACTACTTGTGTAATAGGAGATGAGACTCTTATCAAGATCAAGTATTCTGCTTATCTCTGCTTGAGTCGTCTGACCATTATTTAAGCATTGGATCAATATTGCACCAATAGTGGGATTTCTAGAGAGTGCGGTCAATATGAGCACACGTTCATCATCTGAATATCCCTGAGGAAAGACATGTCGAACATTTCCCGCTCTGAGCGATGTTACAACACCCTCATCTTCCAAATTCTTTAGATGATACTGGAGAGCACCCATTGCACATCCAATTGATCTGTGCAGCTCTCTAAGATGAACACCAGGATTTGCTGCAATCTCATCAGCAACTCTATCACGCAATTTCAAAAGGCGTTTATCCTTGACTCGTTCAATGGAGATTGTACCAATTATCAATGCCATAAAACCGATGTCAACGGATTTACTAACCCAATGAGTCCAGAAATCAAGGGTACCAATACCGGACCAAGCAATAGCATCAAGTGTGACATTGATAGTACCGCTAGATACAAGTGACATAGCGTAATCGACGGTGAAAACAGCTTGATTGTCATTCATGGCCAGGGAAATATCCTTTGTTGATGAATCAATAATTCCAAATCCAGACTCAGATAGAGCAATGCCAACTATTCCCCATGTAATAAGTAAGAAGGAAAATCCAATGAGAATTTTTCTAGTGAATTGGCTGCTCATATGAGTTCTACCACCACGAACCTTAATATGGTTTAGTAGTTAAGCAATATGTTTGTTGAAGTTTTGCACTATTAACTTGTTCCCCGCGCAGGATAAGACATTGTAATCTTGAACGAACAAGTATCTGAGCCTGTAGACATACATTTGTCTTCAGTCACTACTAATTTTTCGTATTCAATTCTGTTGAAGTCAGTAAGATACTCTAAAACTGCTTCAATGAAGCCTTTTAAAAAGTGACAGGAAGGCTCATCCGCTTCATGTCCTGATGCATATGGATTGTCTTCGATTTCGATTATAGCCTCTTCATCAAGCCATAATTTGTAAAGTTTGGTAATCTTGATTTCTCCAAATGGCACAATCAATGTTTCTAAAGACATTTTAATAAACTCGATAATTCCCTTAAAGTCTCCGGGGGGTTTCTGTTTGCCCAATTTGAAGTATTCACGCTGTGCCTCAAGACCCGCAAGGCGACCTGCAGAATAGTACAAATCCCGAACACGGTCAGGAAACATGACTGCAATTCTATTTCCAATCTTATTCCAAGTCTTGGCAAAAAACGCCCTCATGAGGTCGCGTTCCTTTAATCGACCTTGCCACCAAGGAATTACTTTTTCTTGATCTGTCATTTGAAAAGCCCCAGCATTTGTGAATTTTAGCTGATGATTGTTAAGTGCTTTGTTGCGATGGTCTATGCCAACCGCACATTCCATACGCAAACTTCAGAACCTGTCGCACGACAACTCTCTTGAAAGACTTTTGCTTCTACACCCTTAAACTCTAGTATTTGTTCGAGAATACCACTAAAGATCTCACAATATCCAAAACCTCTCATGCCTTCAAGATTGATCTCTTGACACCATACACAATCGGTATCGCTGATACGTACAGACCCGCGAGCAGTCTTCATATCAACATCGCTAGGTTTCTTATCATAGAGTGCTTTGAAGACAACTTCAATCAGCTTTGATACATCTTCACGTGTCGTGACACTGTCCTTTGTCTTTTCCACGATTTCTGTATTCAAATAGATCTGTTGACCAATCTCTCTTCCAAGATCTCGGAGCTTCTGATTCGCCTCATCTATATTTGATGTTTCAGATAGCACTTTGTCAACATAGTATGAATAAAGACTGAGTAGTAATGGATTTTCGATCTTAGGCATTAGACTTAAACCTCTGAGCAATTATCAGATTGTTCGACCAATCATTTTGAGACCTTGTTTTCTATACTTTGCAATAGTCTGAACGATCTTAGGTAGGGGTTGTTTTGTCGTTTCTGCAATCTGTTCAGGTGTTTTCTTACCGTCACATAATCGGATTATATTTAGATCATCATCAGATATTTTTGAGAGATCTCCTTCAAATTTCGGACATTTGACATATTTGCCTACTATTGCACTGCTAGTTCCTACCGCGGAAGGAATAGAACTTTCTTCAATCCTTGGAACTATGATAATACCTCGTGTTGCACCCCAAAGAAGAAGATCAATTACTCTATCATTGGGTTGGAACATTGAGTCTGCAATATGTGTAACATTATTTTCACCATCTACAAGCATCAGGACATCAAATCCAAAATTGCGATATTTCTTCTTCATTTCACTATACAGTTCGGAATCAAGAAGAAGGGCTTTCGAATAATTAGGACCTCTCCCAGGGATTGTAGACGGCAATATAGTGAAGTCTGCTTGTGTTAATTCTTTTTCAACAGGAGCAACTGGTTCTTCAATTGACGGAGCAGTTGCTTGTGGTTCCGGAGTCATGACTGGAGCTTCCTCTACTGAAGCTGCATTAATTGCGATACTCTCGAGAACTTGAAGATTGGCTTCAGAAGACTCTTCGAAATCTTCAGGAGGAGGTGGTAGTTCGATTCCTTCCAGTAGTCGAAGGACATTCTTAGTCTTTGCAATAGCTAATCCAAGTTGGAGTTCAGGCACATACAATACTGTTAAAATCCAATTATCGTCAACGGGGGATAGAACAACTAGACCTTTCTCAGTATCAATTGTCATAAGGCGAAGATCAGTTTTGTATAGTTTGATGCTGTCTTTTACTCTTGGAAAAAGTTCATCAGGAAATGCAAAACTGACAAAGGGTCTTCCTACTTTCGTCATCAAGGAATACCCAAGAACTTGATCATCAAATCTAAGTTTTGACAGTGCACGCTCCAAATCTTTGGACATATATAACACCTCACGGACACTAACCTGAACAAAAATACCCGTACAATATTTTCTTCCTAAAGTCGTCTGAAAAGGATTGCGGTCATGTTATCAAAATAATATGAATGGATTATTCAAAAACGGTTAAGTGGATAACAATATGTCCTCTGAACTAGTTTGATGAGGAGATAAGATGAGAAATCTGCTAGCAGGAGTCTTGGGTTCAATTATCGGAGCTATTACAATAGTTGTTCTATTGGGTCTCTCAGAAGTGGAGTATCCTGCGCCATATGATATAGTATGGTTCATTTTAGAGGGAAACAACGCTCTTCAGTCTACATTTCAAGGATTATTGACTACAAGTTATATCCCAGCTTATATCATAACGTGGGTTATTGTTGGAATCATAATTACACCCTTCTCTAAGAGAGGGTGGAACACAGTAAGATCAGCACTATGGGTTGGGATTATTCAAGGAATTTTTACGCTTCTATCAATAGTACTAGTAAGTCCGGAGTTTTGGGATTCCCCTACGCGAAATATTAGCCTGATATACAAATTTGCTTTGTCAGTCATTGTGTCGCTCTCATCATTGATAAGTGCATACCCATTATCTATCTTAATAGAACGAGTTAGAAGACAGAAAGAACCGCCCATCCCAAATAAGATTGAAACAAGATGTATATGTGGTGCAGTCTTCAAATCAAATCCACTCATCTGTTCTGAATGTGGAACGATTTTGAGATATTCAGAAGATTAACGGTTTCTGGTGATGCCACCGCCTAAAAGACCACCGATAGCACATGCGATACAGGGATAGATTGCACCTTCCAAAGATGCCTGCATCATTAATAGAGAAGCCGGACCAAAGATTGCAACGATATCAAAACCAGGTGAAATCATAAAGAATAATAACCAAGTTAGAAAAGCACCAATAATTGCAGAAAACATTGCAGAGAGAATTCCTGGAAGAAAGTCCTTTGATAACAATCCTGCAATTAGACCACCTGTTCCCCATGCAAGAAACATGAGGACAGAAGCGCCACGTGCCCCAAAGTTTAGTAGAACACCCAGACTGGCACCCCCCAAAGCTGAAGGATACAGAATAGTACCTACTACTGCTAACCTTAGCTCAAGATCAGTGTGACTTAGAAAATCAGTTACAATATTTGAGGAGATCAAGTCTTCTGGCATATATATTCCGAAAGTCATCACTAGGAAGGTGATAGCAAAAGCCGTAATGAACCCAAATATTGTACCTATGCCTTGACCCAAAGAGGATACCTCCGTTGTTTACAAGTATAAGGTCTTTTCTCCCTAATCGTTTTATACCTATTCCATATGGCCGCCTTATTTAGAATGACTAATGGTCATTAATCTCTTAGAATCAATGTCCATGTACAAACATCATCACCAAGAGCTTTGCAGGACTCTTGGAAACTATCTGCAGTAAAGCCACGTAATTTCATCACAGCATTAAATACGCCACTGACAAGAACACAATACTGAAGACCGGGCATATCACTGATTACAACTCCCTGACATATTGGACAGTTTTCATCTGTGAATTTGATAGTTCTTTTGTCATCACTGATATGGACCGATGTGAATTCTTGACCTGAGTTCACTTTGTATGCAAGTTGCAGTGTCTTTGAAAATTGATCAAAGGATACTGCATGTTGTCTGATTCGATCAGCGTAATCCATAAGAAGTGTTTCGCCCACACGAAATCCAATATCAGTCATCTTTTGATTGATTTCGTTCACGTTTTCACTGGTAATCATGAGTAAGTTCATGAGTTCCCTATAGCTCGCTTGAAAAAGCACTTTTGATACTTTTTCAACTTTTAAAGCCCATCCAAGTTTACCTTTAACACCCATTGATTTAACCTCTTGACAATTTATCAGTACGAATAAACCTGAGAGTTTTTCCACGATATGGAAGAACGCTTTGTAATGCTTGGAAATATGGTATTCCGAGCTCATTGGCTATCTCCTGAAGGGTTCGTTTTCCATCACAGAGCTCGAGGATAGAACGATGGTCTTTCTTCGCTTTGTCGATTTTCCCTTCGTATAGAGGAAGCTCAACTATCTCTTTTTGACTGGGTTCTTGTTCATCAGGACATTCAACATCCACAATACCTTCTCGAACGCACCACTTTACGGCTTCCAAAACGCGCTCTACAGGTTTAGCTAGACGATCCGCAATCTTGTAAATAGTCATCTTCTCATCTGCTATGAGAAGTATGTCTACTCCTAGATTCGAATACGCTTTCTTCATTTCTGAATTCAGAACAGAATCGAGAGTCATTGCCTCGGTGTATCGACTCCCTCTATGTACTACACATCCATGAAAGACACGGACTACCTTGGGAATGTCTGGTTCTTGAGTAACTTCAATCTCTGGCTCAATTTCTGCGATAGTGGTAGATTCTTCAATGATGGAGGCATCATCCATTGATATCTCTTCCACCAACTCATCTTCTTCAATAGGAATCGGTGGTGGTGGGAGCGTGACCTGTTTAAGAAGGTCAACAACATCTTTTGTTCGAGATAAAGCAGTTCCTAATTGCAGTTCGGAAGAGAACAGAACTGCAAGAACCCACTTAGCATCAACTTTTGCTAGAACGACAATACCTTCACCAGTCATAATATTAACCAGTTTCAGACCTTCTCGATGAATCTTCAATGTCCCTTTGATTTGAGGTAGAACTTCATCAGGAAGTGAAAATGAAAGAAATGGCTGACCATCGTTAGTAATCAACGCATACCCATTCACTGAATCATCAAACTTCAGTTTTGTGAGTACACGTTCAAGTTCCAAAGGAGTTACACCTAACCTTACGAATTCTATTCTGTTTAAACGTTAGATATCGAGGTTTAAGTAGCTTTTTGCCACTTCTTCAATGCATTTTTCTTTCAAGAAAGTCTACAATTGCGTTTCTAGTGGGGTGGTTAGCAGTTTCAGAGGAGATATAGAGAGCTGCAACGGCATTAGCGAGAATAAGCCGTTCGGATGTAGAAAGACGAAGGAGTTCTCCATAGATATTACCAGCATTCCATGCGTCACCAGCTCCACAAACAACTCTGCTCTCAGTCTGAAATGAAGGAACTGAAAAGACCTCATTGTCAATGACGCTCATAGAGAATTGAGGAGTATGTAGATCCACTCTAACTCCAGTTTCATGGGCAATCATCTTTGCAGCCGGAAGCCATTCATTAGGTCTCGACACCAGATTCTTCCATTTTTCATCCTTTCCTGACAGCACCCAAGAAACCCAACCTATTTCATTCTCATTGACACCAAGGATATCAACTAAGCCATTCTTGAGAACACGAGTGGCTAGTGGCTTAACTAGGTGAGGATGACTAGAGGGGTCTCCAATATCCATGAAGGTTATGGCATTTGTTGTATCTTTGACATATGTAAATAGGTCATGAGCTAAATCTGCTCCGTTCTGATTATGATTAAGATTTACCAATGCAACAAGTCCACTATTCTCAATGATTTGAAAATCTTCAGGTGTCAAATCAGAATATTTGAAGCTTGATGCAGAGCCACTATCACTAATCATGAGATTGATTTTACGATTCTGATACTCAGTTTCGATTGAAACGGTCGTTGATAATCTACCATCAGTATGAACATGACTTAAGTCCAAACCTGATGGAGCAAGTGCTTTGAGAAGTGATGCTCCATATTCATCAGTAGTGATAATCATTTTTGGGCTCAGCCCAAGGGATAATAGAGCAGAAGCAGTGTTCACACTATTACCACCTTTACGGATGAACTGCGTATTATCTAAGAGATTACCTCCCCCTTGACCTGCAAGTAATTCAAGGCGGTGTACAAAGGCCTCGAATGTTGGTACTAAGACATAGTGATCTACAAAAAAATCTGGAAGAATGACAGGATATGGTACATCAGGGGGGTTCTCAAGTATGGATATTAGCTGAGAAATATCCATTTCGGACACCTCATGGCTGATAACTACAGATTACACCTTTTTCAGTGCAGCCTTAACCATTGCTGTGATTCTATCCTCATCTAAGCCGGTCTTTTTGACTACTTTGTCAATTTCACAATACGCAAGATCGGAAATTGAAGTAATTCCTGCTGAAACAAGTAATTTAGCCTCTTCAGTCTTTATTGCCCGAAGAGATGATAATTCAGTAATAGCATCACTTGAACGTGCGGCCGTGGGAACTTTTGTACCAACACCTTCTTCTTCTGCAAGTGCTGCAATTAATTTCTCGAGGTCTTTCATATATTGCTTGAGGCCTTCGATATTCTCTGGATAGACTGTCCTACGTCTTAAATCAACTATCAGACCCATTTTACGGGCATCTTCTATGGTTAGCCCAGCCTGTAGTGCTTCTTCCTTACTAAAACCACGTCCTCTTCTTGGTCGCGCATTTTTTGGACATCTGACAGTTGGCTCAGCAATAATATCAAAGCTCATCGGTTATTCACCTAACACGGCTTCGTGCCTTTGGACCACTTATTAGGCTTTCGAGATGTACATTATTTAATGCATGCAAAGTCAATGAGTAGGTGTCTTCTTTGAGGAGTTCTTCGAACTATAGCTTATTTAGAACTGGCTATATGAATTGAATACGACTTTAGTCGCATTCCCCCATGAAAAGCTCCACAGGAACATTCAGAACATTCATCTGAGAAGTCCCTATGATTTTCACGTATATGACCACAAGTACAGTGATCATTATTTCGGATACTCATTCTTTTTTCACTCCTTCTTCTCATTCTCAACTTTGTCTTGTTTTTCTGCTGCTTCTTGCTGAATCATTTTCAAAAGTTCATGAGGTGCGTGCCCACTCATCACACGGTCTCTGTTGTACTCAGTTTTAGAATTGATTTTCATTTCTTCCATAATTGTTATCCTGCTAGTGTGAGCAGAATCTGACATACAGACTAATTCTGTGATTTATTAAAAACAGATACATCAAAAACCAGAAAAAACGGTCTGGTCAACAATATCTAGTCTGTCTCTATATTTCTTTCTCACTTTCTGCATTTTAACACTATTTTATTGTCTAATAAACTTGGGCATTTGCAGGATTCATCCTTTTTCAGCAGTTACGATATTGCAACTTTGCTATTCAAATACATCATTATTGATAATACCGATTTCTGTTTGAACTAATATTCGAAGGATTTGTAATCACGTTTATTAGAAAATAGAGAAAATTCAATCCATCTGGCTAATCAATGATTTAGGAGTAAGGGCTTATGAAACAGAAGGTCATAAGTTTTACATTTCTGATATTAATTCTATCAGCCATTTTCATGCAACCTAATACATCCGCTCAAACATTACAATCGATCATCTGGCATGAGAGTATAAAAAAGGACACTATCATCGCTTGGAAAATCACTTCGGTTAAATCAACAGAGGAATATGATTTGTCCTTTCTTCTTGGTTTACTTATACAAATGAAATTTGTTGAAAATCCACCAACAGATCCAACATACGTATTCAATACTACAGTTGCACCAGTTTGGGTGAATATGTATATCAACGGATTCAAACTTAATTTAACAATGATGGGAGAAGGAGCAAGTGCATTTAATCAGTTGGTACTTCCCATCACATTCCATTATGATAATGGAACAAGTTTCAATCTTACTGAATATTGTAGAATATATTCACCATTTGACGAGCTTGAAAGATATTTTCATGTAGAAGGAAATTATCTCAATTCAACAATTTGTAATGAAACAACAAAACTCACTCTGTTCACAAATATTAGCACAGGGATTGCAGCGAATGTATCTCTGCAGATGGATGAGGGAGCTTCGTTTTTTTTAGAATATTTTATTGATGCATCCAACGTGAATGAAGAGGGAGAATCAACCGATATTAGTGGTGAATATACGGAATTTCATGATGATCCAGCAGCATACTTCAGAACCAATATTCTTACAATTATAAGTATAATAGCAATCATTGTCATTGGCATAATTTCCGTGATTTTCTTATGGAAAAGACAAGGATCATGATAAATCAATGACTCTTAGAAATCGTCTAAGGAAGTCTGACTGAACTTGTCTCTTTCAATCATCTTTTGCAATTTTCTTTCCTGTTTTCTATCTATCATTTCAAGAAGAGCGAGCATTTGGAGAGCATTTAACGGGGCATTTCCAGCAAAGTGATTGTTGAAGTAGCCATAAGCAGTATCAACAGAGCTCATCACTTGTTGTATCTTTGGTTTCCAGTTCTCTAATTCTTCAAGAGAGTAGCGGTAATTATACCATAGTTTCTTGCCATGACCGTGCCATCGAATGTAAGAAAAATCAGTCGTTGTTCTCAAATCAATCGACAACTTGGGTTCATCAACGATACAATGTGCAATCTCATATTTCTCAAGCAACGACCACACTGGGTTGATGAACCAAGTTTCATCACGAAATTCTATTGCATATCTAAAAGGTTGCTTGAGCTGCGCGAGAAAGGTTTCTAGATCACCCATACTTGATATATTCCAAGGCGGGAGTTGAATTAGTAGAACTGGAATCCAATCTTCAATAGGTTTCAATAACTCAAAGAACTGAGTAAGAACTTGACCGCCTTCACCAGAGAGGTCCAGTCTATGGTCGTGGGTTACTTTCTTTGGCAGTTTTGCTGTGAAGAATTTGTTTTTGTTTATAGTACTAAGATGCTTGATGAAATTTGGCTGCGGTAATGCATAGAAAGTTGAGTTGATTTCTGCGGTTTCAAAATATAACAGATATTGCTGTAACATCGATGAACCAGATGTATAGAAAGTTCCCTTCCAGTCTTTTTCATATGACCAACCACTAGTACCAATATGAAGACCTTTTTTCATTTTATTCATTCTAGAGTATACAAGAGTACGTTTGTGTCTTCCGTATCAACAATTGTTGTAAAGAGGAGGTTCATAAGAGATTGGACTCACCTATTAACCGTGAATCCTATGAAAGCCGAGAACGTTAAAGCAGAGTTTGAAAACTTAGAGATACATTTGGGACCTCTAAAAGACAAAAAATTCAAGCTAAAATGTATCGTCACCTATGATGATCAAATGCTTATCATGGATGGTGGAAAGAGAATTTGCCGGATGCATGCACGAAATATAGGAAATGTGCATCTTGAGAAAGAAGCTATTAGAATTGCAGGCATGAATTTTGAAGTGCGGGAAGGAGACGATGTAAGCGTAGCTAGTGGGTCCATTCGGCTGGAACTCGATGACAAGGCAAAAGCATGGTATCAAGAGCTTTGGGGCTAGAAAACAAGACCTTTAAACAAGTATACCCAACTGCTTCGTTACCCTCAAAGGGGCTGGAATTATGTCGGATAAAATCGAGTATATCGAACTGAGATTTACTGACCTTCTGGGCAAAATGATGGCCATGGTAGTACCATGTAAACCAGTTGATGATCTGAAAGCCTTGGCATTGGACCCTGCAATTAAAAAAGGGAGCAGCTGTGATGGAAGTTCTGTGACGGGACTTACATCTGTTGAAGCATCTGATTTAAGATTAGACCCAGATGTGTCAACTCTCATAGAATTACCATTAGCTAATCCGAGAACAGCGGCAGCAATGTGTTTCATTAGAGAGAAAGTAATATCTGGCACAAATACGGAATATTTTCCTCTTGATAGTAGAGGAAGATTGCATACTGTATGTGCAGAACAACTTCTAGGAAAACTTCAATTAAAGGTCAAAATAGAACCGGAATTTCACTTTATTACGACAGATGGTGAACCCTTTGATGATGCAGGTTATGCAGACACATATCCACGCAGTCCAGGAATGGATGTACTTCTTGAGATTTCATCTGCACTCATTGATATTGGAATGACCCCAAGAGTCATCCATCATGAGGTTGGTGAAGCACAACAGGAAATAGAACTTGATTTTGAAGATTCACGAAAAGTGGCAGATAATATACTAATCTTCAAGAATTTAGCAAGAGCCGTTGCTCATAGTCATGGCATTGATGTGACTTTTATGCCTAAACCATTTACAGGAGAAGCTGGAAGTGGATTGCATTGCCATCTACAATTATGGGATGGTAATAAGAATCTATTTGGAGACTATGAGAGTGGTGGACTTTCTGAAACAGCTCTGCAATTTATAGCGGGTCTACTCGAGCATGCTCCAGCACTTACTGCAATTGCCAATCCTAGTGTTAATTCGTACAAGAGACTAGTGCCGCATCATGAAGCCCCTGTTTACATTAGCTGGGGAGAGATGAATAGAACTGCATTGGTGAGAGTGCCGATGTTTAGCTCAGGTGAGAAGGCAGCAATAGAACTTCGTTCAGGAGATTCCATGGCAAATCCCTATCTCTTGTTCAGTGTAATTATAGTAGCAGGTATGGACGGAATCAATAGAAAACTTGTGCCACCTAAACCACGAAGCGAAGATATATTTCATATGACTGATGCTGAACGTGAACAGAATGGAATTGAAATGCTACCAACAACATTGGCAGAAGCACTTGATTGTCTTGAGGCAGATCCCGTAATAATGAATGCAATCGGACCAAAAATTGCTACAAACTTCCTCAAATTGAAGAGGGAAGAATGGCGACAATACACTAGTCAGGTTGTATCAGAATGGGAATGGATGATGTACAGAGATATCTAGGCATTCCCAAAATATCGTCCTAACCTGTCAAAGGCTTCGTCTACAGCCTCAGGAGTTAAGGGGCCTATGGATATTCGAATATGTCCTTCGCCAGCAGCACCAAATATGGTTCCTGGAAGAACAAGAGTGCCAGTAGATTGTAAGATATCCATTGCTAAAGCACGAGAGTTCTTGCATCCTTTCACCTTAGGAAATATATAGAATGTACCACTAGTTCTAGTAGCGATAAGCTGATCAATCTCACGAATTCTAAGATATGCCAGTTCTCGAAGTAGATTGAGTCGTTCTAGTTCCAGCTCAACTGCATCGAGTCCGTTCTTTAATATCTCTAAAGCAAGAAGCTGCCCTGCTGTGGATGCACAGATAGAAATAGTGTCTTGGACTTTGAGAAATTCGTCTACAAATAACTTAGGTCCAATTACATAACCTACACGCCACCCACTCATACCGAAATCTTTTGAGAAACTTCCCAAAGCGATAATATTTTCAGTTGCATCTCTTCTTAATCGTGGACTATGGTGTGAGAAGCCATCAAAGACCATTCGAGAGTAGGTTTCATCAGAAATCAGTGCTAAATCATGCTCAAGACAAATATCCACAACCTGTTCAACTGCATCCCTATCATAGACAGCTCCAGTTGGATCATTTGGTGATACAAGAACAATTCCACGAGTGTCTTTATCGATAGCTTTTGCTATGCGATCTACATCAATTTGGAATGAGGGTGTGCATGGAACTTCTTTCACCTTGCCTCCAGCTAAATGGATTGCCATAGCAGATTTGAAGTGATAGGGTGTTAGCATGATGATGTTTTCTTTCGGTTCAAGAAGCGTCATGATTGTTCCGGCAAATGCATTCTTAGCATCTGCAGTAATGACCAGTTCATCCATTGGATTAATATCAAAACCAAAGTTTTGGCGAAGATAAAGTGCAAGTGCCTCTCTAAGTTCTAAAAGCCCCTGATTTGGCGTATACAAATGCGTTGATGGGTGTGACATTAATCCACGCACTGCCGCGAGCGGTTCATCAGGTGGGATATGGCCTGGAAGTCCTTGGCTTAAATCAAGAAAATCTGGTGATGCGACGAACCTTTTTGCAGCCTCTGTTAGTTTCAAAATGGGAGGGGGCATGATATCTACGGTGCGGAATTTCATTGAAGGACTCCCCTCATACGAACTTAGTGTAATTTGACAATCCCAATAGCATAGTAAGTTCCTTATCAGAGAACCATTCACGTATGATTTAATCTTACCCAAAATAATAGAACCGGGTCATCGATAATTAATAAGCATTATATCGGGCTATTGTCAGCATCAAACAGGAAAAGAATGAACTCTGATAGTAGAGGAAGAGACAAAGTCAAACGGGCAGCAGCTCTTTCTGTTTTAGCGGCATTACTTCTAACACTGATGAAAATAGTTGTAGGACTCATCACAAATTCGTTAGGCGTAATCTCTGAGGCGCTACATAGTGGCCTTGATCTCATCGCTGCAGGAATCACATTTATTGCTGTCAAGAGAGCTTCTGAAGGTCCGGATTTAGAACACCCCTATGGACATGGAAAAATTGAGAATTTTGCAGCACTCGCTGAAACTATTCTTCTTTGGATAACATCAGCTTGGATTATTTATGAAGCCTTTAGAAGAATAATTGGTGAAGAATTCATAGAACCAAACATCTGGGCAATTATTGTGATGCTTGTTAGTATATTTGTGGATTATGAGAGGAGCCAGATGCTCTACAAAACAGCACATGCGTTTAATAGTCAAGCATTGGAGGCAGATGCCCTTCATTTTAGGACAGATATGTTAAGTTCCGTTGTAGTTCTTATTGGCTTGATTTTTGTGCAAGTGGGCTTTCCAATAGGAGATTCACTAGGCGCACTTGGCGTTTCTATCATTATCTTGTTTGTATCGTATAACCTTGGGAGGAGGTCATTTGACTATCTTGTTGATCGAGCTCCCGAAGGAATTAAAGAAACAGTAATTGAAACATGCTCAAAGATACCAGGTGTGGTTGACTGTTCACAGGTCAGAGCAAGGACTTCAGGTCCGGACCTATTTGTAGATGTTGTGATCACAGTAGATGAAACTGTAACAACAAGTGAGGCACATAATATTACGGAATCAATAGAGGCAGCACTATCAGATCTTGCTCCTGTTGTAGATGTTGTTGTTCATGTAGAACCAACAGCCATAAACCAAGACCAATTCATTAAATTCAATATATACGAAAAACTTCAGGTTCTAATCAGAAGAGAATCTGATATCAAATCAGTTCACAATATACGATTGTTTTCCGTGGGACCACGGTTAGATATTGCCGCAGACCTAGAGATGTCTCCAAATCTGACACTGGAAGAGGCACATATGATTGCCGATACCCTTGAACAGAAAATCAAAAATGTTGAACCCAGAATCAAATCAGTGACATTCCATCTTGAAACTGCTGCTGAACAGAAGACAGCTAAGGATATCACTAAAGAATCTGGCGATATGGTGAAAACCATCCAAGACATAGTAGAAGATGCAACATCAGAAATTATATGTTCAGACATCACATTGAGGAAAGAGAAGTCAGGTGTTTCTGTCACGATAGATTGTAGCATTGACGGAACCTTGGCTCTTGCAAAGAGCCATGAGATCTCTGATATTATTGAAAAGAGAATTATAGAATCAGTTCCAGATGTAATCTATGTTTTTGTTCACATTGAGCCACTATGACTCAACCTTAATATTGTAAAACTGTCAAACCAAGGTAGAGGTAAAGGATAATGAAAAAAGATTGCGATGCAAAGGTTCTTGGCGCACCAGAAGCACATGTTGTTCAAACACATGACATGGATTTAGATACTCCTCTCATGGTATGTTGTTTCCCGTCTGCAGGAGTAGTCGGACCAATAGCAGCTCACACAATAATCGATCAGTTCAATCTCGAAGAGATTGCTCATTTACGGTCAAGATACATGCCATCGGCAGCTGTATTTCTTGAGGGGCGTCTTAGACACCCATTCAGAATCTACGGAGACAAAGAACGAGATTTGATAGTGGTCACTGCAGAGCTTCCAGTTGCAGAAGAAGGTCTATATGCAGTCAGCTCAGCGCTTCTTGATTGGGCAGCCTCAATGGGTGTAAAAGAAACAGTCATCCTAGACGGAATACCGGTTCAAGGACTTCCATCTGACAGGAAAGTACTCTTTGCTGCGGAGGAGGAAAAGATACCCGACCTCACAAAAATTGAATCTATGGAGATACTCGATAAAGGTATCATAACGGGAATTGCGGGATCAATTCTTTCAGAAACATTATGTAGATCAATGGTCGGATTTGCACTTCTCACGCCAGCTATTACAGTCATACCAGACCCTGGAGGAGCAGAGCAATTACTTGATGCTTTGAACATGTTATACGGATTGAAAATTGATCTGACTGAATTAAAGGAAGGAAGCGAAATAATCCGTCGCAAGATGGAAGAAATGGCTCAGCAAGTTGATGGAATGCAACGCAGACAACAAGTTACAGGTCGTAGTGGATACGAACGTATGTATGCATAGAATGTGCTGTCAGAAGCATATTGAGTGATACAGGTTCATCATTCTAGAATTAGATTAGTCATTGCATGTATCGTATGCTTCTTTTGCACCTTGAGCGTTACGTTCGCCAACCTTTCCACCCCAATTCTCACGAATAATCTCTTGAACTGTTTCAAGCTTCACAAGGCTTGTTGCTTTTGCGATTGCTCCCAACATGGTTGTATTAATGACAGGAAGTCCTCCCACTAATAAGCCATTCTTGAGAGCAATTCCTGTTCCATCATATGTGTAAATATGTCCCTTTGGTAACGTGATCTCATCAGCTCGTTTTGGAGTGTTGATGATAACTTTCCCATTTTCTTTGAGGCCTTCGGTTACATCGGTTAAATCCAGTATTGAAGAATCAAGAACTGCAACTACATCAGGGGTATATACCTGGCTTCTTACATTGATCACCTCATCAGCAATTCGCGTGAACGCCTTCACTGGTGCGCCTCGACGCTCAGCACCAAAATAGGGGAATGCTTGAACACCCTTATACCCGTCACGATAAGCTGCCTTTGCAAGTAATTCAGCAGAGGTGACACCACCTTGACCACCTCTTCCATGCCATCGAATTTCAATCATATGCATTGGAAATGACTCCTCGTATGACCTGCAGTCAAACTTTGCGCGG
>SDOA01000188.1 GCA_004524595.1 Candidatus Thorarchaeota archaeon | reverse complement strand
TCTAATAGTTGTGAGTTTTGTTCTTCCATTAATTGCTGTATTTGTCGTTAATAATCGCGCGCTTAAGAAAAAGATCGCTGCAGATTTACAAATTGGTATTGGTTGAGCCAACCGGGCTCAAATTTCACATTGTGTCTATGAAGGTTGATTGATTCTTCAACATTTGACAATGCAACAATAGAAGATGTGCTCTCGTGGGAAGCTACGTGAGCACAGGGTCTTTTTTTAAAAAGAATTTTCTGCTTGAAACTGAATCTCTGATAATAGACTCATTTTGTAAAGACCATCTGGTAAAAGGTATCATTCATCACATAACTAATTTCAACATTTCGAGCCTTTGCTGGTAGGAATTGGAGCGGGGGTCTTGATCCGAAGAGAGAGTTTGCTTTGATGATCTCCTTACCTCTTTCGGTTTCTCTCATCTTTGGGGATAATCCTTCATCAATGACAACTACTATACCATCCGATCTTACTACACGTAGCATCTCTGCTAATGCACCATGAATATCCGAGAAGGTATTAATCCCTCCCACGTGTAGGACCAAGTCAAAGAAGTTGCTCTGATAAGGAAGATTGAAGACACTTCCATGGGTCAGGCTTATGTGGATACCTTGCTCTCGAGTCTTATTCTTTGCTCTTTCTAACATACCTGTAGAGAGATCTAAACCATGTAGATTGAATCTTCCCATCTGATTCTTAAAGCGGTTTTGAAGTGCAACAAAGTTTTCAGCTGTACCTATACTAACATCGAGAATCCTACAGGGTCCCTCTATGGGAATGAAGATGCTGAGACTTTCACGTTCCTTTGTCAAGTCAATGCCTAGCCACTCATTATACTGTTTTACTAACTCATCATACGATTCTGCTATCTCATCATATTCTGCAATCCATTTTCCATCCTCTTTGGTAATTGCTGGAAACACCAAAGATGGAATGCCGTCTGTGACAGACCAAGGATGACCTTTTTCACACGTAATCTGGCCATCTATCATCTCTTCCCCCACTACAAAGAATCCATTAAGATTGAGTTTCTTCCCGCATTCAGGACATCTTAGTGCTCTAAGATGAGGTTCATCCATAATACTATCGCTCCTATGATATTTTTGCCATGCCTGTTAAAATATGAATCGAATATGATTTTTCATTATCATAGGCTATGTTGACCTATGGTAAATAATTCCGACTTGTAGCTAGCTTGTTATCTCAGTATTCATTTTGACTGTCCTAAAATAACTCGCAAGCTTCTTCGGGTCGATGTAAGTCAGAAGTTAGTAGAACGAAAGCAATGAGGAACTATCTACACCAGTGCATCTATCCTCTTGCTGCACAGCAGATTGCATAGAGATGGTCTGAGAGTGACCCGTCCCCCTCTATGCCCCGTAGCATACGCCAACTATAGCCAACTTCCTTGAACTGGTGTTTTTGCAATAGACCAAGTGCCCTTACATTATTCTCAACTACTCCAATTTTGAGAGTCTTTTCTTCAACTTCTATAGCAAATTCTGTAAGCAACTCTTCTGCTAAATCTAGATTCTTCCTCATGACCCACGGACCAATGCGAATAATATCTCCACTCTCACTTCCCATAATATATCCGATAATCTCTCCATGGACTTCCAGAACCTTTGCTAAGGTTGGGAAATGCCTAAAGCGAGAATGAAGGAATTTCTCTCTTGGGGCACCAAAGCAGTCAGTATCGAATCTATCTATGACCTCCAAATCGTTCGAGATCATATGTCTAACATAGAGTGATTCTTTTGGTTTGACAGTTCCCTCCAATCGCATCGATCGATGTTTCTTTACAAAGCCAAGTCGCTCATAAAGAGGTACAGCCTTGATAACTCCATCTAGTAATTGGGTCCTTATTCCACGATTTTCCAAGTAATCAATTATGTGATTCATTAAAATTGTACCATATTGTTTACATCTATATTCTCTATCCACAATGAGATTGCTTATGAATCCAAATCCATCATAGGGTGAAGAACACACCATCGCTACAGGTTTTCCATCAACTTCAGCAATATAACAACCATCTGGATCAAATTGAAGAAGCTCTTCAAAATCCAGTCGAGTGCTTGACCATCCCTCACTAGATGTCAGTTGCAGCGCAAAATCAAGATCTTGATCTATCATTTTCCTGATATGCATTTCGTATACTGTCTCCTTCAATTTAGTATCAAAAGCACCTACATTTTAGGGAATCCAAAAACGCAATGTGCCTACACAAGTTCTGGTGTTTCATCTATTATAGGTTCACGATTTGTCTGTGGACTTCTGTGATTGCTAAACCAGAATAATCCAAATGATAACAGTGACATGAATGCTGCAAAGAACATTATAGGTGCATAAGCTGGATAAATCAAGTAGATGACAGCAGCAATGATTGGTCCAAAGACACCTGATAGGGAAAGCATTGACTGAAGGAGTCCTGATGCAGTTGACCTATCTGTATTGTTTTCTGTCACGTACTTTAAAGCTCCAACATATAGACACGCCCAAGAGAGTCCCAAAAATACTTGAGAAGGTAATATCTGAATGATATTCTGTGCAAATGGAAAAGATGCAAATGTTATGACTGATGCAATCAATCCTATTGATATGAGTCTTCTACTTTGAATTCTATCTGTTATTGTCACCATGAATATCACTTGAGAAATTGCGTTTGTTGCTTGGACAATAGCGATAGTGAATGGGTCACCTCCAATATCATAAAGAAATAACGCCCACAATGTCCAGATTGCTGAAGCACTACTATGGCGTATAAGGACAGACATGTATACAGGCATATTCCGCTTGAAGGTTGCAACTGGAAATAGAGGAATCTTCATCCTCATTTTTGGTGCTTTGGGTAGCGTCAATGCTGATGCAAATGCAATAGCGAGAAATATTGTTGACATAAGAAAAGCATAGTAGATATCGAACGTAGCAGCATATCCCGCAAACAACGTTCCTACTCCCCATCCTGCAGATCCCCATGTTGCATATCTTCCCATTTTCATCTTGGATTCATAGGCATAAGCTGCCAAGGCTCCAGGATACATTCCAACACAGAATCCATTTGAGAGTCGAACAATGAACAGGATTTCTAAACTTGAAGATAGGAGTAACAATGCGAAACTAATCGTTGCCAATAATAGTCCTGAACGGATTACAACTCGCCTACCATAGATATCTCCCGCTCGTCCAAAAATGTATGATGCTATGAATGAAGCCGAGGCATATGCTCCAACAATAAGAGTTACATATATCTCAGAGATACCAAGAGTTTCTCTAGCCAATAGTGGAACATACGTCATTGCAGATAATAATGCAGCTCCTGCCATAATCTGGATGACTTCTGTCTTCAAAGAATTATCACTGACATGGCACCAATCAACACCCTTTTCAATAATATGCTTTAATCAACTTTTTTTACAAAACCTTTTTTTCATTCACTCGAATGAGTACTCAGATCATCAATTGGAAGTGAACCCGTGGTAAAACTATCTCCAAGAGCTAAATTCATTGCGATTACAATTGACGAATTGTTATTAGTCCCTATCCTCATTGTCCTGGCCTATTATTTTGCACCTGAACTCCTCTCCTTCACCATTGTCGTTTCCATAGTTGGAGCTGCAATTTTTGTAGTTATAAAATACCAATTAGTTTATGATGCCCTCCAAGACGGATCCTATTATCTGTACGATATGGAAGGCATTAGATGTAGGACTATCAATGATGTGACTAGAAACTCAGGAAAGGTTAAGGTAGGTGCTGAGATCTGGGAGGCTCGAAGTCATCTTGGTGATATACCCTCAGGGGCAGAGGTGGTCATCGTGTCAAGAGAACATATGAAATTGATTGTGCGACCTTTTGATGATAGTTCAAACTAAACAAGTAGCACCTTTTCGAGTAACTTCAAAGCCACCTCAACGTCGTTCAGATCAATGGTTTCAAAGCTGCTGTGTGTATACCTACAAGGTATTGCAATGACCGCTACTAGATGGCCTTGTAATGCGAACTGGAGACCATCAGTTAGATAATTGTGGTACACTGCTCTTTGTACCGGAAGATTGTATTTTTCTGCTTTATTTAGAATGAGTTTCACAAATTCGTGTGCATAATGCATTGCATCATCCTTTATCACAACAACTGGTCCTTTCCCTAAACCAATGCCTACCTCATCATTCGTCCCAGGATAATCATCTGCGAGACCAATGTCCAGAACAAGTACATTGTCAACTGCTAAGTCTTTGGCAATTGTTGCTGCGCCCTTAGCACCTAGTTCTTCCATGACCGTTGACACAAAAGTAATTTTTGGGCGTTTCTCTGGAGATAGTTCAGAGAGTCTACGAGCAAGTTCTATCATTATCACAAGACCAATTCTGTCATCCATGGATTTCCCACATACATGATGCCCTACCTTTTCCACAGGGGCAGCATAAATTATCGGGTCTCCAATTCGAATTCCTTGTTCCTCTATTTCTTTCTGAGATGATGCGCCAATATCAAGGAAGACTTCTTCATAAGTTGGAATTCTAGATTTCCCTTCAGTTCCTGCTATATGAGCTGTCTTAACAGCAAAGCATCCCGGGATGAGACCCTCATCAGTCAGAATCAAAACCCATTGTCCAGGCAACAATCGTAAATCTGGCATGTATCCTTGAGTGTTCCATTTGGCTCGGATAAAGCCTCGCTCATCAATACTACTGACAAGAAATCCAACCTCATCGGCATGTGCTACTATCGCATAATGCTTTCCTTGACCTTCAATTGTTGCAACAAGATTACCAATTTTGTCTCGAACAATATTATCACAAAAGTTGCCTAATTCTCTCTCCATCACATCTTGAACAAGATACTCTCTGCCAACCGGTCCCGGTGTTGCTGATAGAGTCTTGAGCAGATCTAAGATGTATTCTGACATTCCTTATACCTCTCTCTATATGGTGAAATTGACACTTAAGCATCTACCTCTCAAATAAGTCACTTCAGACATAATGCTTTAGTGTTGGTTTCCTTGCTGACAAATACTAGGTGATGTCCATGATAGTCACTGTGACAACTGTAGTTGTATTGGCCATTGGTATTCTATCTCTTGCTCTTGCTCTGTATGGTGGCTATCTCTCGTTGACAATCACTGAAGGGATGAGTGGAACTGAAGAGCAAAAACACACCT
>SDOA01000074.1 GCA_004524595.1 Candidatus Thorarchaeota archaeon | reverse complement strand
TTGGTTTTTGATTCACCAACAACTACTGCCTTGTATGTCTGTCCATCATAAAGTGTCACTTCTACATCGCGTGCTCCTTCAATTACATGTGCATTAGTGACGATATAGCCAGTATCTGATAGAATAACCCCTGAGCCCTGTCCCTGAACTGGAACAACCATTGATAGTTGCATTCTTGCGAGTCTAGTGGTTGAAACGCTTACGACACTAGGTACAACTTGTTCCACAACTTTTACAATTTCTCTCTCAAGTTCTTGTAACATGCAGTTAACTATGATTAATATAATATTAACTTGTCCCTTAATACAACGTCTGATAAAGGAATTTTTAAAATTTATAAATTTGGAAAGGTCTAGAACGTTGAAATAATCCATGATTTTGGCAAATTGAAAAAAGGGAAATATATAATATATCGAGGTTTTTACAGCTGAGGCTTAATTATCGTTCACAATGCCAAGTGAATATTGGAGACTCATCAATATGAAGTATAAGCACGCTTTTGGATTAGCCATAGTAATGCTTTTTGTGCTACAGACTATCGCAATTTTTGGAGAATATGGAACTAATCAGATTCCAATTTCGAATGAAGTGGTGGATACCGTTACAACACCATTGAATCTCCCACCTGTTGAATATGAGAAAGCAGGAGCATATGAAGAAGATCCAATACTGATAAATCATGCTCCAAATCCAAGTTTTGAATACGTGAATGATCTCAATATTCCTACCCATTGGTATAGCGATGGTTCAGGTTATACGGTTACAAATAGCAGTTATCAAGATAATGTGCATAGTGGTTCTCGTGCTGGGCAGTTAATTGCTGAGGGAACTTCTTCATTTGGTGCATATGCATCTTTTGGTAGGAGTTATGGTTTGACATGCTATCTCACTAGCGATTTAACATTCGAGTCTTACTACTACATCAATTCTCTTTCAAATCCTGATATTGGCGGCCACTTCTATATTGGCCATAGTATTTATACTGGTTCACAGTGGAGGAACATATACTATTTCCTCTTTTATCCTAGTTCATATCATCCGAGTAATTCTACAAATACTCTAATCTTCTTATTAGATACTACCACTTCCACTTGGAATAATCTCACCAGAAATATCACTGATGACTACGAGAGTTATTACGGTGCTGCTCCAGGGAGTGCTTATGTTTCGTATACAAATTGGATTATTTACAGTCCTGTAAATGCTGATGTTCCGATTAGTATAATCATCGATGATAATAGTGTTACTGATGCTGGTTCCACAGAGTATGTTTTTGACGGTGGGTTTGAGCTTGGAGGTGTGTCTTGGGGTAGTTATAAAACTTCACCATCTACAATTCATTCTTCATTGGATAGTACAGATGGTCTATTATCAGCAAACATCAGCATTAACGCAGTAGATGAAAATTCAGATGGTTATGCTTACCTTCAGCGGTATTTTGGTTACCCGCAAGGCTTGTACGCTGAGAGACCCGATTCAATGTATCTTGAGTTCGATTGGAAATACGATGATTCATGGAATGGTGCCGGTCAAATGGCATATGCATATCTGTTCATGCAAAATAACACGTATACAAAAGAAGTGGCTATTCTATTGGGTTCGGACCTTGACAGTTACTCTGTAAGTAATAGTTCGTATTCTAGCTGGATTATCTCTGAGAGTCATGGAAGTCGTGGTGTATGGCATCATGAATCTATTGATGTTGCTGAGCTTTGGCAGGTGTTTAATATTGCAGACATGACAATTACCCATGTTAGTTTCTATTGCAATATTGGTTCCCATAGCAATTCATCGATTACGCTTCTCGTTGATAATGTAAAAATACTTACTTACCCTACTGCTGATCCAGGCTTTGAAGTTGATTTCTATTGGTCCTCAGCTTATCCCGTTGGCAGTTGGAGTTCCTATTACAATGCCTATCCCTACGTAAATCACACTACAGACTCACTAAATGGAAGATATGCCGCTAACTTTACTACTTGGGGAGGCTCTTCAATAATAGCTGGTCTAAGTCGTGAAACAAATCTTCAGGTAGGTCTTGGCTTATTCACTGATATGTGGTGGCGACTTGATACCATGGGTTCTGAATCCCAATGTTATGTTGAGATTATGATGGCAATCAACGATTGGACATACGAACTTCACTATGTTTTGGCAGGCGGTTCAAGTTTCTTCAATTCCTCAAATATCGTATACTACATTGTAGAAAACCATAGTGAAACAGGTCAATGGTTCAACTTGGTCAGAAACATCTATGCAGACCTAACTGAAGCGTTTGGCGAATCTGAATGGAAAATTCACTATATATATCTCGCAGCAAAGAACGGACCTGGTGAAACTGTATCGGTACTCTTCGATGATGTTCACTTTATTCAGGACACGCATGCTCCCACCTTAACACAAATCTTGACATTTCCCACTAATCCTATGTATTATGAGTCAGTGCTGGTGAATATCGAGGCAACTGATATTACTGGAGTCAGTGGTTCTCTCTGGTACTATAATGGTGTGTCTTGGAATGCTGTCTCTCTTACGAGTATGGGTGGTCATTTTGAAGCGTTGATCCCGCCAATTCCTTATGGTACTGATGTTCTCTATTATTTCAATCTTACAGACCCTGTCGGAAATTGGGCGATTTATGACAATTCAGGTCTTTACTATTCATATGTAATTGATGATGATATTGATCCAATAGTTACAATCACAAGCCCTCGCGATGAGGATATAATCGTTGGATTGATTACATTAAGCGCTTCTGCATATGATCCTGATTCTGGCTCAAGTGGGGTACACCATCTTGAAATCTGGGTGAATGGAGAATATTCAGGTAGTTTTACTGGTGACCATTTTGAATTTACTAGTGACTCTCGAGAAGTAGAGAACGGCACATATTATATCGAAGTTCGCGCATATGACAATGCTGGAAATTGGGCATCTGATGAGATTGTTATTTATATAGAGAATGATCGTCAAGCACCAATATTGTCGATGATTGACATTAATCCACAACAGCCTATCTCAGGAGAAGATGTGACTATATCCTTAGCTGTTACTGATCAGACAGGTGTGAAAAATGTGACACTCTATTATAGAGTCCCTCTTGGAATCTGGCATGAACTTGTTATGGATTCATCAGGTTCTCTTTATTTCGCAACAATCCCTGCTCAAATTGGCACTGATCTTGTAGAATTCTATATCGTTGCATATGATGTCTTTGACCAGCAATCGACTGGCGGTACATCGTCATCTCCACTATCCTTTGAAATCATCACAGAAATTGGCGAACCTGTAATCTCATCGGTACAATTGACGCCTGCTGTGCCTGTCTATGACCAAACAGTTTCTGTTTCAGCGTATGTGACTGCTGAAACAACCATTCAAAGTGTCGTGCTTCATTATAAGATAGGTGAGGGTAGTTGGACATCAATTGCAATGATACTTTCAGACAACCTATATATTGGAAGCATTCCGGCAGCTTCTTGGAACACTGAAGTAAACTACTATATAGTAGTGATTGATAATGCTGACCAAAGCGTGAGTTATGGTACTATACTTTCACCCAAGAGCTATATAGTTGGCGACATGATTGCTCCGATTTTGACTGTTATAGGTCCATCAACATTGATTCCAATACGTGGTAATGTGAGTTTCTATGTATCAGGAGTTGATGTTGGCAGTGGAATTTCAATTATTGAGATGATTGTTAATGGAACAACCATTCGATCCAGTACTGTACTACCCACATTCTTAGTGTGGGATACTACATCGTTGTCCAATGGAAATTACACAATAACCTTCATACTTGAAGATAATGCTGGTAATATAGCATTGATATCTTACGAGTATATGATTGCAAATCCTGACATCTTTGGGTCTATAGGAGAAGGACTGAGTAGCTTTATGCAGACCTATGGTCTCTTTGTAGGAGCGCTCGCATTTATGATTCTCCTCGTGGCTGCAAAAATAATTGTCCGCAGGAGGGGTTAATGAACAATGACAAACGCAAAGATATTACTCTTAATTATAACATTGGTTATCATTCTGGGTTCTAGTAACTATATGGTGCAAGCACCTCAGACACCACCTCAAAACGATGACCAAATAATATCGCCAGATGCTCATGCAGTAGTATCTGCAAATCCTGAGGATATTGGTCCCTTGATACAGAATATCAATTCTAATCCAGGAATGGAATATGCCTCCCCAAATGGGATACCTAGTGACTATAGTTACTATTCATCAACTTATGCTTTTAGTGACAGCATGTATCAAGATCTAACCTATTCTGGTAATTACGCAGGTATTATCAAATCTATGGGAACAACTTCGTATGGTTATGCATCCATTCAGCAATACTTAGGGGATTCGTCAGAACATGCTTTTTTGGTAGACAATCTCCAGATTGATTACTACGTTTATTTGCTAGAAAATCCTGATTTAGCACGGGGAGGACATAGTTATGTGTATGTTAATCTCTATAATGGAATCGATAATCATTATATTTACTACGTATTCTCTAGAGGTTCTTACTCATTCTCGAACTCGTCATCTTACACATATTACATTCTGAATCAAACAAGTTATTCATGGTCGAATATTGTCCGGAATGTCACAGCTGATTATGTTGCTCATTTTGGGACGCCAGACCCAAATCGATATGTAAGAGACATGATATTTTATACCATTTCGCCCTCTTTCTCTACAAACCCATCTATCATAGTTATTGATGATATTTCCTTAACTAATGGAACCGCATATGAATTCATTGGAAATGGTGGTTTTGAATCTGGTACGGGAAGTTATTGGTATACTTCTATTAGTTCTCCGGGATATATTCAACAAACTGAGGATTGCACAAAAGGGTCTTATTCTTTAAATCTATCACTAACAAGTACAGGAGCTGGTGGGTGGGGATACATATCATTCTACAAATACTATAATTATCCTCATGGACTTTATCCATTAGAATCAGGAAAGCTAATGATCACCTTCGATTGGAAGTATAAGGACTCAATCGTTGCAGATATGTATCAAGACGCAAGGTTGTATTTACGATTCAGAAACGCTACAACTTCATATTATATTTACTATTTTCTAGGTTCATATCAGGATAATTTCGGATATTCAAATTCTACAGCGCATAAATACTTCAAATCGTCAAACTTTGGCGCAAGGGATACATGGAGCCATGAGATTCTGGATATGACATCTTTAGCTATTGCTGCTGGTTATACTAAAGATATCACCCTCGTTGAAATTCAGTTTCAAACAAATATTGGTTATACTGATACTTCAAGCGTAGAATTGTTAATAGATGAATTCAATATCATTACATATCCTGCTGTTGATCCTGGATTCGAAGCAACTTGGTATGATGCGACATACGAATTTACTAGCTGGTCTGCATGGGCTGGGTTCCTTGGTGATTTTAGCAGGAGTACTGATGCACACTCAGGAAATTATGCCCTTAACCTAACTATTGATAATGGAAACTATGTTGGCGTTCAAAGATATAACCTTGGAGTTGATATTGATCCAAATATATTTACTGACTTTTGGTGGCGTCTAGATGAACTCAGTGGCACTTCATGCTATTCGATTATTCAGCTCTTTTTCAACGACGGTAATTATCGAATAGTCTATGTCTTAGCGAGCAATGATTACAATCCTGTAAACAGCAGTAATGTAGTCTACTATTACGTCAATGATATGAATTCGCAGGGTACCTGGCATAATCTCCAACGCAATGTTACCAATGATTTGATTGCTGCTTTTGGTCAACAAGATTGGAAGCTAAATAGAATAATATTATCGGCTCATACAGGAGCTTCTTCAAAAATATCAGTGCTCTTTGATGACATCCATTTCATTGATGGACAACCACCTGATATTATAGATGTATATAGAAATCCAGTAAATCCTGTTTATTATGAACCAGTTGAGATCTTTATTGAAGCTACTGATAATCTTGCAGGAGTCTGGGGTGTCCAAGTGTTTTACAACACTGGTATTGAATGGATTAGTATGTTTGCTGACGCGCTTGTCGGTGAAATGTATCGGGCTATTATCCCACTTCAACCTTATGATATCCATGTACTGTATTATGTCAATGTAACTGACTACTCAGGTACTTCTGCGATTGATGATAATGGTGGAATCTATTACTCATATATTGTTGATGATGATATTCTCCCAACAGTCAGTCTGAACCGACCCTATAATGAATCGGTCTTGAGTGGTTTAGTTCAGCTTCGTGCCACTGCTCTTGATGTTGGTAGTGGTATTGCTCATGTTGATTTCTATGTCGGTGATTCATTGATATATAGTGATTTTTCAGCACCTTATGAATATCAATGGAATTCTAGAACTGTGAATAATGGAACCTATATTATTCGAGCAGAAGCTTTTGATAATGCTGGGTTGAAACAAGAAGATCATGTGGTCGTCTTTGTTCAGAATGATGTAGCTGGTCCTCTGTTATCCGTTGCTCAGATTAATCCCTCTTCTCCCACAATTTCGGATACTGTACGGGTGTCGATTGCCGCCAGTGATGCTACAGGAATAGACAATGTCACATTATACTACAAGATTGGAAACTCTTCTTGGACATATCAATTGATGACGTCCTCTGCCGGATTGTATTATGCTGATATACCTCCAACAGATGAAATCACACATGTATCCTTCTATATCGTAGCATATGATTCATTTGGTCAAATATCCACAAGAGGTACAGAATTTGTACCTTTAGGATATGACACAGTCGATACAGAAGGAATTACTCAACCTCCCACAATCTCAAATGCAATGGTGAGTCCACTTGCTCCTGAATATACAGATTCTGTCACAATATCTGTCATAGTGACTGACGCATCAATGATAACAAATGTGACTTTCATATATCGCATCAATGGAGGTTCTTGGACCAATGTTTTAATGGAACATGAGGGTTCTCTCTACTCATATGAAATACCCGCAATGGTTTATGGAACAGAGGTTGAATTCTATATCAAAGCATACAACGACAGGGACCTTAGTTCGATGCTAGGATCGAGTGATAATCCATTAAGCTATCTTGTTCATGACTTCACTTCACCAGTCATATCTATAAACGGGCCAATAAGTGGTTCAAATGTGAGCGGCATTGTGAATTTCCTTATTTCCGCAATAGATGTTGGCAGTGGTATTGACAGCATCACTATACATGTTGATGGTACACTAGAAGCAGAAGGAACAGCTGACACTCTCAGTTTCGAATGGAACACATTACTATTCTTGAATCAAGAACATGTAATTCATATCACTGTAACAGATAATGCCGGAAATTCTGTAGTAATTGAGTTTGAGTATGTTGTTCAGAATCCATTAGGCTTCGACGCTGTTGGCGCTGCACTGGGGTCGATCTTAGCAAGCTATGGTTTCTTTGTCGGATTTGGTGTTGTAGCAGTTCTGTACTTTGGAGTACCATACTTGTTGAAACGGAGAGCTGCATCTAAGGCTGTATAGTAATACAATGAGGTGATGGAATACGAATCCATCACTTCTCAATGCTAATAGAGGGGATGAATTTAGATATCCTCTAACACTTCATTTGTAAGCTTTTATTGGCGCGCCACAGAAGGGACAAAATCTATCCTGAGGTTTCAAAGCAAATCCACAATATACACATCCTATCGATAACTTTTCCGCAGGCTCAATTACTTTTATTGGAGAACGAGTTATCTCTCCCGATTCGGAATCAAACCAGACATTTGATGCACCACTTCTTTTTTCAGTCACAATGCTCTCTCTGACCCTCTCTTCAGGTAATCCTGTACGGCTAGATATGTCCGATACTGTTCTGATATTCTCTTTCCGCATCTCTTCTTTGATAATGGAAGTTCTCCTTGTACTCTTTGTTAGATTATCAATCAATGATGCTAAGAGGCAGAGGAGGGGAATCATAAAGACCAACGAACCAGACATTAGGAATAACCAACCCACAATTACAATTGGAATTACTGTCCCGCATGTTACTCCTTGTTCTTTCTGTTTCTTTTGGTCGTAGATTGGTTTTCTATCAGTGCGCTGTAATTCTGTCGTTGAACCAAATCGATGAATCCCTGCGTCTGGTGCTTTCCAATAATCGATCTGTTCTCGTTTCTGACGAATTTTCATATTCTGATATGCATCTCCAATGAAGATGAAGAACAATATCGTAATTGGAATCATTAACCATCTTTCACCACTTGATAACATTACAATAACAAGTACCACAATTGGAATGAGTATTCCAAATGATATCCCTCTGTCTTTAGTCATTTACTAGTCCTCTATTACCCTTCGTCACTATAGACCATAATATTGAAACCTATTGATATTTGTTATTTTAGAAGTAGAATCACAAATAACAAGGTATTTCATGAAATAGCAGTATAGTATTACTACAATGAATGAAACACCTTACATGAGAAATGGGAGATATCTTGTAAGTAAAGTATCTGTGACTAATGACCTAAAGAGTGCCATCAGAAATGCTGTATCTCTTATTGGTGGTTTTGATAAGGTCATTCATAATGGTGATACCGTTACAATCAAACCAAATCTCAATACTGCCGATCCCTATCCTGCATCAAGTGATCCAGAATTCATAAGATTGCTCGGTGAGTTAATCCTTGAAGCAGGAGCCACGAAACTGAAGATAATCGATAGTTCAACTCTACGACTATCAACGAGAAGAGTTGCTGAAAAAATTGGTCTGACAGTAGTTGCAGATGCTCTTGATGCAGAGCTCATATTTCTTGATGAACATGAATGGGTCAAAGTGGATTTTCCGAGAGGAAAATATCTGAGAAGTGGTTCTATAGGACGCCCTCTGTTAGAAAGAGGTAAAACTGTACTTGCTCCGTGTCTGAAGACGCATTTTCTGGCTCGATATACAGGAAGTATGAAACTCTTTGTTGGTTGGCTCAAACATAGTGAACGATTACGTATGCATATGCGAAATCTTGAATCCAAGATTGCTGATCTTGCTTCTTACTTTGTTCCAGATTTGATTGTAATGGATGCGCGAACATGTTTCATTACAGGTGGTCCCGCCTCGGGCATGTGTTCTTTTCCTAATGCAATCCTTGCAAGTGGAGATATGGTAGCTATTGATGTAGAAGGAGTCAGAACAATTCAATGCTGCAACGCCAAAAACAAACTCCAAATGGATGTTTGGGAAATACCTCAGATAAAACGAGCTGTTGAAATCGGGTTTGGTGCCAAGAGTGATGTTGATATTGACTTATTAGTATCTTAGAGGTAACTTAAAAACAGTATCCATCTGCCGTTCAAATTAACTTAGCCTCAGAGGAAGCTTGATGTCTGTAAAGGTTCTCTTTGTTGATGATGATGAGTCATTTCTAAAAATCAGTAGCGAATTCATCAAGAAAGAAGCTGATGATTTCGATATCATGGCAGCAACTTCAGTATCTGAAGCATTGGAAATCCTTACACAATATGATTTTGATGCCATTATTAGTGATTATCTAATGCCTCAAAAAGATGGGCTTGAATTTTTGGAGTTTGTAAGGAAAGGTAATACGGACATACCTTTCATCATCTTTTCTGAGAGAAGTCGTGAGGAAATAGCCATTAAAGCGCTCAATCTTGGCGCTACTTACTATGTTATTAAAGGAGGAGATCCAAAGAGTCAATTTGCTGAACTAATTCATATAGTAAGAAGTTCTGTTGCACATATCCGAGAAAAGAAGGCAAGAGCGGAGTCGGAGGGTCTCTATCAACTCGTGTTTGAGAATGCACTCGATGGGATTATTCTTGTTCACCGTGAAACTCGCAAGGTATATTCAGCTAATCCCAGCTTTAGCAATATGATTGGTTATTCGAAGGATGAGATTCTCTCCCTCTTCTTAGAAGACCTTCATCCTCCAAGATATATTGAGTTAATCAAGAATACATTTACAAAAACAAATGAATATGAAACATTATTTAGAGAGGATTTTCCTGTTATTCGAAAAGATGGAAGTATAATATTTACTGATGTTTCAAGCTCGAGAATAACCTTAAACGATGAAGATTATCAGATTGGTATCTTTCGAGACATCACGCAAAGAAAAGAACAAGAGGCGAAATCTGATATTTTTCGTCTAATGGCTGAAAATTCTTCAGATGTTATCTTCATGTTAGATATGAATATGGAACGAACATACATTAGTCCTTCAGTCTTGAATCTTCGAGGTTATACTTTAGAAGAGGCTTTGAAACAAAAATGGGAAGACATTGTGACTCCAGCATCCCTTGAGCGCATGAAAAAGACATTCACTGAAGGCATAGCCAACCTTAGAAGTGGCAAACCCATGGAAACTCCAATCATTATCGAACTTGAGATGTACAAAAAGGATGGAACAACAGTCTGGACTCAGGTTTCAGCATCGCCTATGTATGATAAAGAGGGAACTCCTATAGGCGTCTTAGGAATTACTCGAGATATTAGCGGCTGGAAGAAAAGTGATTCCATGATGAGGGAGAGTGAAGAGCGTTTTCGACTCTTCTTCAATAATGCTCCTGTGTATTGTTATATGATCTCTCCTGAACGAAAGATAATGAGTGTTAATAAGACCGCTCTTGATGTACTGGGTTATAATGAGAGTGAACTTCTAGGACAAGATGTATCAGTCCTATACTCGCAAGAATCAAGAAGGAAAAGCAAAGATATAATGGATAGACTGCTGAAAAAAGGGGAGATATTCAATGAAGAGATGAATTTAATCACTAAAAATCGTGAACAACGGACTGTTATACTGAGCATCTCATCAGTGAAGGATAGCGAGGGAAAATTATTACATTGGATTTCTATTCAACGAGACATTAGCGATAGAAAAGCTGCTGAGGAGGAACTACGGCAAACTGCTCTTCGATATCGAACTCTCTTTGAAACTGCGAATGATGCAATCTTCTTGATGCGTGATGATATTTTTATCGAGTGCAATGATAAGACTCTCGAAATGTTTGGATGTTCTAAAGAACAGATACTCGGACAACCACCATACAAGTTTTCACCACCAATGCAACCAGATGGAAGGGATTCAAAAGAAAAAGCAATGGAGAAGATCAATGCAGCACTGAATGGGACTCCCCAATTTTTTGAATGGGTACATATGAAGTATGATGGCACTCCATTCGATGCAGAAGTAAGTCTTAATGCAATATCTCTTGATAATAGGCCCTATATTCAAGCCATAGTTCGAGATATCACAAAGAGGAAAAAAACTGAGAAACAACTCCTATTGCAGAGAGAAGAGCTCAGTAGATTTGCTAATATAATGGCTCACGATTTGCGGTCCAATATTCATGCTATTATGAACCTCGCAGGTCTCTTAGAGAACCAATCTAATTCGCAATATATCAAAGATATAATTGGTATTGCTGAAAAGATTGAATCAATACTAAAGCGTTCTGTTGTACTGGCAGACTCAGGAATAATAATTGGTGACAAGAGTCCAGTTGCATTCTCAGAGATTATTACTCAGGCTCTACCGCTAGCTCTAGTAGAACATGTGAAAATCGAGTATGATAATTTACCCACAATACTGTGTGATAGAGCAAAGATGCTGCAAGTATTCCAGAATCTGATTGTAAATGCTTATGAACATGGAAATGCAAAGCTGATTACAATCTCATCTATTTTAAGTGATACTGGGCTTCAGATTAGATTTACGAATGATGGAACGAAAATCTCTCAAGAACACATGCCACTCCTCTTTAATGGCTCATTTTCTACAAAAGAAGGAGGTGGCATGGGATTAGTCATAATAAAGCGAATTATAGAAGCACATGGATGGGAGATAACGCTTGAATCCAGTCCGCATACCTCGTTTATAATATCCATTCCATTACAAGATGTTATAGAGATTAACGAATGAAATTGTTCCTAATGTTTTAGTATCCTCGGGAGAGAAATCTTGACTTTCAATCCATGAGTATGATTGCCTGCAACTCTGTTGTGTAACTCAATTCTCCCTCCATATTTCTCAGCCAAGTGATTTGAAGTATGAAGGCCTAAACCACCATATCTTCTGGACATGTCAAAGATACCTGCTTTCGTAGTGTCTTGTATACCAGGACCGTCATCACTAATTGATAGAACATATTCAGTGGGCAAGGCTTCCAGTTCAATCCATACTTTACAATGTTCTTTTGAATTGTGTTCAACTGCATTCATCAGAATATTGGAGATTAGAAGCTCAAGATACTCATCAGCTCGAACAATTGTTGGATCTTCTGTAATCTTCGTTTCAAATGTGACATTGGGAGTTGTTGCCATCGCAGCAATGCAAGTTCGAAGGGCATGTTTAAATGACCTCTCAACTAGTTCACCTGATAGTAATTGCTCAGTTGATTTGGCTTCCTCAATGATTCTAGAGCACCTCTTGACAGCATCACTAATCACACCATAGAACATATCCTGTCGAGAGTCATCGGTAGCAGACCTCATAAGAGCTGCACTGTTGAGAATTACTTGGAGCTGTTGTGCAAGATCGTGTCCCATAAGATCCAGATATAGAAGTGCACGGTCCTTTACGGACTGCAGCTGTCTTTCTGATTGGCGTCTATCAGTAATGTCGACTATTACTGTTTGAACTGCAGACTCATTTTCATAATCAACCTGACTTGAAAAGCTCTCGACCCATCTGACCTGACCATTCTTCCTCACAAATCGATATTCATATCTAGGCGCGATTGGTCTTCCAGCAATTTTATCTCTCATTCGAATGGTCAATTCATCTCTATCATCAGGATAAACAAGGTCCCATACATCGTTAGCAGTCATTTTTGATAATTCTTCATCAGAATACCCAACAATATCCCTGAATGCAGGATTATAGTACAGAAATCTATCCCTCGTAAGAATCGTAATTCCTTGAGGTGATTGCTCAGCCAAACTTCTATATTTTACTTCTGATTTTCTCAAGTTCTCTTCGAATTCTTTTGTTTCTGTAATATCAATAACAAGGACTTGTACTGCATATGCCCCTTCATACTCTATTGTGCTAGAGAAGGCTTGAACCCATCTAATGGCTCCATCTCTTCTTCTGAATCTATACTCGTAAGGCATAGGGATAGATTTACCTATTTTTCTATGTTCTGCAATGCTAAGTAGATATTTCTTATCCTCAGGGTAAACCAAGTCCCAGGCTTGTTGTGGCGTCATAGCTATAATTTCGTCTACGCTATACCCTACTATCTCTCCAAAAGCCGGATTCACATAGACATATTTTTCATTTTGAATCACAGTTAGTCCTTGTAGGGATTGTTCTGCTAACATTCGGTACTTTCTCTCTGCAGCCTTGTAAGCAGTAAGATCTGTAATGACAGCATATGAACCTCTGTGTTCTCCCTCAGCACTGACTATCGGAACTCCAGAGATTAATGTCGATATAATTCGTCCTGATTTTGATATCCAATCAAGCTCGTATTTTGAGGTTCGCTTTTGTCTTCTATTTTCAAATTGCTCAAGTTGTATCTTTCTGTTCTTATCATTTAAGAACCTACCAATGGGCTGACCAGTCATCTCTTCAGGAGAATATTCTAGTAATTCTCCAAATCTCTTATTCACATATGTTAGAACATTATTTTCATTAACTACTCCGAACCCTTCGTTCAAGGACTCAATCAAGTCCCTGTGTCTGAATAATTCTTCCAATGATGCGATGTCCATGCTCTTCTCGTCAGGATCTTTAGGAATCAACTATGGTGCCTCATTGTTTATAATATACTATTTGTAATGCAAAATGGTTATTCTTCTTTAATGTGATGTATATGCATAAATCTATTCTATCTTAAATGAAATTGCATATAATGTTCTAATCTGTCTAAGGGATGCGAAATCATCAAGATGACAGTGTTACTATTTTAAAGTAATGCTCTGAGATTCTGTGCGCAGTTCTTCTTTCCAGTTCTCAATCGTCTTTCTAATCTCTTTGAGCAATCTAGCGAATGAAGTCTTTGGCCCAGAATCAAGGTCACTAATTGCATCAAGGTCTTTTAGCATTGCATTGAGTCGGTCTTGAATACTAATGATTCCTAGCTCGAAGATCGTTGCGAAGGTCCCATTTACTGTGTATAGCACTCTCTTTCTCCCGCGGCCTGTCTGGTCGTAGTCTCTTTGACCATCAATTATTCCAAGAGCTTCTAATTGTGATATTATTAATCCTGCGTTTGCTCTTGAGTATCCTGTGATATGGCATATATCATCTGAACTCAATCTTTCTCTTGAATTATTATATTCAATGAATAGTGCTGCTAAAACTGGACCTGCATTAGGAGATAAGCCAATCCACCGTGCGATTCTTTCAAATAATCTTAACATTGGTCCTTTGATTAATCCGTTCTGTTCAATCATCCAGGTGACTCCCATGTGGTATTTACAATAATAGCGTACTATGTCTTGTTCCCTTTTTTCTAATTCTTCTTAAGCATATATGATTATTGTTGAGATTTCTCTCATGTAATTTTCGCGTTTTCCATTTCTAAACGTGTCATATATGCACCAATCTGAACCGCAATGGCCTCAAGTGTGTGTCTATCTCGAGTTGGAATCTCATCATATGTGTGTGAGGCTAAGCTTAGAATGGCTTTTGGAGTTTCGTTGAATAAAACAGGTATAATTGCTACAGCAGTTAGATCTTTGTATTCATTGTCAATATTTTTTGAGTTTACAATGTCTGAAGCACTGAGATATAGTGGTTCTACAATTGCTCCAGCTCCCTTGTTACCTGAGAATGCCTTAAGAAAATGAGCTGAAATCCCTGTGCTTGTTGATAAATCGAATTTTCCTGTCTTAGAATCTACTATATAGACACCACCACAATCCACACCATCAAGATGAACAGATGCTTTTAGAATGTGATCAAGAGCCTCTGTCAGATTATTTGTTCGACAAAGTGTATTTCCAAGGTCCCTCTGCAATCTAAGTGCATCCTCAACCTTTTGCCGCTCGCTTATCTCATGGAGTAGTTGTCTATTCATCTCTTCCAATTCATTTGTCCTTTCTTTTACTCTTCTCTCAAGTTCATTATATGCTGTTTCAAGAGCCTCCTCGGTTCTCCTAGATTCTACTTCTGTTCTTATTCTAAGAGCGATCTGGGAGAATAATTCCTTAATATCTTGAGACCCCTTCTTCAAGTAAAAGTCTGCCCCAAGATTCAAAGCTCTAATTGCAACTGATTCTTGGCTTCGTCCAGTAAATATGATAAAAGGGATATTTGGATGACTGTCACGAATCCATTCCAATAAATCAAGTCCTGTCATTCCATGTGGACCAAGATAATGATCGCAGACGATGGCATCGAACTTCTCCTCCTCAAGAATTTGCAAAGCCTCTTGGTCTGTATTTGCAGATACAAGTTCAAATCTATCGTCCTGCTTTGTTAGGAATTTCTCTGCTAGAAACAAGAGGTCTTCGTCATCATCTATTACCAGAATTCGAATCTTCAATTGCTCTCCACCTCACACTCAGAGTATGACTATCCGCTCTTAATAGAGTACAACCTTGGATATTACAGTTGTCATGACACAGTCCACCTTCTGTTCGATGCATTATAATCTCCTAAACAATGAAATCAGAAATCTAAAATAGGTCGATATGTTGTTTGACTCTTATGTCAGCTAAGATAATGAAGAATCTCTTTACACTTGGTTCATTTGTGGTAATCATCGCTGGTGCTTTGATGGCGTTCTTTGGGAGTACCATAAACGACGAATGGGAAGAGATGTATGCAATAACTGGTCCTATAATCTTGGTTGTGGGTGTGCTCTTTCTATTGACTGCTATTTTCTCTAAGAATGTATCAGAATCAACTCAAGCAAAATATCTTGGAATCATTATGATTTTTGGAAGTATCCTTGCTATCGTTGGCATCTTTGGAGGAGAAATGGCTGGCCTAATTTCTATAGGTGGGTCAATATTTATCGTCTTAGTCTTCTTAATCTGGCCATGTATCTGTTTGCAAGGCGGAAAGAGCATACGATCTAAAATTATAGGTGTAGCAAATGCTCATGAGAGAATTACTATTTCAGAAATAAGTAAAATAACTGGTTTAGACGAACCACTTGTCAGAGATACAATCTATGATGCAATTGGTCAACGTCAACTAAGTGGTAATATGACAGGAGATACATTTGTTCGTTCTGGGCCTTCCTCGACAGCCTACACTTCGTCCATGACCAGAGAGCGAGAAGTAGTCAAGGTTCTTGTCATTTGTCCGTACTGTGGGGCAAAGACTGAGCAGGGAGTAGGCAAGTGTCAAAATTGTCAGGCTGATCTATAACCATATTTTGAGTGGGTCACTGAACCCACTCTTTTCATAATGACTACGTTTATGTTTTGTAGTACCATCAGAAAGATAAGGGTATACGCGTAAGGAAATAATACGAGGAGGATTGAATGGCAGAACCAAAAGAAGAAGTTCTTCCAGTAATTCATTTGCAAATTCGCATCTCTAAACCATTAGATGAGGTTTGGGAGGATTTTCTTGACCCTATCATGATGTTGTTATGGTTAGGAGATGAGATTAGCGCCGATATTCGTGTTGGAGGCTCTATACGCTTTCTTGGGCCACATGCTCCTACCACTCCTGAGATAGCAAATTATTGGGAAATAAAAGAAGTCAAGGAAAAGAAAGTACTCTTACTCAGCTGGCGTATAATGGGCGTAGATACTCTGCTCGTCATTCGATTCAATCCTATTGGTCCTGGTACAATGATTCAGGTAAATCATGGTGCTGTTCCTGTATCTGCAAGGAACTATCATTTGCCAGAGCACTGGAATCTACTTCTTGCTAACTTCAAATCTGCAGTTGAGTTAGGTGGTCCAGCTCTTCGTTTTAATTACACAAACTATCATCCTCTTCGTATCACACGATATGATCCAATTGATGTGCGTCTTAGTGTAGTCTGCAAGACTCCACCGTCACTTCCTTTTGATGTCTGGACAAATCCTGAAAAACTCAAGCATTTTATTCGTGCGGAGCGCCCTAAGGTTGATAGGCAATATGCAGGAATCTATACTTGGTGGAGTGAGGGACAAGGTCCTGTTGTATTCAAAAAGATGGAACCTGACAAAGAATTAGAGTTCTCGTGGGTCCATGGCGATGAACCTGAGACCATAGTCAATGTCAGATTTGAAGAAGTTAATGACCACACCCTTGTCACTCTACATCATTATGGATTCCGAAGCCCAGAAGCAATATTGGGTTATGATATAGGTTGGTCTGGCATTCTGGCAGAGCTGAAATTAGTCTGTGAGCTTGGCGAATCTGGCATAGAACGAATCAGTGATTGGGGTTAATTCTTCATCTATATTGGAAATAGAACAATATTAGGAAACAGTATCATCCACATCGATATAGCCGTGAACATTGGAATCAGGAAATTATCAGTCCATCCAATACTGAGTACTTCTGCAGCAGTCACAAATAGTGAAATTAACAATATCTGTGGCACAAGGCAGATAATGCACGTATCCTTTGAATATGCAAACAAAGACACAACTATAGCCAATGCTGTGAATATGAAAACAGCAACAGTCCCCTCAACGGATTTATTATGATATTTTTGGCTGAAGATTTTTCCTCCATAAGGTCTGCCTATGACTTCTCCTGCGCCATCACCCCACGCTACAGCGAGAATAGCTGCCACAAATATTTCCGGTCTTGAATAAAAGACTAGAAAGACAACTCCAAATGATACCATCCCCATAAATCCTGCAAGGAAAGTTGTTGACCTTGATTCTCCCTCTCGACTACCTGCTAGAAGCAGGTCCCAGACAAGCTCGCTTTTATGTGCCCATGCATAGAACAAAATGAAAAGAAAGATACCAAGCGCGAACGCAGGACCACTTAGATTGGAATAACCTACAAGAGTCAGACCAACTACAGAGCCCATGCATATGTGAACAAGTTTTCGTGGTTTCCATTTTGGAGTACCTGAAATTGACATATAGTATGCCGTAGTGAGAACGAATGAAACAATGACTCCTGTTGTGATTGCCATTCCAACATCTATAGGGGTTAGCTCCCCAATGACCAGATCTACCATTTTCGACGTTTCTGAAGGATGATTATAGCTATATCTTTATTGTTGTTCTGTCTACAATGATGCTATATTGAAATAGCTCTTGTTTTTGAAAAAGTATGATTCATCTTTGACAATGAGGACAGAAATAGACTTGTCCTCCTCCATGAGATACCTTCTCAATTCCAGCTCCACATTGTGAACATTTTTTATCCTTCATATTCGGACCCATAAACGGAATGTGTCGACCGGATTCTCCATAGAGGTTTTGCCAATTATCTTTGCCACCTGCGCATACTCGCGCATTAAGGACCTGTTTCATTGCATCAAAGACATTTCGTTTATCATCTTCAGAAAAAGTCGAGGTATTTCTCTTCGGGTGGATACCCGCCTTGTAGATTATCTCTTGGAATGCTGCATTGCTCAATCCCACAACCACTGCAGTCTTACCTACTAGCGCAGCCTTGATGTTCTGATGTTTCTTATCTAAAAGTTCTGAAAATCGCTCTTGAGTGAAGTCATGTTCTCCCACTGGTGATGGTACATCTGAGAAATCCCGTTTTATTACATAGAGATTATCTACTTCATCATCTGAAGTAACATAGACTAGACCCATACCAGTCTGTCTAATTGTGAAGAATGTTCCATCAGTAAAGCTTGTCTTGAAATGATATTTCTTAGGTAGTTTTTCCCCACTCTGATGATAGAGAATACTCGCACCATAATCTGGACAAAGTACCAGATTCATCTTCTTGTTCATATGAATTCGTATTGTATTACCTCGTTGTGAGATCGCTTGGATCCTGCAACCGATAAGTCTATCGTAGTCAGTACTCTTTTTATTCATGAATCCTATTTTCTGCAGCTTTTCTGAATCCTGAATATCACACGACTTGATCTTCTTCTCAATTAAAGTCTGACTCATTTGTTCAGCAAGAATTTGAGCTTCAGGTAGCTCTACACTCAATCCTTCTCAACTCCGCGTAATCCAATTCTATCTGATTGAGAATTATCATCCACAAAACTAGATGAATATTCCGAATCAAGTGCCTGCAATAGTTCTTTCCTTGCAAAGATCGTGGCTGATTCATATTCACAATTGTCGTATATAGAAAAGATAGGACGAATAACATCGGGATTTCATTGAATGGCACGAATTATCCCTTCTTAAGATGTGATTGATTTCCTCAGGAGGAATTCTGATTCAATACGTTTGAATCCTTTCTTATACAACATATCCAAAATGTCTTGGTGATTATCTTGTACCCATAACTCTATGAAATCGGTTTCAATGAATTTCATACTCGCATCTAATACTTGACCGCCGTGTCCTGGTTTAATGCTAAATTCAATATCTGAATAAGGTATTTTCTTCTTCTGCTTTGTAATCCTCATATATCCCACAAATTGATTTTTCTCGTTGAAGAACATCTTATCTTCAGGTTTGATTATCTCCTTCCATCTCTCTTTGTCTTGTGTCCCCCAGTATGCATCAGGTGTTAATTTCACAAGGTCCTGGATTTTGTCTACAGAAGCCGCTTCGAACTTCAATTGCGAATTACCATCAGGTGTCCATTTCTTACCTTTTAGATGGAGTTCAAGAAATCTAATACCATAACCTAACTTTTCATAGAGTGAGAGTGCCTCAAGATTGTTCGTCTTTACACCGATAGCAAAATCATCGATCTCTGGACTGTGGTTGATAAGTAATTTCTCTGACTCTTGAATGAGCTTAGTACCTATGCCATGATTTCGAAAATCCGGATGAACTGCTAGTTCCCAAACAAATCCCCAATTGAGTTCTTTATTAACCAAATTGATAACTACAGCGATAATGGAGTCATCCACAAGTGCAACTCGCCACAGTTTTTCTTGTTCTCCCTTCTCATGACTCTTGTCCCACCATTCCCTAAATCTCTTGAACGAAATTTCATCAACTCCAGGAAGTCCTGTTTTGTATATTCGATAGAACTCGTCTCGTTCCTCAAATTTTGGAGCCCGAATTTTAAGCACTTTCTTCTTCGACATTCTGAACTCGTTATTGTAGAATCAAGATGTGGTTAAGAATTATGTGCAAGATTTGTTTTGATGGGTCATGACCTGCAGTTGTTATTCAAGTTTCAATTTCCATAAGTGAATACTTTCCCACCAAGCAAATAGAGAACCCGTTACTCCTATTGCTAGAGCAACGTATCTATCAAAGATGTTTGGAGGCGCAATTAGACATAGAAAAAGATAAGCCAGTGTATATGATGTAAAGAATATTGCAACGAAAGTGTATCTTGGCAGAAATCTACCACGAAATTCGATAAAATTTCTAAGGACGCCAACTTTTACTACTTGTTTTACTCTATACGTGTTATCAGAAAGTTGTTCAACTAAGTCCAGAGAAACCAGTTTAGTCAAATGGTGACTTGCAACTGATGGACTTGACATATCAAGTGCTCTTTGGACCTCCCTAACACCAACTGATTCATTTTGTGTAAGCATATACCAATAAACGCGAAGAGTATTCCCTCTTAACTCCGGTTCAATCTTTGTTGTTGACGACTCCTCTCCCATATTCAACTTCATCCTTTTAATGGTTATTACAC
>SDOA01000073.1 GCA_004524595.1 Candidatus Thorarchaeota archaeon | reverse complement strand
GGAGAGAGAGTGATTCTCGAGTCAACCATACTGCGCTCATGAGCGTCAGCTCAAAGGCCTTTCTCCAGTCCTCATCTGTGAGTCTTGAAAAAGGACCAGGTGGTGGTCCACCAGCATTCACAAAGAGACCATCCAGACGACCGAATTTTGTTGTGATGCTATCTAGAAGTTCTTGTACATCATCTTTCTTTGAGAGGTCTGCTACATAGTATGAGGAGTTCTTTCCAAGAAGACGGGTTGCTTTTTTCAGAGATTCTTCATTGCGACTACAGATAATCACTCTAGCCCCTTCATCAATCAGAGATTTGGCAACACTGAACCCTAGCCCTTTTGAGGCTGCTGTCACAAGAAAGACCCTATTTTTGATATCGAGATCCATAGGGATTCTAAAGAGAATACACGCAGATAAGGGGCACGGCACCGGCTATGATGCAGGGGTACCGATTGACTGTTTCGTTCCAGCCCCGAATGTCACTTCAAGATGCAAGAATGCCGAGCTCAAACGCTGAAAGTCTGAGAGTATCTTGAAATCGCCCACATTGAGTGATGATAATACACTCTCCACTCGCTTTACTGACAGACGTCTATTGTCCTTGGAGTTGAATGCGATGACTACTCGAGTGTCCTCAGAAGTGGGTACTGTGTATATTGACTGACACTTGATACCCTTGTCCGCCAATCCATACTTAATCTTAGCCTCTAGATTATTCATTTGACTATCTACCACTCTTCTGTCATCATCAGACTACTAAAGCACCTGTATTAACCAAGTAATACTAGAGTTAGGCGCCAAATCGGACAAAATTCTCTCAAAACAACAGAGTGAACAAATTAATTCTTGCTTTCATCATCCGTTTGATAAGAAAAAATGCCTTGAAAAGGTAAGTCGAGAGTGAGATGGATGGATAGAGAAGGATATCGAAAATATTTGACAGAAAGGGAACAACCAATCCCCGAGAAAGAGATCATCGAAACTATAAGGATGGTCGAAAAGTTTGAGGAGTATCTAAAACAGTTTGGAAAGACCGTTGAAACAGCATCTGCTACAGAGGTCAACAATTTTACAAGAGTATTGATTGAGGAGAGACTGAACACCTATACCAGTCTTGTTGCTCTAAGTAGATATGGATATTTCATTAAGAATATGGACCTATACCTAGCAGTCCTTGAGCTCATTGACGGAGCAGAAGTGATGAATGTTCTCAATGAACGATTAGGAGAACATGTTGGTGAGGTGAAACGAGATAAGATATTATCAAAAGAGGAGCTACCTCCCCTTGGACTCCCATCATCAGAGAAAATACCTGTGACTCGCCAAGTATTAGAAAAAATGAATAAAGTCCTGACTCCGGAGGAATGTAAGAAGGTACTCGCCGACGTTGCTCATGGACTCCCACGTGATTTCAGGAGAGGTGAGCGAGAGAAGTACCTGAAGGCAGGAAGTATTGATGAATATCTACGTCAAAAGAGATCTAACGCGATTGCAGAGCTTGAGAGACATCGAGATGCGGGTACTCTCTTCTTCAATCAGTATATCACGGATGACGTTATCAATTTCGTAAAGGGTCGTCCTGATGTTCTCAGTGGTGAGCGAAGAGGAAACACCATCTATCATACAAAGATTCCGTACATGGTACAAGAATATCTCGATGCAACGGATGAGAAGATGAAGCGGTACTACGCCTGTCACTGTGCATGGGCAAGAGAATCGATTCTGAAAGGTGAAGAGATATCATCTGAATTCTGCTATTGTAGTGGTGGATTCACAAAGCAACCATGGGAGGCTGCACTTGATCAACCTCTTGAGGTCGAGATGGCGAAGTCTGTCCTAAAAGGTGATGATGAGTGTAGTTTCATCATTCACCTTCCAGAGGACGTACCATAAACTTGACTAGTTATTTTACTGCCTTTGCAAAGGCACGACCGAACTCATATGCAGCCTTGAGTTCATCTTCAGTTGGAACCCATTTTACCGTGAACGGCTCCATCACGACCTCCATCTTACCCTCTTCCATGGACTTCTGAATCTTCTTGACTGATCCGCCGCCCCATCCATAGGATCCGAAGGCTGCAGCCTTCTTTCCTTTTGGTTTGAGCACCTCAAAGTCAGAGAGAACTGGAGCCACAGTAGGAAGAATATCATTGTGGAGCGTGGAACTTCCAACAAGGATTCCCTTCGCCTCAAGCAGGTCTGCCATGATGTCGCTCCTATCACTGTGTGGTATCAATCGGAGTAGGGGAGTAAGTCCTTCGTGGTCAATTCCTTCAGCGATTGCACGTGCCAACTTCGTTGTACTCTGCCACATCGTGTCCCAGGTAATAATGACTTTATCAGATGTTCTCTCACCTTTTGCCCATGCAAGATATCTCATGACAATCTCAAGGGGATTCTCTCTCCAGATGAGACCATGAGAGGGAGCGATTATCTTTATGGGAAGTCCTAACTTGACGACTTCCTCAATCTTTCGCTGGACCATAGAACTCAGGGGCCAGAGTATGTTTGCATAGTACTTCTCAGCCTCTCGCCAGAGGATATTCTGGTCCACCTCATCAGCAAAGCGCCGCTCTGTGGCGTAGTGTTGTCCAAAGGCATCGTTTGGCATCAGTAATTCTTCTTCTACGTAGTATGTAAACATTGACTCAGGCCAGTGTAGCATAGGAGCCTCATAGAACCTCAGCGTCTTTCCACCCAGGTCTATCTCATCACCTGTCTTGACCGTCTGAATGTCCCATCCATCAGGATAGTGTTTCTTCAGTTCATCCACGGCTCTCGGAGTACAGACAAGCTTGGCCTTTTTCATCCTCTTCAACACATCAGGAACTGCACCTGAATGATCCATCTCGGTGTGATTCGATATCATGTAGTCAATCTTCTCAGGGTTGATAATCTCAGAGATCCTGGAGAACATCTCTTCTGAAAATGAACCAAGGACCGCATCTACGAGAGCTATCTTCTCTCCAATCACCAAGTATGCATTATAGGTCGTGCCATGATGGGTAGTGTAGCTATATCCGTGGAAATTACGGACATCATAGTCAATTGCACCAACCCAGTAGACATCTTTTACAACTTCAACTGCTCTCATCTTTCAAGCCTCATGATGTTAACAATAGTGCATTCGTTAATAAGTTAGACGGTTTCTGAATGGTAAGTATCTAGAAATTTAGTTCACTCATGAAAAATGAAAAAGTGGCCGGAGCGGCCGGATTTGAATCTCTAGCAGATACAAGCTTATAGAATAATACCTCTAATACCGATTTGGATAGCATGTCTAATCCCGACAGAATTTTCCTATATGTTTGTATGCATTTTGCAGCGAGATTGAACTCTATATGATATCAATCGTACCATCCGTTGATTTTTGATGAACATGCTGTTTCTTACGAACTCTTAACAGACCGATAATAGAAACGATTAGAACTACCGGTACACTGATAGCTCCAATGATGATAGGATCTGAGAGTCCCATCCAGAGACGTGCTCCAAGACTGTCTCCTCTCGTAGTTCGATAGATATAACCACCAGTTCCTACTGCCCACCCATGAGTCATATTGATGAAGTAGATAGACTTAACACGAGTATCTCCATAAAAACTTTGAGAATACCAGTCACGTCCACCATTAGGAGTGTAAGCAATCTCGGTTTCCAAACCTGCAAGCCATCCATGCATCGAGTCTAAGAAGAAGATGTCTGAGTAATATGGAGCAATTGGGGGTGGAAACGGTGAGTCACGAGGACTAGGCTGTGTGACCCATGTCTTTCCATCGCTCATCTTTGCAATCCATTCATCACCTACTGCCCATGCCTCTGTCGCACTGATGACAGAGATAGTCCAACCACCTTTGTTGTAGCTCTTCGTCCAAGTCTCTCCACCATCAGTTGTATGATAGATTCCAAAGGAACCAATAACCCAACCTTCTTGTGGTGACAAGAACCGTATCATCCGTGCCCGGTCATCTGCTGCCACAGAATTCAACATTTGCCAAGTCTTTCCAGAATCGACTGTCTTGTACATATGCGTATCAGAAGAAGTCCATCCATGTGTTCTATTGAAAAAGTACACCCCATAGAAGGAAAAATCCTCATTATCTGTTCCAACGATAATCTGATGCCAAGTGTTACCACTATTATTAGTGTAGTACAGACCGGTCCTGCATGTCACCCATATTGTATCAGTGTCGATGACTGCGATTTTCCTATACCTATCAGATGTATTTTGAAGAGAAGAAGACCATGTATCTCCACCATCCCTTGTGTGAAGAATAATTCCATTGAATAAACTTTCCTCCGTCTTACTGAGAACCCACCCATGGGTTACATTCACAAAGACAATGTCATCTGGCGCAACATTGGCACTGACAAAGTCATCGTTTACAACTGTCCATACCAGTTCTGTTTGATCAGCGTGGAAACTTGTTCCTTTGTGACCCATTGAAAAGGCTAATATTTCCATAGTTAGTTGACCAGATATAAAAAGTAGAAGAGAAGCAATTAGAATCGCCACCTTTATTCTGTTTATTACTGTCAATTCCAATCAGTCCTGACTATTCCGGTACTGGGTCACCACCAGGTTTACCGCCACCACCACCACCCGGCAGTGTGACATATTGCTGGTTGCTCCCAAGATAGTGGTCTGCTGAGTCGTATGCCTGGACATTTACCTGCATTTCAATATACCCCTGAAGAAGGCTCCACTCTACATAGTAGTCCCCGTAGTAGGTAGGTGTATAATCGATACTGACATAAAAATAGGCTGTCCAGTACCCCAGACTGTTCTTGTATTTTACATACACCTTGACATAGTCCATCGCAGAGTAGTGGTTCGCTCGTACCTTCCCAGTAGTCCCAGAGACCTGCCAGGCACTATAGGTCAGGGATTCTGCATCTATGGGATCGTCAGTGTCATTTGGGTCATAGCCCCAGTCAATTTCCTGTCTGTCGCTGAGAATATCTCCATCAGTGCTCCACGCCAAGGGATTGGTACCATAAGTCCATACCTCAGCTCCATCTCCAATCGTATCTCCATCTGTATCAAAGTCCAATGGATCTGTCAGATAGAGAATGATTTCTTCATAGTCGCTCAGACCATCCATATCTGAATCAGAACTAAGAGGATTCGTGCCATATAATCGACGCTCTTCAACATCCAGAAGACCATCTTGATCCTCATCAAATCCACCGCCTAACCAGGCAGAGATAAATGGATAGTCTTCTCTATTTGATACCAGTGTTGTGTGGTCACAGTACAAGGCTGTTGAATTTTCTGCAAATGATAATGATGCACTCAATGTGGTCACTAGCTGGTCATTGAACCAACTGTGGACACCAAGAACATAGAGAGCAAGTCCCAGACCTAGGTCATTACCTCCAAGTGTATACCACTTGATACCTGAGGAATAGCTCGACGGATTATCATTGAGTGTAGTGATTAAAGAACCGAGAGGGTGAAGAGAGTAGAATACAGGACTTGCCCAATTATCTCCAAAGAGCGAGATTAACGCTATGATTGCCATCTGTGCTAAACCATAACGTGCCAACTCAGTTCCATAGTGGGGTGTCCCAGCTGTGATGACTCTGCCAATCTCAATACCAGCCAATTCTAGGTCAGACCGATAGAGCCGCAACATTTCACGGGTAATGATTCCTCCAAGACTATGAGCGACAACATCGATTTGAGTTCCCGGCGCGTTATCAGCAAGTATTCGATTCATAAAATTGTATGCGTAAGTCGATATTCCTCCTTGAATGTTGTGTACTTCTGATGCTGTCAGAGATGGATAATCTTCAAAATATGAGTACAGTCTATAGCCATCATACTTATCAAGGGTTGAATCAATTGTATTTATCATATCATCAAATATTGAATTATTACCAAAATAGCCATGTACAAAATAGACATAACATCCCAGCGGATGAGTCATCCTTATCTGTGCATCATAGGCAGTTTTGAGTAAGTATGCAGCCTTTTCGGGTTGAAGATGAGTTCCAGCAATTTTCCATGCTGCCATCAAGGCACCTGCTTTGGCATCTATCTGTTCAGAGAAACCATAAATTCCAAGATTATGATTAGATGGTGAATTACATGCCAAGAAGATTGTAGTCTTGGGGCTGTAATGACCTATTAACTCAGTAACATTAACCCAAGATATGATAGTTCCCGTAATCTCTAATCCATCTTCTTGACCATGTCCTATGAGTACAACAGAATAAGGATTAGATGGGATATGGTCTATGTTATCAATGGATATTTCTCTTACTAAAAATCCAGATGAAACTACTTCATCATGTTTTCCTACCTTTACATGCCTTTATTGTTCTATATTCTATGAAATTACTACTAATTAAATATATTCGAAAAAGAGATGGTTGATAAGGGAACCTATTACGAGTTTGATGATAACTACTTCTGGAAAACACTCTATGATTCAATAAAAAAGAATGATGATATTCGTATTCTCGGCGAAATGTTGAGAGATAGACGTCCACTGAAACTTACCTATGAAGCACCAGCCCCTCATGATCCTCTTCTTTCAGATTCCCAAGAAGCATTATCCAAGGCTCGACCGTATTCAGAGATACAGATTAAAAATTGAAAAATGAATTAGTAATCCATCTATTGGAAAGATGGTTTCTGTTTTCTAAGTAATCATTCAAAGAAGAAAGTGGTCGGAGCGGCCGGATTTGAACAGGAAACAGGTAAAAAGCATCTATTTTTTCAAATAAATGCCCAAGTTTATTAAGGTATTTGGGAATGAAACCATGCAGAAAGTGAGAATGGAATAAACAGTCTAGCAATAAATGAAAACCAACCAGACCCTTTTCTCTGGTTTTAGATTATCTGTTTCTCATAAATCACAGATTCAGTCTGGATGATATATTGTTCTCATAATGGCAGGATATTGAAAATGGAAGATATGGAAATTAATTCTAAGACTAGCTACAAGAGAGATCGTGTGATGAGTGGAAATGAACCACATAGAATATTGCAAATGATACAGGAGCAAGTCCTAGAAAAAGGAACCAACGATTGAATCTAGGAGAACTGTAATTCTATCGGATAAAAAGAGGTGAAAAAATGAGTACAAGATCTTATGACCACTGCACTTGTGGTCACAACCGTAAAGACCATACGAATTTTGATGGTGGATGTGATAAATGCAAGTGTGAAGTATTTCATAGAAATTTGTGTATGCAGAACATACTAGTTGACTAGACTCAATTTAGTATTTTGATGAAGTGAACGAGTCTATTCTCAATTCCATTTATGGTTTTTAGACCGTTCATTGATGAGCATCGCTACGCAGATTGATGGTTATTCATTTTTGAAAAAGGTGATGAGTTTGGAAAATTTGGTTGGTACCAAGGACAGTCATGTTCGTCGAAAAAGAATGTGCATGGGCTGTGGACAGGGTCTTTTCACACAAGATTATACTCGAGGTGAATATACCTGTACTACATGTGGTCTTGTTGCTTCAGAACGCAGTACAGATACAGGACCTGAATGGAGAGCATTCACAGCTGAGGAGAGAAATGCAAGAGATAGAACTGGCGCACCAATGACGCTGACCATTGCCGACAAGGGAATCTCAACCGTGATTGATTGGCGAAATAAGGATGCAGGTGGTAGGGCACTCACAAGCACCACTCGTGCTGCCATGTACAGAATGCGAAAGTGGCACATTAGAAGTAGACTTCATAGTTCGGAACATCGAAATCTTAGTATTGCAATGAGTGAGATGCAGAGACTCTCCTCACAACTTGGAATACCTTACGACGTCCAAGAGACTGCAGCTTTGATCTATAGAAAGGCTCTGATGAAGAGAATTGTGAGGGGAAGAAGCATCGAGTCAGTAGTTGCAGCATCTATCTATCTTGCTTGCCGGATTCATAGAATTCCAAGGTCACTTGATGAGATCGCAAAAGAAACTGATGTGGGTAGGAAAAAGATTGGTCATGCAGTTCGCTTAATTGTTTCCAAAATAGAAGTTAACGTACCACTTCCGTCTGCAAAGGATTTGATACCAAGATTGTCCGCTGATCTCATGCTTGATGGAAGAACTGTGAAAAGAGCCACCGATATAATTCAGCTGGCAAAGGAGAGGTATGTGAGCATAGGAAAATCGCCTGGTGGGATTGCAGGAGCTGCACTCTACATAGCTGGAATACTTGAAGAGGATAGACGGACCCAGAGAGAGATTGCTAGAGTATCACGAGTTACAGAGGTCACAATCAGAAATCGATACAAGGAGCTCGTTCGTTCCCTTGGAATCACATTCAATATGGATTCGTAGTTTCGATGGTACTCAGTCTAAATTCACGTGAACTTGTTTTTTGTAGTTAGTATATAAGAAAAAGGGATGGTCGGATTTGAACCTCTAGGAGATACAAGTCTTCAGAATAATACCTCTAATACTGATGGTGAATAGTATGTCTAATCCCGAAAGAATTATCCTATGTGTTTGTATCCGTTTTGCATCAAAACTAAAACCTATATAACATCAATAATGTCAGCAGTTGATTTTTGGCGATTGCGCTGCTTCTTGCGAACTCTTAACAGAACAATAATGGAGAGGATTAGAATCACCGGCATACTAATAGCTCCAATAATGATAGGGTCTGAGAGTCCCATCCAAAGACGTGTTCCAAGACTGTGATCAAACGGTGAACTCAGAGTCTGATATAGACTTATTACAAACTTTACATGTTTGACAAACATAAAGCTTATTTTGTATAAATATAGTATATATTTCATGAATTCTGACAATCAAAGTCCTGAACTTGAGGTCCTGATGGGATTAGAACGTACAGGAGCCCTTCGCCTTCTGGTTTCTCTTTTAGAAGAAGATAAATTCATCACAGAACTAATTCGTCGTTATGACAACCAAGGTATCGCTTCACAACCTGCCTTAGAAAAGACCCGAACTGAATTAGTCAAAATGAACCTCATTGAAGAACGTGAAGTGTTCAATGAATTGACTAGAAAGACACGACTTTATCTGGGATTGACCCCCAAGGGGAGAGAGGTTGCCGAGGGTATTCTTGAGGTTGTCAGAATACTTTCAAAGTAGTAGATAAAAAAGATTCTGATTTTTTTATGAGGTTAAATAGTAAATTTTGCACTTATTAGTGATTATGCTATGTCAGACAAAGGACTTATGGAACGTGATGCACTCTTACGAGCTTTACAAGACATACTCGGAGAGATGGCAGACAAGATAGACGAACTTCCTGAGAAGTGCCAGATTTGTCCACCAATGAAGATACTTTCTGAGTTTGCGATAAGACTTCGTAAAGCTGGGCTTCAGGAAGAAGCAGAGATCATCAAGAATGTCAGGGACTTCTATAATATCTAAATTATACTTGATTCTTGTATGAATTTCATTATTCTTAACAGGGAATGAATTTATAGCTAGTTCAAAATAGTATAGGAGAGATTAAAAAAAACATGCTACTGTATGATTAAATAACATACAATAGCACACAGAGCTCAGTTTACATATGATAGATTTGAACATTAGGAATCAGTCACGAATATTCTTACATGCACATTACCACTGCCACCGTCCTTGCAAATTACTGCAATTGCACAGATATAGTCATCCCAATAGGTATAAGAACCAGTATTTGTATATTGCATTGTCCCTAAGAATTCATCATCACCTTCCTCACCTTCATCAATTATAAGGTATTGCCACATTTGAGCATGCATGTATTCATTCCTAAAAGGTTCAATGGCTACATCAAGAGTACCATCCACCCAAACCCAGACTGAGAAAAAGTGGGATTCGTGAGTTGTAGCAAAATTTTCTTCTTCCCAATGGAACCACATATATTCATAGGAACTGTTTTCGGGAATGGAAAATGAATCATAATAATCATACTGACCACTAGGATTCATATCTTCACCATCTTCAGCATATCCCATATAGATACCAGGAGGCCAATCTGGCCATGCGTTTATTGGGATTGTTACAAAAGCAGTAAGAACTGTAAAAAAGAATATTGAAACAGCAAGGTACTGATTTTGTCTTAGCTTTATTTTCATATTTTTCACCAACAACACAATAATAATTAATATTGCGTTGCAGTATATATTATAATACTATCTAATAAATATATTCATTAATTTATTTCAATATGATATATTATAATTTGGATAACTCTATTCACCGCAATATAAAAAAGACTTCAAAAATTATTATAGTTGAATTTTGTTGAAGAAACACAGTCTGATCGCATTAATAATATTCATTCTATTCATAAGTACATCTACTCAGAAGACTTCTGAAACTTTAATTAATCGCACTTCAAAATTATTACACCAAAATGAAACTCGTTCAACTACTTGGATGAATGGACTCGAAGAACACGACCCCATCCAAATCCGCTCAGACAATGACTTTCTCGTCCAAGGATGGACTGGGGATGGGTCAGAGAATAACCCTTTCATCATTGAAGAATTATTGATTCAAACAGAAAACTCGCCCATATCCATATGGCACACTACAAAGTATTTCGAGATAAGGAAATGCCTCCTCACAACAATAGTTCCATCAATGGAAGGCAATTCAGCAATAACTTTCATAAATGTGACTCACGGACGTGTGACAAATTGCTTCATTAATGAAACATACATTGGTATGTTAATATTTCAATCAACAGATTGTCAAATTACTCACAATATTGTGTCTAGCAGTGAGTTCGAGGGATTGTTTTTCGATTATGGACTGGACATACTTGTTGCAGATAACACTATTCGTGCTCCTCGTTCTGGGATTTCGGTTGACAATTCGACAAACTTCACCATACGTGACAATCGTATCTATGATTGTTCTGGTGGATTGTATCTATGGGATGTTCAGTTGTGTAATATTACAAGAAATACGATATGGAGAAATGATATTGGCATAGACCTAACAAGAGGGAAAAGTATCATCACGAATAATTCCATCTATGGGAATGAAAACATCGGCATTCGAGTCAATTCAGGTATGGCATCAAACACGGTCTATGAGAATCGTATTGGGTGGAATGGTGTAGCAAATGCTCAGGATGATAGTAATTCCACAGATTGGGATGACTCTCTGGGAACGGGAAATTCGTGGAGCGACTGGTCTGAAACAGGTAACTATTCAATTCTCGGAACTGCAAACAGTAGTGACCTATGGCCGTTGCTTTTTGTTGATAATGTAAATCCTGTCGTTGACTCTCCAGATGATGTTGACTTTGAATATGGAATCAAAGGAAGATTAGTGATATGGTATACAAGCGATGAGTACCCTCTCAGGTACCAAACTACGAAAAACAGTGAGATAACTGAAACTGGAACTTGGGGTGGTCCGATATTCAGTATACAATTGGATGACCTGCTTCCCGGAACTTATTCATTTTTACTACAAATCTGGGATGCTAAAGGAAATTACGCAGTAGATCAAGTATCGGTCAAGATTGCAAAGGCAGAAGCTCCTGTGATCAATTCACCCCCAGATATCGAGTATGTGGTTGGTGATGTGGGATATAACATCACATGGATCCCAGCAGATGCATATCCAGACCAGTTTGAAGTCTATTTAAATGGAGCACTGCACGAATCAGGCATGTGGAACGGTTCTGAGATTGTCGTTGTCGTCGATGGTCACGATGTTGGAATCAATAATTATTCTATTGTTGTCTATGATGTTCTAGGGCAAAATACAAAGGACACAGTATTTGTTGAAGTCCTTGTGCACACAGGTGAACCACCACCCAACTACTTCCAACAGGTACTATTCTTCCTTGGTATTGGTGCGATAGGATTCATCATTACCTCTGCAATCCTCTATACAATAAGACCATTTCAAAGGATTATAGGAGAAAAAGATGATTCAACAGTTGGTGATGAAATTCAAGCGGCGATGGATGAATTAATTTCTAATCAAGACTTGAAGACAGAAACAGGTGATGAGGATTAGTGGAAAGAACATAGCGTTGTTTCATAACACAATCTGTTGTTGTGAACCCTTATAGTTTAATTAGTTAATTTGTTGATAGACTTTTTCGCAATAGGCCAGAACTCTTAATCCGTTTTTTTGAAGGATTTTAGTATCAATCTTTGAATAGTCTGAAATTGGATTATCATATTTTATGGATTGTTCATCATCCAAGCTTAAACCTGAATGAACTTGTGTCCTTCTGAATATGCTAACTCTTTCATATTGCTCCTTAATCAATGAGTATTGATATTCCAATAGCTTTTGAGCAAGTTCAGTTCTAGAATTCTTTCTAAATGGTTTGTTATGAATTAGACAATCAACAGTAAATACTAATGACATTGCAGTCCATAATTGATAACAAGCTATGTCAATGAAGATTTTTTGCTCAATATAGCCCAAAGATTCTTGGATTTGCTCAATAGATCGCCAGACTGAGTTTGTGAAGGTATGAGGAAGTAATGGGACTACTACTTCTTCCCCAAATAAACGCACGCCATCTCTAAAGAAGGTGCACCAGTAAGGATTTTGAAAGCCTTGGATGGTTGCATTAAATTCATTCTTAGTATATATCTTGGCATCTAATAGAAGTCGTTTATTTCCTGATTTTTGAAGAGTTCTTTTTACAAAATTCAATATTGTCTGCTTTTGAGATGAATCTATTGAGATTAGACAGAGATCAATATCACTATTTGAACAAGCTTTCTGCATTGCCCAAGAACCTCCAAGATAAATTGAGTAGCAATATGGTTTGACATTATGTATGAATTGAATGACATAAGATGGGAATGATTTAATATTTACCAAGTTTATTACCATTTATATATTTAATATCGATATAAAATATTATATACATAAATCTTTCTCTACTAGAAAAGATTTAGGAAAAGGAATGGAATCGCCAAATCAGAAATCGATACAAGGAACTCGTTCGTTCCCTTGGAATCACATTCAGTATAGATTCGTAGTTGCGATGGTATTCAGTCTAAATTCACCTGATTTTTTGCTGTTAGTACATAAGAAAAAGGGATGGTCGGGATTGCTATATTTGAACTAGCAAGTGATGGATCTACAGTAGACCAAATGTGTTCTTAGTCTAACATGCAGATTCGAGAATTGATTTCAAGGTTTGAAGATTATCTTTCACACCACTCTTTATAGCTCGAGAAGCTAGAAATTTCGGAAGTTTGAAGGGTAAACCCTCCTCTTCAATCTCTGTTCTCAATGAAACTATAGTTGAATTCTTTTTCCCTTCAAATGAGTAGTGATAGATGAATGGAGTTGGACCTGATGTAGTTCGAATTGTTAGCTCGGTATTGGGTTGATTGTTTGAAATCTCTATTGTGTTTTCAGAACGTCCATCTGGTAATTGACGAATCATTTTGTATTTGGTACCAGTACTTGTTACACCGTCAGTGATTTTTGTAACACGCTTTACAGCTGAGTTCCATGCTGAAAGATTCTCACCATGAGATACAAAATTGAAAACACTGTCAATGGAGCACTTAATTGGGATATTAACTTCGAATTCAATCATTTAGATACACATCTAATTTAACTATTGTTAACATATTATATGAGCTCTTGGTTATCTGAAGATAAAAGAATTGAGTTTCTAAGTAGATGGTCGGGATAGCTTTTTTGATTCACTATCTTGGATTATTGTATTAGTCCATGAGTAATCCTTATAGGCAAAACGTTAGAGCAAAAGACGAAGCGGGATGTAGCTCAACTTGGCAGAGCTATGGACTGTAGCAGGCGACCGCTTCGGTTGTTGCCTAAAGAGATCCATCGGTTGCCGGTTCAGCGCCGCTACATGCGAGTGGTGCGCCGACAAATCCGGCCATCCCGACCATCTTCCTTTTCTTTGATATCAATCTTTAAGATACTTATATGGTCGGATTTGAACCGGCCTGATTCATTTCTTGAGGTGAGTGAACTTCAACTTCAAGAAACTCCTGTGTTCTGCCCATCCTTAACCTGATGTCACCATCGCACTCTCACGTTACCAAGAGGTTGGTCAAGGCATTGTCTGTGTTCATTCGGATTGTATCCCTCCCACAGTTCAGGCTTTTTTCTTCTGCATCGTATCTGGGCTATCATCTCCAGTAGCAGTAAGGTCTTCCACAGTCTTTTCCACGGCTAGGTCATCATCACCCTGTTTGATCTCGTCACCAAAATCAAGCAGACTCAGTTGAGTAGAGTGAACAACCGCGGACTCTCGAGAGTTTGATAGGGAACTCTCATCTGAGAGTTGGGACTTCCGTGAGGATTTATTCCTCCGTGATTCAGGTCGTGAACTTTGTACCTTCTGAATGGCACTATTCCACTTACCTTGTCCCTTCGCAGAAAAGAAATGAATGATTATTTTGACTTCAGCAATCCAAAATCAAAGGTCTTCATTGCTGAACTAGATAATGGAGTGCGATGTGGATATCTTTGGATGGGAACTAGAAACAGCAGAGATGCTTGGGATGTAGAGAATGAATAGTGGATTTACGATATTGTTGTAGATCCTAAATTTTATGGAAATGGTATTGGAAGACTTCTCCTGGAGAGAGCGGAAGAATTTTCTTCTGAATTGCAGCTTAATCTGGGACTATTTGTTCACGCAGACAATTCTCCAGCTATTACACTGTACAAGAAATCCGGGTATTCTATCAAACAGATACCAGTTTCTAAGGTATTCAAAGTTAATTCACAGGAAGTTCCTATTGGCGATGATTTCATTGCTCGAGAGATGCAAGATGATGAATATGATACCGTAGTTAAAGCCGAGTTTGATCAATTCAAGAAAAAGGTAGCATTTTCAGCTGCTGTAGAAACGGATGTAGAGAAGAAATTACATCAGGAACATCTAAGGAAATACTTCAATGACGAAGAAAAGCATCAAAGATTCGTTGCCCTTACAAAAAATGATGAGATTGTCGGTTCTGTTTGGGTTGGATCTTCTGGGTTCAACAAGTTGATAGCCAAGATACATGAAGTCACTATAAACTTAGGTGATCAAAGTGACAAAATTTGCAATATTCTTGTTAAAATTTAGCTGAAAATTGGGCACGCAAAGAAAAATTCACTGGAATTTACGTACTTCTTCATTCAACTGATTCTCCACAAGTGGATTTCTTCAGAGAAAAAGAATACAAAGTACCTGGTTTCTTCATGGAAAAACGCTTGAAGTGATGGCTATTCGATGTTGATAAAATGCGCAAATTGAAAATCATATGAATGTACGTTATTTTTAGTGTAGTTTATAGATATTTTTCAAAACAGAGGGATATGAGAGCTACTCGTATGGTCAAGATGTGGGATAGGAGATTGGCAGAATTTGTAGAAGTACCAGTTCAACGGACTCTTGATAATAATTTGGGATGTAAAGAATGTAGATATTTTGATGAAAAATCCCAAATTTGTCAAGGTATCGGTTCAATATTCTACCAAAAGAAGATTCCACATACTAATTTTGTACCTAGAAAAATTGAATGTGCGGTCAGGTTACCACCAGAATTGCTCACTTTTGTCTAGATTATTGATGCTATTTGTGGAAGAAGACCAGCAGCAAGAGTGATGCACAGAGTAATGAATACCATGGCTACAAAGACTGCGGCAGTATCTACTACCCGCCAGGTAGATTTTCGCAGATATGTTCGTGTTTTATGATACCCAAATCCACGACCATCCATGGACATCGAGAGTGCTTCGACTCTGGACAGAGACGACACAAGCAGAGGAAAGAAGGTATACTGAATTGTTCGAAAGATCTTCTTGAGACCTCCAACTTCCGGTTGAATGCCCCGAGACCTCTGTGCCTGGCGAACAACCTGATTCTCGGACTCAAAGAGAGGTAGAAATCTGAGTGCAATTACAAGAGCAAATGTATACCGGTAGGATAATCGCAGCTTTGTCAATGAATGGGCAAGCAGAGTTGGGTCAGTGACGGATACAAAGAGCATACTTGAGAGGATGATGAGTAAGAATCGAAATGCAATAGAGAGCCCTCTCTCTAATCCGTAATCGGTGACAGGAAGATAGGGACCAAAAGTATTGATTTGTGGGATAATGAATCCAAGGATGGTACCGTTCACTGTAATCAAGATTTGAAAGAAAAAGAGTACTACTGAGAAGATTATGATGAATTTAGTACGTCGCCTTGATAATTTGAGGGGAACATGAGAGGATTTGAACAAGATTAGAAGAATTATCAAGAGAACAAGACCAAGTCTCCAACTCGGATAGATTATAATTCCTGTCAGAGTCACAATAAGTAAAAAGAGCTTGACAAGCGGATTGAATCGTGATGTATTGACTATCTTTTGCGAAAAAGCCACGTTGTTCATCTATGTTTCCACTCCTATTGTGTACTCATCATGTCCCAGCTCGGATAGTCTTTGGAGTACGGTTTCAGGATTTCCATCGAGTAAGAGCGAACCATTTTCTATGAAGAGTATCCTGGTACAGTATTTCTTGGCAAAATGCACATCATGCGTGACAATCAGGGCGGTTCCACCGTTCTTGACAATACTATAGATTGTTTTGAGAATAAACTGACGACCATCTCGATCTTGTCCGATGAATGGTTCATCCAGCAGCAGAATTTGTGGCTTATGACCTGTGGTAGAAGTGATGTTGAGGCGCCTCTTCTGACCATGACTGAGAGAGAAGGGATTTCTCTCGCTCAGATGAAGAAGACCAGCAGTTTCTAGGAGATGGCGAGAGAATTTCTTGTGTTCCTCATCTGTCATTTCAAGGATTTCAGAAGTGAGTATCTGTTCCTTCCAGACTGTGCTCTCGAAGATTTGGTGATTAGGATTTTGGAAGACCATAGAGAGCTGTCTTGTAATATCCTTTGGTTTTAATTCGGAGAGAGAGACTCCAGAGAGGGATACTCTTCCATTCTTAGGAGCAAGTAGACCTCCAAGAAGAAACAGCAGGGTCGTCTTTCCTGAACCATTCCCACCCATAAGTGCAATGATCTCTCCTGAAGAGATACTAAGGTCTACTGTTTTGATTGTGGGAGTGGATCCATAGGAAAAATTGACCCCCTCAAGAGAGAGTAATGGTTCTTGACCTGTTAAGGTGTGAAGTTCAGAAGGAATGACAAAATCTTGAGAAGTCCTTTCAGGAGTATTGGAGAATATACCATTATCGAGAGAGAGCGTTCTGTCAGCAATTGGACGGACTGCATCAAGATTATGTTCAATACAGATAATTCCAACATTTTTAGTCTTCAGCTTGTAGAGAATGTTTCTTAGTTGGATGATACCTCTGGGATCAAGACTGGATGATGGTTCATCTAAGATGAGAAAATCAGATTGACATGAGAGCATTGCAGCAATCGCAATTCTTTGTTTCTCACCACCAGACAATGTATGAGTAGTACGTTGAGAGAGATGTAGGGAGTTTACATCAGATAGTGAGGATTTTACAAGATGTTCGACGGTTTTCTCATCAAATTCGAAATTTTCTGGGCCAAATGCAACCTCATCTGACACTCGGAGGGTGCAGATTTGACTGTCAGGGTCTTGCTGTACAAGAGAGACCCTCTTGGAAAAGTCTGCAATTGAGAGATTTTCTGTGTTTTTTCCGTCAATTTGAACTGATCCTGAGAAAAATCCTTCAATACTTCGAGGAATGAATCCAGCCAGACATTTTGCTAAAGTTGATTTTCCGGACCCGGTGGGCCCAGTGATTAGAAGTAACTCCCCTCGATGAAGCTGGAGATGTAACGATTGGAGTATCTGCATGGAGCCATCGTATGAGAAGGTCAGGTCTTGTGTTTCTAACATTATGGCCGCCTAGATTATTTTCAATTGATTCACTTGACGGACCCACAGTGATCCGTCATATTCTCCAGCAATAAGCCAGAAACCGTCACTAGTCATGGAGAGGAGAAGATGAGTATCAGACATTACACTCTCGAGGTCTTCAAAGATCACTGTGTACCCATCGCGTGCTGAAACTTGTAATGCAGATGCCTCGGGAAGCAATTGAGCATGTTGCAAAATAGTAGATATTAAGACCCCTGTATAATTGGCAGGTGGAAGATGGGTATAGGCTCCAATTAGCTCTGCCTCTATTGTGACAAGCTCTTCAGAGAAATCATCCAACGTAAAGGTGTATGGATTAGCAACAAGACCGGTGATCTCACAGGCATTAGGGTCTGCAAAGACATGTGCAACACTGGTTGTATAATAAAGGGAGCCGATTACTAGGAAACTCACAAAGAGTATCGCAGGCAAATTACGAATGGCGAGAGTTCTAGATGTCTTTATGCCGATTCCTGGTTTGATGCTCTGAAATCCTGCTATTGTACCTGCATCATTCAAGAACTCCAAGGTTTCCCATGCAAAATATCCTGCAAAGATTATTCCTGAACAAAAGGCCAGAAGTGTGATAATTGTGATGTACAGGAAGGGAGCTCCAGAGAAATAGAAGAACTGGAATACCAAGACATTTGTTCCTGACGCAATTCCAGCACCAATCCACCAGATTATCCGACTGCTCTCTGTGGGATTTTTACGATTTCCTGCGGCAGCGGCTCCAATATCTATCATAAGACCTTGTACCAATGAAACGATGACAATGACTATGCCATGGGTACTCCCTGTGAATAACTCAACAACTCCCTTTAGCAACCCACCTGCTGTTCCCACACCGTGTTTTGGCACGATTACACGGATTAGGACTAACCAGAAGACATGAAGTCCAGCCATGAATTGACCGGCACCAAAGGGAACACCGAGTGCCAAATTGATGAGATTTCCCAGATATCCTACGAAGGTACTGAGCGCGCCTCCTAGTGAACTTAGCAATGCAATAGTCACAATTTCACGTGTCACGAGATACCATCTCATCCTGGTATCACCTCAATAATGGAAACAAACCGGACCCATCGAGAACCTGCAGAAACAACATCTCCAGTTTCAGTTGTTTGATTTGCATCTTCGTTACTATAGGCGCCATCTGGAGGAAGCATTACAATACGCATCCCGTCATCCCATTCAAGGACTTGGGTATCATTATACTCATAGGCGAGAATCATAGGTCCCTGAATATATAGCCAAGTGGCGTTCGGATATACATTGTAGTAACTGAAGTTTTGGACATATCCATCAAACGATCTGACAACTAGAGTATCATAAATAGACATACCCCCAACTAACTCAATCAAGGTTGAAACAAGAGCCCCAACATAGACACCCTGACCACGCCAGTTGTTAAGCTGGTTCTCAAAGGATGAAAATCCCTCAATAGATGGTAATTCGAGAAGATCCTTGAGGGAGAGAGTCGCATCCTCTTCAGACCCCCTTATGATTACTGTATCACGGGGAATGGAGGGATCTTCGAGAAGAACCGGTTCAATTAAGAGACCAGAGTCGTTAATAGTGACATTCATGTAATGATAGATACCGCCCTCGTCTTCATCCGCATAGAGACTTGCACCAGCCCCGCCAGTTATGACATATCTTACTCCATTTATGACGCTATCATTGTACATGTGAACATGACCAGTGAAGACTACGTCCACCTCTTGTTCCTCAAAGAGAGTCATGAGTCGGGAGGCGGTGGTAGCATTGACAAGCCCATGGTCTCGCTCTGGTCTCGGGTCTAAGGGAGGAATATGCGTAAAGACGAACTTGTACTCTGATTCAGCTGCTGATAGATCCTGTGCAAGCCAGTTAAGTTCGGGTTCAGAAACATCACCTGAAGATGTGTTGAATATGGAAAAATGAGCTGGACCTCTATTGAATGAATATGAGGAGGAGCCGAAATATTCCAGGTAGTACTTCCCACCATCACTCTTTAGATCGTGGTTGCCAATGGTGGTGTATACAGGTACGACTGATTGGTCTAAGACACTTTTGACCTCTTGATATTGGTCCTCGTAACCAAGAGAAGTTAGGTCACCACAGTGAAATAAAAAGTCTGGTCTAAGTATGTTTGCAGTTTCAACAATCTGCTCTAACCCACCTTGATATCCCTGTGAGTCTCCAAAGACATAGAAATTGAGAGCTGAGTCATCTTTGAGCATACCTAGGAAGAAGATAGCGGAAGTAGTACCCACAAGAAGAATGATTGTGATAGATAATACCAGTGCAACTCTCTGTCTCTCCATGAAATTTCTTTGGCTCCCTTTCATTCTATCGATATGCATGCTTGACTATTTCGGATTGTGTTGAATCTAAATATGAACCTTAGGGAGCAACTGTTTTGAGGTGAGCCCTTCAATTTTTAGGCATTCCCTCATTCCGAATTTGCTCAGAGAGTTCCCGAATCCTAGCATCCTTTCTCCAGATTGCCGTCTGCCAGAGCGTGTCTGCGATAGTTCTAATGAACTTATTTTCAACAGTGGAATCTCTCTCTCTCCCGAGTAGGGACAAATAGGTGTCTAACAGGTGCCAGGAGAGAGCTCTCTTTCTTGAATCAAAGATTGGATTTGTATCGAGTAGACTTGCACAGATACCACCAATATCAGTCATCCAGTGTCCTGGATGAGATTCTTCGAAATCAACACCAAATACTCTATCAGCATGATAGATGAAGTTTCTAAGACGTGGATCGGCTTTTATTTGTCTATGAGCTGAGTGATATTTGTAATACCACATGGCAAGTTTCTCGACCAGTACTGGCTCAAAGGTATGGTTAATTCTGTCAACAAAGACTTCACCTGGAATGAAGGTCATGAGAATAACGTTATCTCGTGCATCGAGAACTTCGGGAACAGATAGCCCATGAGCAAGACTTGAAGTCAGAATAGATAACTCATTTTCATAGTTT
>SDOA01000187.1 GCA_004524595.1 Candidatus Thorarchaeota archaeon | reverse complement strand
TGGATCAGCTATAGAATAAACGGTGGAACATGGAATGATATAGACATGAACTATGTATCAGATGATGTGTACCAAACAACAATTGCTGATTTGCCAGGAAACTCGACAATAGAATACTTCGTTTCTGCAATCGATTCATTTGGTTATTCTAGCACAGCAATGAATGGGTCGGAATACTTCATCTTCACTGTTGGTCCTACAAGCATCACGACAACAACTACAACAACCACAACAACTACAACCATTCAACCTGGTGATGGCTATTTACTGGGTGCAATAACAATTGCAGTTGTGCTTGTTGTTATCGGAGTATTGTTTATTCTCTATTTCTTTGTCTATAAAAAACGCTAGAATGAATTCTCAGCCCAATAAGGGCTGAGCTTCAATTTTTTTTTCCAAACTCTTCCAAATTGATATTTGGATTACTATAATCACAGGTATTCAAGTAAATCCTTCAGGTCAGTAATGATCAAGTAATCAGTATCATTTGTTGGAGTAGAAGCACCCGATTTAGCTAACAGTATAGATACCATTCCTGCTCTTCTAGCTGCCTCTACATCTAAATTGATCTTATTTCCAACAAATGCACAATTATATGGATTGATACCCAATTCATGAGCATTCATAATCAACATATATGGTGAAGGTTTGCTATAGCCTTTGACAAGTGTCCATTGCAAACTCTGAAAGAGATGGCGAATTCCTGATGAGGTAAGAAGATCATGAGGGTCTTCAGCCCAATTCGTTGCGACACCCAATTTATATCCACGTGAAGCCAGTTCTTCTAGTACTTCCCTAGCGCCAGCTCGCAGAACATTAGGTTGACTCTTTAATAATTCGTCCCAAAGCTTTTGATACTGCTTTGATGCTTTCTCTATATCATCTTTTATCCCTAGATTTTCAAGGAGAATGCGGTCAAAATACACCCATTCCTCAGTTGATAGAGAATAAGCTGGACCTGAAGCATTATCATCAATTATTTTAGATAGAGCAGTTTCAGCTGCATCGTGAGCCTGATTAAGGTCTCTAGATGATATTGCAAAATCATCACCAAAGATGTTCCTTAAGAATTTCATATGATACTCTTCAACTGAGTAGGGTAGGGTATACAAAGTGTCTCCAAGGTCAAAGATAATAGCCTTGATTCCTTCTAATTTCTTTGAAGCCATTCAATCCACCAAAACTAAATGAGGATATACTTGCATGCTTCAGAATACTCATATTTTATTCTAATTGTCAATGCACCGAACCAACGATGGCAATAACACTGCACTCATTCTATCACAGAGAAGACTTTGATAGAGTCAGAGAGTTCTTGATGGAAACATATAATCTAACGAGAACATACCTGAACTGGATTCCGTCAATGTTTGAAAATATGTGGCGAGGTCCTTGTGGGACAGAGTATGAAGATGACGAAGATGAACAGGTCAAAATATGGACAGATCACGAAAAACAAACATCTGATTCAAAGATAGTTGCTGTGACAATATGCAAACCAAGTGGTGAATGTCGTATCTTCATTCATCCAGAGTACCGTCATGTTGAGAGGAAACTTGTGCTTTGGCTCGAAGAACAGATTCAGGAAATCCAAAAAAACAGAGATAAGAAGCTACTTGTCTTCAGTGTCAATGAGTGGGACCACCATCGTCAAGAACTCCTTCGCAAGCTAGGTTATACGGACAGAGGACCCATGGAACATGAACGAATTCGTCCCGTGGACCTACCTATTCCAAAAGTGGAGCTACCAGAAAATTATACTATTAGGGATGTTGATATTGAAACGGATTTTGAAGAATATCGCTCTGTGATCGGTTCCGTGTTCAACCACTGTATGAATATGACTCCACATCTTGCTAAGGTGTATAGCGAAGCTGAGTTCTACAATAAAGAGCTTGACATTGTCATTGTGGCACCGAATGGGACATTTGCAGCATTTACAACTGTTCGCATAGATCCTGTTAGTAGATTTGCTGAATTAGAACCAGTAGGTGTCCATCCTAATCATAGGCAAAAAGGACTTGCAAAAGCAATTTGTTGTGAAGGACTTCGCCGGTTGCAAAAATATAAACCTCAATCGGTTACAATCATTGGAGCAGCAAATACACAGGCTGCAACTAATCTCTATGATTCTCTTGGGTTCTCTCGGTCAAATATTCATTATTGGGAAAAGATATTGTAGAAATGCATGTTCTATTTTAAATTAAAAAGGAATAGATATCTAATAATATAGACTTGACTTGATGTTTTCTAATGTGTTTATGAAATTATTAAAAACTCAACGTTTCATCCTTGTTGCACGAAGAAGAGATGTGCCACATTTTTCACATTTAGGAGTAGGTTTCTTGTGGCGATATCTACAATGAGGACATACCAAATTCACTTGATCTACGCTTCCGCTTCTGTATGATGCAGATATGTTATCTCTTCCAGAGGCGATTCTGTCACCTGTCTTACCATCTCCAAATTGAAGAGTCCCTTTTTCTCTGTCAAATGAATATACGCTATCTTGTTCATGTGCTGGTCTGATAGAACTTGTTTTTTGCTTCAATTGATTTCCACAGTATGGACAATGAGAATCACCAGAATTGACACTGGCTCCACAACTATCGCATTCGACCAAGGTAATGTTCCTCTCGTAACATATTCGATTATGAGACTGGTTTTAAATAAATTCTAGATATCTAATTGTGAAGCTGTGGATAATTTACAGATTCTCTCCAAAGAACATAAGATAATCTGTACCTGGAACATCGTAACCAAGTTCACTTAAGACCATGGCAAGTTGTCCACGATGATGAGTTGTATGAATTAAATACTGAAGGAAGAAGTCAAACACATCTATCTCAAATGGCTCATCTCGAATATGAGTGACAGAAATCTTTCCCTGAGGGATTTCACCAATTGCCTGACTTAATCGTGTATCCAAAATCTCCCAACGTCTCAAGAGTTCCTGCCTAGGTAATCTCGAGACTCGCTCAAAAACACTATCATCCTTTTCATCATCTATATAGAAGAAACAGGTCTCTAAAGCCAGCACCATGTGTTGTACGATACCCTTTGCACTTTTCCCAGCGATTTCTTTTGTGAAATTATCGGTATCCAGTTCTCTGAGAACCTCTCTCATTTTCCAACCAGCCCAAAGATGATAGTCAGAAAGATACTTGAATACCAAGAGAATCGCCTCATTATTTCATTACATTTCTACCGTATTAGTTTACCGAGAGATGATTTGTACATGAATAGTGGTTCAATTTCATTATTAGCCTGATAGTTCATCTAAGAGACCTAGCATCCATTGGTCAATAGGTTTCTTTTTAGTCCAAGTTTCCTCAAATGGTGTCATCACAAGCTCACGATTGATTTCTCCTACGAGACCTCCATCTTCACCACTCAATAAACATTCAACCGCATAAGCACCAAGACGAGTAGCCAGAATTCTATCGAAATGGGTTGGATTGCCACCTCTCTGTATATATCCAAGAACTGAAACTCTGCATTTTTCTCCAATTCTCTTTGATAATTCCTTGGCAATACTGTCTGCATTGCCTAACTCATCGCCTTCAGCAACAACGACCAAAACGCTTGACTTGGCTCGTTCTTTAGCATGAATGACAGTCTGGGCAAGTTCATCCATTGTTGTTGAAGTTTCTGGCATAAGAATTGCAGAAGCTCCTGTCGCAAAACCTACATGAAATGCGATAAAGCCAGCATGACGTCCCATGACTTCAACTAGAAAGGTACGCGAAAATGCTTCAGCTGTGTCGCGAATTTTATCGAGAGCCTCAAGTGCATTATTCACTGCGGTATCAAAACCAATGGTATAGTCTGTTCCATACAAATCATTATCAATGGTACCAGGGAGTCCTATTAATTTGCCACTCCAGTGCTTTCTGAGCGCAGCGAGACCGCGCATAGTCCCGTCCCCTCCAATTCCTATTAGAGCATCAAAACCACGGTCTGTTAAAATTTTAGCAGCTTTTTTCTGTCCCTCTTCTGTCTTGAATTCATCTGATCTTCCTGTAGTCAAGAATGTGCCACCTCGATGCAATATCCTCGAGACAGATTTAGAATTCAATTCATGAAATCGTTCATTTAGAATACCATCGAATCCACCGAATATGCCATGAACTTCACAATTACGATGAATTCCTAGTCTTGTGATAGCGCGTATTGCAGCATTCATTGCTGGAGCATCGCCACCACTTGTAAGAACACCTATTCTCATAGCGAAATCTATAGGATTACAACCAAATAAGTTCAACCAAAATAGAGTTGTGAACTTAAACTGCATAGGCCAACTATCTCTCAAACGAGATTCTTTCTGCGTAGGATAAGGAGCAGCGGCAAAGTAATACTGAAGCTAATTAACATGATTGTTGGAAAAGCCAGTGGCTCATTCTCTAATGGTAAACCTACATTCATCCCATAGATACTTGCAATAAGAGTGGGAACGCTAACAAGAAGAGAGATGGATGTTAAAATCTTGATTACCTTATTCAAATTATGACTCACAATACTATCATAAGCATTCATTGCATTTTTGATTAACTCTATGTAGATCATACTGAGGTCTACCTGTTGTTGTAAGTCAACCTCCAATTCTTCTAATCTGTCAACATCTAGAATCATTCTGCCAATCATATTAAATCGCTGCAATCGCCGTAATACCTTCATATTAGATTGTAAAGCGGTCTCCATAAAAATGGCATCACGTGATAGCTGGAAAAACCAAGCAAGTTGTGAAGGATAAATCTCAGTCATAATGAAGTCTTCAGTTTCGTTGATACTTGATTCAATCACATCAAGTGTTGATTCAAATGAGTGAATCATGACCTCGATCATCTTATAGATTACATCAGCCGCAGTTGTACAATACTGAACCCTATTGCGTAGTTTATTCCTCTTAACTGGTATTGCGTCGTTTTGAATTATGATAACATCGCGACCATTTGTGAATATCGCCAATGGGTTTGTGGAGTATTCACGATCCATATCTTTTAGATTTACAGGAACACGAAAAACAATCATCGTGAACTTGTCTTCAATCTGGAGACGCGGCCTCTCATCAAGGTCCTGTACATCTTGCAGGTCATCCAAGTCGATTTCAAAATGCTGAGATATTTTAGCCAAATCATTTGGGCGAATACCGATTATCTCTATGAGTAGCGGTTCATCTGGGGCTTCATCTAGAGTTGCATATTTGATTCCACTCTCCAATGCCATTATGGAGATGCTTCCATTTTCTGGA
>SDOA01000072.1 GCA_004524595.1 Candidatus Thorarchaeota archaeon | reverse complement strand
GCTTTATAGTCAGCCTGTGTCTTACGCATCAATTATACTTGCTTGAGGAGACCAATATGCCATCGGACAAGAAACTCACCGATAAAGAAAAAGCTGCTCTAGATGATGCTCTAAAAGGGGCAACCTTGACTGATGCAGAGCTTGAGCGATTAGCAGAGGGAGTTGACGACTCCGGGGAAGTTGTTATGCCTATTGAAGATGAAAATGATCTTGTTACAGCAGCAGCACTAGCAATGGAATTTGTTGATGGTCTTGAAACAACAGCTCCTGTCGAACGCCCTGAGAGTGACGATGCAGTTGCGGGATTTGATGCATTACTACGAAAATTGGAAACACTGAGAGCTGATATCTCATCTCTACAACGAGGAGTAGTTGGTGTATTTGCTGCTCAATTACTTACATTCCGCGGAAAAGTTGTAGAGTTGAAATCTCGAATCTCTGAAGAGATGGTAGAGCGACTGCGAATGAAATTCTTCAAGCAATTCATAGAAACAACATTTGTAGATATTGTTGATAACGAATTTTCTGCTTTAGAGAAAGACTTGGTCGATAAAATCGTTGAACAGACTCAGGAGAGGTTCAAGGAATTTGCATTACGTGTTCGAGAGTCCGAGGTTGATCTTCGTAGCACTATCGTTGAACAACAGGACATTGTACGATCCTTTATGCAGAGTCTTGAAGAAGAAACTGCAGCGCAAAGACAAGAACTAGCAGAAAAACAAGCAGAATTGAAGAAACTTGAATTGGAAGTCAATAATCTCCGAAGCCAAATTATTGAAGGAAGAACTGCTGATGTTACAAAGCAAGAATACGAACGGCGAATAGGATCATTAGAAGAACAAGTCAGTTCATTCCGTGACGACCTACTAATCAAAGATGCAATGATAGATGCACGTACTAAAGATGTCGAAACACATAGAGCTGAAATTGAGGACTTGAAAGTGCAAATATCGGAATTGCAGAGTCAAGTTGGTGTTTACAAAGCAGAAGCTGCTATGGCTAAGCCACGCTCAGAAAAGACGGAAGCAGAAATTGAAGCCCTTAGTTCAAAAATCAGTCTACTTGAGAGTACATTAGAAACCAAACGAAAAGAAGCTGATCAAAGTATAGCAAGTATCAAGAAATTAGAATTGAAAATTACTGATCTAGAGGGAGAAAAGACAGCTGCAGAAAAAGAAGCGGCTGAACGATTAGCTGAGCTTGATTCAATACAAGGAAGAATAGCTGAGATAAAACAATTAGACCAGCAAATCCACAATCTGCAGAGAGAATTGAAGGAGACAAAGGAGCAGATACCGATTCTTGAGATGCAGAAAGAAGCATTTGAAAAAGCGACGCGTCTGATGGAAAAGGAACGAGATATGGCACTCGAACAAAGAGACCTCTCTGATGAAAGAACTCAACGATATATCAAAGTGTTAGGAATGGAAAATAATACGAAAGTCCTATTATTGGTTGATGAAGTTGGACAAATAACATTCGCTGAACTTGGAAAATCACTTGGGACCCCTGTTGGCCTTGTGACAAAATGGGCGCGTGACCTCGAGAAACTCGGAGTGTTAAAGATCAAGGGTGAAAAAGTGATGTCAACTCTTAAAGAGCTGAACATCAAGGAAGGAGAAGTCAAATAATATTCAATCAGAATCTTATAGAACGGTCTCCTCCTTCAAATGATCTTATGATTTCAGACCAATAATCCGATAGCTTGCTAATTGCACGAGAAAAATCTTCACACAGAGCGAACTCTCCCATCTTTTTTTCTACAAGACCCGTATCTCTGAGTTTTCGCATTACTTTTACATATAATCCGCGACTGGTTAATACGAAAATTTCCCATTCAGAATCTGGTATTTTCCCATCTTTTTGAATAAGTAGATTCAGTATCTTAGCGGCTTGGTCTACCTGCATTTCTGTGAAGAAAATGTAACCTAATAGATGTCTCGGGCTAATTAGGTGTGGACGTCTCACTAGCTCTATTTTTGCCATACTCGAAACCCGTGTTTTCTATCTCATGATACAATATTACACTAGGTATTACATGGCTCTTCTAAATTGAGGGACAAGTAGCATCAAAATCGTTATGATAGTAAATACCACAATTGAAATCACTGTCTGCATTGCAGGTGTAAGTATCCATAGTCCCTGTTCGACATTGTACCATAACAGAAGTCCTGTAGCAATACATGAGGAAAAAGGTATAACTTGATAGGGAGAACGAAGTTTCGCCATTGCAGCAACTAGAATAAAGAATCCATATCCTACGGCAGCAAAAGCTATTGCTAATGAGAACATAACAGCTAACGCTTCATATAATCCAAATAATAACCATCCTGCTTGAGGTAATACAAAGGCAATGAGTAGCCAAATGAAATTGAAGATTATAATTCCTTTTAGTCCAGTTGCTGCATTTCGAATATCCATATCTGATGGCGCATTTGAGAACATAATGGTCATTGCTAGAAAAGCAACAATCCAAAATATTGGATTAATAACTGTAAGCTGTGAAAATGTATAGAGGAATAAATAAACGAAAGACCCTATCTCATTAATTGGATATAAAGTATCAGCAATTAAAGTTGGATTGCTTTTCACTCCAATTAAATTCTCTAATAGAGTGATAGCACTTGCACCAAGACCTGGTCTATCAGGTACAAGAAATGTGGCTCCAAAGGCAAATGCTACAAGAAGAAGAAGGGAAACTCCAACTGGAGCTAGATTGATGATTGCATTCTTCAGATTGCTTTTCGGTTTTCGATATTTCACATAACCCAAAATAATTTGGTCCTCTTGGACTTCAATATTAATTGGTTTGAATTCCACAATTTCTGTTCTTGTTACAAGGCATCCAAGTGCATGTGAAGATTCATGTAACGCAACTCCTGGTCCGACAAGCATGAACCATGATCTTGTCCCCGGTTCTCTTGTTGTCTTTAAGAAAATGTGTGACATTCTCTCTAATAACCAACCCAAGGACCATACTACAAAGAATAGGACAAACCCTAAGAGTACTATGACAAAGTATGCATTCATTCTACTCCCTCTGAGAATATCATATTTCGTTAATTATCTAGGCCTAATTCACGCCTCTTTTCTTCTTCAACACGACTAATTTCTTTGTCTTTTTGTTTTTCAAGCTCTTTTGCTTTATCACGTTTGGCTCTCTTAACAATCTTTTCCTTTTCTTTATCTAGTTCAGCGAATCGCTTTTGTTGTACTTTTCGAGCATCCCTGACTCTCTTTTCTAGTGTTGTGACCTGCGTTTTTAATTCCGAGATCTTCTTATCCTTATTCTTCTGCTTGGCTCGATATTCCTTGTCCGCAGACTTCCATTCTGATTCAGCAGTCTTAAGCCGACTACGAAGAGTTTCAAAGGCTTCTTTTTTGGATTTAGCAGCCATCCTATAGCTCTCTATCTCAGCCTCAAGACGCGATTCCAAACCTTCAAGTTCCATTTTTGATTTTTGTATCTGAGTCTCAAAATTGCGAATATCCGACTCAATTTTTTGCACTTTCTTGTCCTGTAAATATTCTGGGTCTACCATTATTATCATGTTGCAATGTACAATGTAGTATTTTTATCTTGCTTCGAAATAGTTTGTAATTTTCATAACCCAAGCTTTTTTACAAACTCTCTCATTATACTCCTCTCAGCTCTCCTCAATCGCTCTTGCATAGCCACACGCTTGATCCCGAGGTCATTGGCTGCTTGTTGAATTTCGCATTGTCTAGGGATTTCATAATATCCTTTAGTATAAGCAATTCTGACAGCTAATTCTTGCTTACTTGTTAGAATTGGTGTACTTATTCCTCCTGGATACTTTAGTATTCGAATTAGGTTCACAGAGGAGAACCTTTCACGAAGATTATCAAATAAGTTTGAGAATTCCTTTTGAGATGGTGCTAAGACGGAATGTAGTTGCCATCCATTTGAAATGATAATTGGAAGTCGTGTCATACACCCACTCTCAAGCACTGTCTGATGAATTGAAGCGCCATCAATGCTATGAACAGCTCTTGTCCAGTACTGGGTGTCATTACGATAAGTGATTTCAAACTGAACTATATTTGAAGATTGATTCATAAATTTTGCATATTTACGTAGAGGTTTCTCAGTGCCATCAAGAGACTCAATTATACCAAATCCCTCAGGACCATTAATAGCTATTAAATGAACACGAACAGGGATTTTCCTAGTTAGTTCGCATGAATAGTAATTCTCTGAGGCAATGCCTAACAAAGCTTCAATCATATATATACACCCGTCATATGACGGGTATAGTTTTATTCCTACTTGAATTTGACTATGAACAAAGAATATTACAAAACAAAGGTGTTTACAAGGTTTGAATGATATTGCAGCTAGTCAGACACATGTTCGAGCCAGAATTACTGCAATCTTACAAGCACTCTTTGTCACTGTATTGTGGTCATCTTCATGGGTGATCATAAAATTTGGTCTTCAGGAAATTCCACCAATAATCTTTGCCGGACTCAGATACTCAATTGCCTCAGTGTTACTTTTGGCGTTTATTGGAACCAATCAGAAAACACGGAGGACTTTAGAAAATAGATCGAAAGAGTGGTGGGTATACCTGATCATTTACGGATGTGTATACATCGCAGCAACTCAAGGTACTCAATTTTTAGCATTGAATCATTTACCAGCAATCACATTCTCTCTTATACTTAATATCACTCCTATCCTAGTATTATTCTTAGCTATCCTTTGGTTAAAAGAGACCCCGTCGTCCATAGAGATATTATTCATTCTCATTAGTTTCTGTGGTGTATTGATTTACTTTTACCCGTTGAGTTTTGTAGGGGTCAGCATTTTCGGACTGCTAATTGGAATAATAAGTCTGATAGCTAACTCGTTATCTGCAATCATTGGTAGGACAATTAATAGGTTAAAAGACACACCAGCAATTGTAGTTACAGGCATTAGTATGTCAATAGGTTCTGTGATTTTATTAGCGGTCGGATTTACAACAGAGACCTTAACTTCCCTTTCTTTTACTTCTTGGTTCTATATTCTATGGTTAGCTATCGTGAATACAGCATTAGCTTTTACATTATGGAATAGAGCAATGCAGGAATTAAGAGCCATTGATTCTACACTAATCAACAGCACGATGATGCCTCAAATCATTTTGCTTTCAATATTGTTTCTTGGAGAGATTCCTGATTTACTCGATTGGATAGGCTTAGTTCTTCTGGCAATAGGAATCACTTTAGTACAGATTATCCATACTAAACGGAAAGGTGTGAACGAATATTGAACAATAAAGAGGATATCTTGATAGAATCAGGATGATTTTTTCTATGATGCAACTATTTTACTCTTGGAGAAAGGCTAATGAGGGAGTTTTTTATGTCAATTTCGAAGGATGATGCTCATGGAATATTATAAGCTCAAGGAAACAGAGCTCTTCTCATTCTTTCATTTCACAGAAACTGGTCGTAGACCACAGTCTAGAGGTATGACAGAGATACATCTCAAACCTGGTGGATTTCAGGAGTTTATTGATATATCTATGAAAGTTGACAGTAAGGAAGGAGTTCATGAAGGCATTCTTCTTTTAGATCGTGATTGGATTGGCGGCCCAATGACAGTGAATCCCTTTGGAAAAGATTTAGCTAAGAGCTTTGTTGAAGCTGTAACACATCCAAAAGATAAGGAAGAAGCTTGCTCAGTGATTACCACAATATGGAATCTCACTGGTTCAAAGAATAAGAGGGAATATCTTCATGAAAAGAAGTCTAAATGTGAAGAACAAATAGATAAACTGATGAACGTCTATCTTGGAACAGAAAAATGTTATTCGCTTGAGCTTGAAAATTGTAAGATAGTAGTAGAAAATGTAGAAGATGTTGGCAGATCTCGGCTTAAGATTATTATCTCATCATTGGAAAGGTAAATTTGTTCTTATTCTGAGAGGGATGCTCTCTCGATAGCTCTCGCAATATCACTAGCACTCGCACCAATTAGAGTTGAATTAGAATTATCTAGTGCTTCCTGTACTTTCTTTGTCATAGTCTTTGTATCTATGGGGCATCCCACGAGTGCATCTTCAATCTCCTCAATTGTAGATTCTGGATGGAGAAAGAAGTCTCCAAGAATTGTGATTGATTTTATTGAACTGTTTTTTATCTCAACTTTTATCTTCAACAGCTTTCCATCAGGAACTTTATAGTCGATTACCTTCATCTGTACTTACCTCTTAAAATTCCACGCTCTTGTTGTATATTTGTCAGCCAGTAATCTATTGGTCATTTCTTGTTCTTCATCGGTAAGACAATCAGCTACAAGATCAATCTCTAATGCGTCAGAAAAGCCAGTTTTAAGAGCATCCTGAAGTTCTTCAATTGTCACAGATCGATGTAAAATTTCTCTAACTGAAGTCACCCGCTGCTTCACATCAGCTATCATTTTATCGGATATCTTTTCTACCGGTACTTTTAACGCCTGAAACATCAGATTTACATCTAGATCAAGAAGTATCGTTCCATGCTGAAGAACACAAGAATGTTGACGTGTCTGAGCGTTACCAGATATCTTCTTACCATCAGCTATTACATCATTTATTGGTTTGAAAGATGATTCAATCCCTAATTTATTCAGGCCGCTTATAATTCCACTACACAGGATTTTGTAAGACTCGATGATATCATTCGGTGCTAGCCTATGTCCCTTTGGTAGGATTATACTATAGGTAATCTCACCGTCAAAATCATGAAAGACTGCACCGCCGCCAGTGATTCTTCTAATTACATCGATATTATGGGATTTGCAGAACTGTACATCAACCTCATCATTCATTCCTTGAAAAGTACCAATAGAAACAGCTGAAGGTAACCATCGATATAAACGGAGAGTTGGTCCAACTAAACCTTCCCTCATTGACATCATTATTGACTCATCAATTGCCATATTTTCAAAAGCGGAATGTATTTCTAAGTCGATAAATCGAAGTTCTTCCATTTATCCCATCAGCCCTGATTCTTCTAATGCCTTCAAGATTTCGTCATCTCTTAATAATCTAGGGTAATTATACATAGGACCTCTAGGTCTCTCGTTATAAAACGGACGATTGCACCCCTTACAGCCGCTAACCTGGAATGCAAGACCTGAGCTAAGAATATCTTGCAATCTTTTTGAGTCAATATTGATGATTATATGACCTTGTTCATTAAATGCAACTTGACTTTCTTTTAATTCACCTTTTTCAATCAAATAGCGAATAACCTGTATCCTTCTATATACTGAAATATCTGGTTGCATTTTGTTTTCGAGAGCTGTGCCCTTAATATTTGTAAAAGCAAATAATCCAACATTTACACCCATCTTAGCCATTTGAAAAATAAATTCAACTGCTTCTTTCTCTGTTTCTCCAAGACCAATGATGAGATGCGTTGTTACTCGACCTTTTCCAAAGATTTGCAGAGCTGTTTTGATAGCCGCTAAATGAGTATTCCATCTATAGTCTGAATCCCTAGTTTTTCCCTTTATTTCATCGAATAGTTCAGGTGTGCTTGCATCAACAGCTATACCAATATTTGATACTCCAACCGACTCAAGCTTCTTCATTCCATCAGCTGATAATGGGTGGATTGCCACTGAGATTGGTAACTTGCTGATCTCTCGCAGCTTACGGACAATAACAACAACATCATCTACAACTTTATCATAGCAAATTGTTTGGATGCAAATTCTACGGAATTTGCCAGGTGATGGCCAATGTTCTAATACTGAATCAAGAGTATATTCAGGCCAAGAGATTCGAGATAAGCGATCAGATGCTGCAGTACTATCCCTTGCTTGAGGACAAAAGGCACAATTTGCCTTGCACTTTCCTTCATAATATGTCATGAGAAAGATAGTTAAAAAATTGGAGTCTTTCTCTCCTACCTCTAATCCTAGCTCAATTGCTGTACCCAAGGATAGACGTATTTTTTTAACCAAGACAATCAGGCTTCCAGCTCACTAATTGGACTTAATCCTATTGTTGCATCGAAGAATATTGAGTTCTGCAATATCACCTTCTTGGAATATTCCTCGAAATTGACCATAATGTTTTGGAATAAGTATTAATTGAGAAATTTGATTGCTTGTGAAAAATTTTGGGTAGATGAAACATGATAATCCACGTAATTCATGTCCATCAAGAGTTGGTGATACTGCTGGTCCAGTGTTAAAATGCCATGCCCCTTGCATCTTTTTAGATAGTATACCGATAGGAGTTTTTTCTAGACTAACTGCTGTTTCTACTTCAGCATCAATTAATCCGATTACTCCACCATGTTTATAGTGTGATAATCCGCCATCAAGAAGTCCAATAATGTCCCCACTTTGACCAATTGCTGAGAGCCCTTGGAAGTCTCCTATTATGGTTTGATTGAATCCTAATGGATATCCAATGATATTATCCTTTGAAACAGATTTAATTTCGAATTCTGTGATTGAATCAGTAGAATTACATTTTTTGGGACTATACTCAAACGGCATCTTTAGCATATATGATTGACTTGAACGCTTGAAGGAGCTACCTTTCATTATCTCCACATGATAATGCGGACCAGTCCAATAGTTGAAATATCGTGAACGAAGAGTAGTTCCTATAGGGTCTCCCTGGTGAATTGAATCCCCTACTCGTATTGTAGGTTGTACATGTAAGATTCGAATAATGTCATTATCAAACCCTTCAGGTTGCAACGCTATTCCAAAATCATATTCTGCTGTTGAGAATTCTTTTTCTCTTCCCATTCTTATCTTCTTGATATCAATCACTCGACCAGTAGTAGGAGATTCCACAGGATAGCCCCAATCTAATTGATTTGGGTAAATATCAACAGCGGAACCGAGGGTATGACCTGTATAAGGACTGTTAAAAAAGGAAAAATATGCATCCTTCGGGGTATGTATCTTTATACCATGTGATTCAGCTATGACAACCACAAAAATCACTTACCTTGTAAGTCCATTCCTATGCTTGTTTTGCCGCATCATAAATTGGACCTAGCCGCGCCTTCCATGCCTGTAAGCCTTTGGGTGAATCGGGGTATTCTCTGTAAACCACTCTGATTTCATTCATCAGTGAAGCTACTTTTGATACTCTAAGCAATAATGGAACCTTCCCAAAGCCAGCTATTAGACGTTTGAACTTTTCTCCAGCACCGAATTTGACTTCTCCTGTCATTGATGTATCTAACAGGTCGCTTGCTTTGATTACTTGTTTCTTAAAGGCAAAATCAATGTCCTCATTTGTAATGTTCAGAAGGAACCACCTAAAGACATCAAGTGCTGCCTGCTTCATTCCATAACTTGTATGATATCTTGGATTGTAAGACCAGAGTGATTCGATTGAAGTATCATTACCTTCTAAAGCCTCTGATGCTGTAATCCCTGCATGAGCTCCTCCGAGCATCGAGGAACCGATTCCTCCCCCATGTATTGGATTCACTTGACAGGCTGCATCACCGACCAGCATGAAATTATCATCCACCATTGTATCAATAGGTCGTCTAATTGGAGCAACGCCTCCGCTACTATCGAGAACTTTTACTTCTCCCCACGTGTCAATCCATGTTTTCTTGACAAAATCATACTGGATATCTTTTGGGTTTCTATGACCATGAATGGTCATTACACCATTTCCGACATTAACTCTATTTTTCCCCTGAGGAAAGACCCATGTATACCCTCCTAAGGTCTCTTCTTGATTCCAGAAAATCTCCAAATAATCCGGTGTGTCAAATTGAAAATCTGGAGTTTCATAGATATCTCTCCAAGCCACCATTCTGTCTTCACTAGCTATTTGTCGTTCAACAGGAGATGTCTCTGGCAGTTGCATTCTTAGCACACCTGTTGCCCCTGTTGCATCAACAACAATTTTGGCTGAGAGGTCTCGGTCTGATCCTTTATCTGTTGAAATTGTCACTCCTGAGACCTTTCCATATTCAAACAGCAGTTTTTTCACTCGAGTTGCAGCCAACACTTCTGCACCAGCACTCTCTGCAAGTCCAACGAACCATTGTCCCATCTTCAGCCGATTGAAGGACATACCAGTTGTTGTTGGACCCTCCATTCGCAATCTATGCTCTCTGTCTGGAGCTATCAGATCAATTCCATTTACCTCATACTCTACAATACCTTTAGGTAACTCTGGAATTCCTACTAGCTCTCTCAACTCCGTAATGTGATGTGACCCAAGAGCATCTCCACATGTCTTGTTCCCAATATTATCCCGTTCTTTTCGATCAATCAGAAGGACAGAATGTCCCCTTTGTGCCAAAGTATATGCAGTAGTCGAACCTGCCGTTCCAGCTCCTGCTATAATAACATCATAGTCAACCATTATTATTCCTTCCTTAACATTTCCCACGATTGCTGAAGAAATCCTTCAAGCTGCATCGAAATCAGAGGGTTGTCTGCCCAACCAGATACACTGAGATCAGGCATTGAAATCAAGGCTTCGATTGAATCTATTACTAAATCAATAGCAAGAGTGTCCTCCTTAATACGGTATTGGATTTTCAATTCTTTTTGCATTGGTCTCCTACCTAAAATTGCCCTTATCTTTACACCTCGTTTTTGAGCAGTTCTCAAAGCTTCAATCATCATCAGCCCAAATTTCTCTAGATCTGGAGCTACAAGAAATATTGTTTTTTCAGCTCTATTAATCATGGCATGCATTTTCGATAAAACGTCAGCACTACCTCTAATAGTGTATATCAAAGCTGGCAAAATACTCTGAGATTCCCGAGATTGCTGCAATAGTCTGAGATCTTGTATAAGTTGATCCAATTTGGTTGAAAACATCTCCTCAATGTGAGCTAGAGGTGAAAATTGATACATCTTTGGTCGTCCATCAATCAAAACAACCAACCCCTTCCCAACCAATGAGTCTAGAACAGTGTACAAATTTGCGTGGTGAATTCCAGTTTCTGAGGATAAATCTGCAACTGATGCAGATTCTAATCGGTTCAATGCGAGAATCACAGCACTTTCATGAGCACCAAAACCAAGTTCTCTTAGCGTAGAACCCGCGCGAATGCTAATTTCATCTGTAATCTTCTCAGCTGAAAGAGTCATTTTATTCGATTAATTATGTGTAATTGCTACTTATAATAATTATGAAAGTGCATACCCAGTAAGGATTTCTTTTACCAAATCCCGTGCGACAATTGCGGTTATTCCATCTTTATCAATCAAGGGGTTTAGTTCTACGAGATCTGTGTGATGCACCTTACCTGTGGCAAATGCTGCACGTAATATATTCACAAGTTGAATCATCGATAGGCCTGCTGATTCTGGATGACTCACTCCTGGCACAAGAGGTGGATCAAGGACGTCGAGATCAATAGAGATGTATATGTGATCAACTCGGTCGTCCAAATCCGATAGATTGTCACTAATTGATGTTTTTTGCTCAATCATTAATTCTGTTTTATGCTCTGGAAGAGCAGACCTTATATCATATGCAATGATATCTTCAGTATTCACAATTTTTTCATCTATAATTCGTCTTACTGTTGTGGCATGTGAAAGTTGGTAACCACCCATATCAGAATAAAGATCTGCATGAGCATCAAGGTAAACAAGCCCCCATCGACCTTTCTTTGCTCTGACTAGACCTTTTAGAATTGGGTAGGTGATAAAATGATCTCCACCAAGGAATAGTAATTTGCAATTGCGTTTCCCTAGTTTAGTAGATGCTTCTGTGATATCAATTGCCGCTGCATCTGGCATTCTTAGAGAGACCTCTAAGTCACCAACATCTTCAAGAGTAAGAAGTTTCGATAATGGTTCTTTTAGTATTGGTTTATTTCCTATTGATAATGGATAGCTGTGTGACCTCTCACTATCTGTAGACTGTCGAATGGCATCAGGGCCAAATCGTGTGCCAGGTATATAACTCGATGTGATATCATAAGGAACACCAACTATTCCTACATCAGGTTCTCCCTCTTTGGGTGGTCTAAGACCGAAAAAAGCACGAGGGAGACGAAGATAGCCATTGAGGTCATCTCTAAGGGACATAGTTCTAGGATGGTCTTTTACAAAATAAATATGTGGTAATGTTCATCGACTCAGAAAAAGAAAGAGAAAGATAATCCCCAGAAAATAACTCAAGGGATTATCTGACACAAAGCTAGACTTGGTAAGAACCACCGCCACCGCGGCCTCTCGCCATTAATCCAATGTTGACTATTGCCCCTAGACCAACAACTCCTATAGCTATGCCAGTAAAAGGCATACCATCAGTTATCATCTGCATCAAGAGACCTATCGGGTCAGCAGTCACATAATAGCCATCAATGTGTGTTGTCTTCGAATATGTCCTATTCTCATAATTGTAGGATAGCTCTGCCTTCGGGAAGAGGTAACCACCTTCATTGGTAAAGGCCACCGAATAGGTCAGAGTCAGGTTTTGTCCACCCTCAAGTACGGCGGAGGAAGTGTTCTGCATTCCTGTTATTTCAAGGTCAGGATACAATGCACCAAGGCCACTATCTTCGAGTACTAAATTGTATATTGGATCAGTACCCTCATTAACAACGTTTATGGTCACTGCAACTGTTCCACCAGGCGTTAAAGTTAGAGGACTAAAACTCCGACTTATAGTAACTAGAGGTGGGAATGAACCTGCTTCAAAACTTACTATGTAATCAGGCTGATTTGCATAGTAGCTTGCATTCCAAAATATGATACCTTCATCCTGAGCATAAAATGTTCTATTGAGTGCTTCATCTTCAGGACTGTAGGATGTAGCATTTACACCCTCTGGCAACATAAATGCAATGATTGACTGTCCTGTGGATAATCCATTTACATTGGTTGATACTGGTTTTCCAAAGAGGTCTTCAAAGATTCTAATCTCGTCAGATGTTGTTGATAACAGCTGATCTCCTATGTAACCAGCTCCAGCAATCGCAAGCGGTCCATCCAACTCTGGCATTTGTGAGATAATGAATGATGTAGGATTAAATTCTCCATCACCCTCTCCACCAAAACTCTCAATGAGATTCATCAACATGCCCATGTCAGGGATAGCTAAGAGTCCAGCTCCTGATGCACGAGATGTAGTGAATACATCTCTATCAATAGAGGCAAGGAATCCAGTCTGATCCATTACATCAAGAACACTATTTACTGCGTCTTCAAAAGTGTTCGTGACTTGATAGATGAATATGTTGATGCTTTCGAAAGGTAATTCCATTTCCATCTCAGGCGGGAAGAAACTCTCATCTATCCTCAGGTCAAGAAGCTCGGAAAACGAGAACGCAAATTCATTATGTAAATGAGTTCGTATCTCTGCCATGTTTGCATGTGCTTCTGCATCTGTGAGGTCAACAAATACATTGATGAGTAAAGTAAAATCAGTCCCTAACATCTCAAGAATTGATTCAAATTCAAAAGGTTCTCCTCCTTCTTGAGCGGCAAAGAACTCTCCGCCTTCACTTTCAGAACCAAATAGAGTTCCCCCTACAAAGTCTAAGATGTAATCGAGAAGTTCACCTTGCGTTGCTACCAATGCCATAGCAATACAACCTTGATACATATCATCTTCAAGTCCTAAAGCATCGGACGGAACACCTAGTTGAGCATAAATTACAGAAGGTTCACCTTCGGGATTAACTGTTGAAAAGATGATTTCTGCGCCATTTTCAATTAAATCAAAGAAAAATTCCTCTCCGAAATCCTGTGCTATGACAGTACCTCCTGCATTAGCTGCAGCTATTACCGGAGTGCAAATCAAGACAGTGAGTGTTACCATTAGTATTACGTGTTTGTAATTCAGTTTCATCTTAGAATTCCTCCTTTGGTCTAACCACAGCTCCTAATATTGCTGCAACAATGACAACAATGACTGGAGTGAAGAACCATATCAACAATGGCGCAACCAAAGCCATGATATCAGGAAATCCCCCGCCTCCAATGCCAGCTATTAATGGCAAGATCTGATCAATTAGACTTTGAATCAATGGAATTGAAAACAGATCAACTATTGAAGTGCCGGGTGGAATAATTAGGGTTCCAAGTGATATGCCAGACTGGAATAGTAGATAGACACATAATGCAACTATTCCCAAACAGGAAAGCCACACCATAAGTCCAACTACAAAGGCTCCCTTTTTAGTTCCAGCCATCATACCTCCAATAAAACCAGCTCCAGCCCACACTGCAACCATCATGAAGCTATTCATCGGATTAACGAGAATAAGATTCACCATGACTAGTGTTGGTCGTATATAATTCCCAAATGAAGGAGCAAGGATTGCTATTGCATCATTGTACCCTTGAGGTAAGAGGAACCAACCTCCAAGGAGAACAATGAAAAGGGCTATCAACCAGCCAAAATACTTACTAGAGAACGATGAAATCGTACTATACCTCCTAAAGATTATGATTTCTGAATATTGTGAACACTTTAGTGCTATTAACATTTTAGCCTATGTCTAGGTCAACACCAATAATTGGGCGGCTTCTTCAGGAAAAGAGAAATACTCCATTATGATTCAAATCTATATATACTATCAATGTATTCAATCAATAGCATATATTATAAGATGTGTGAAAAAAGACACAAGCAAGTAATAGTGGGTTGAAACTAAAGTGGAAAATGATGCCAATCAAACTCAATTGTATGAATTGATTCAGCTGATGTCGTCATTGAACGACACGAGGAGGGCTATACTCCTTGCGCTGGCTCATATTTATCCAAGGAGTGTAAGCGGTGTCCAACTCAGTAGATTAATAGGATACAGCGGAAAATCAAGAAGTCTTTACAGAGGTGTTATTTCTCATCTCATGGAGAATGAGATGATACAGATAGACCAGCTCACACCAAAACTCTATGCAATTCGCATAAACAACGAGCATCCACTATTATCTGTTCTAGTAACCCTCTGCAGAACTAATGGTGAGTCTGCACGGAAGATATACCTTAATGCCCTGGAGGAAGACAGTAATGACGAATGAGCTCCTTAAGGAGGCAAAAGCCCTTTATAAGGACCGGTTGCGGATAGCCATGGCTGCCTTTATCATCGTCACTTTCTCTGCGTTTTCATATTTTTTCAATCCTGTTTATCTTGGAGTTGATCCTATTGGAGGATTTCCATCTGGTTGGACTCAAGGCATTGCAATAATAACATCACCTAATTCAGTAGGATTTATTATTTCAGTACTTATGATGTTCTTAATCTATCAATTTTGGTCATGGGCTTTTCTCCCAGGACCAGCTTCGACATACACTTATGGAATTCTAGAAGGAATATTTCGAAACAAAGCAACAATCAAATATATAATTGGCAAGAGGTTTAAGATTACGCTTGAAAATGGACTTCAATTCAATGTAAATTGCATGATTAAAGATAAGGCAAGTGGAGAATGGTTCCTCTATCGACTTGTTTCATCACAATTAAAGAATGTTCACGTAAGAGATATAGCTCTGAGACATGGTTTTGGTGTAGATGGTAATAGGATAGTTGCTAATGTAAGTAATGACGAATTACACCATAGAACTCTCTTATTAGTTAAAGCTCTATCTATTGCATCACCCCTATGAACTATTCAATATTAATGATAGTGGTTCTTTCTAAGTAATCGGGATGTCTGTCTTCTTTTTCTCTCAACATTGTTGATTCGCGTCATCCAACGAATAAGCATGACAGGGTGCTCTTGCATTAAACCAGCTGGAGGTCTAGTACTTTTCCACTTCCTCTCTTTTCGCTTTCTAACGGTCAATCCTTTTCAATATATATTAAGATTGAATTCATATTAACATTTATCTAAAGATAGAAATGCAAATAGATACTTAGGCTATTCTTCTTCATACTAACTGGACTACATTCAACAAACCTATTTCTATTCTAATACAACCTTTTCCAACGAGTAGAAAATGGTACCTCAAGTGAAACGAACCATCGATATTGCTATGAGTAACTATACAGAAATCATTGGTTTCTGTGTTTTTACATCTGAAGGTAAGGTTGCTTATGAAAGTGATAATATGAAAATTGAATCTGAAATCAACACAGTAATACAAGCGTGGAATGGTCATCTTCAGAACTTTATATTAAAGGGTATATCATTCATCACCGCACTAGCAACAAATCAAGGTTTCGTTGCAATTAATCCAGAAGGCGCAATTAGTCTGATTTGTGGTACTGGAAAAGGAGTGTGGTTTGTTTCAGTATTTGCTCCAATGGATGTTGATAAAGAGGGTATTCTTAAAGAATGTATTCAGGCTGCAAAGAATCTCGAAACGTCAGTGTCGATTTTTCAAATATAGATTAGAAAAGTCTATTGGGTTATTGATTTCTGCTCCGCAATAATTCGTGCGATGAATGCTATCATAGCTCCGATCCACCCAACAGATTGTTGTAGTTGCATAGTCATTCCCATCGCTAGAGTCCCTGTCATGACAACTTGTACTAATGACATCATTAGACCTATTACACCAGCTGTAATTCCAGAAATGAGCAATACTCTTCCAAACCATACTTTTGTAGTTGTAATTACTATTCCTCCAATAATTGTGACGACTCCTGCGAGAATTGTAACAATTGAAAGAATACCCATCACTGATTCAAAAGTATAGACAAATGATGATCCAAAAACATCAGAAAGTGCTTCTGCAAGTTCATCTAAGACTGCAATAGCACCGCTTGTTCCTGAAATGATCATAAGCAGCCCTCCTATAAGACATAGAAGGAATGCATTTCGATTATGGATGTTCATCAAGATTCTCATTCGCCTAATTATTATGTTTTAAAGTTAGCCTCTACATATGAAGTTTGAAAGATTAGTAACATCTTTAGGGAATATCTAGATATTTCTACCTTATGAAAGTGCATGTTGAAACGTCAGGAAATAAAAAAGCTCAGCCCATCATTTTTATTCATGGTGCGGGTGGCTCATCAGCAACCTGGATGATGCAGCTAAGAGGGCTTTCGGATAAGTTTCATATTGTTGCAATTGATCTTAATGGACATGGGAAGACAATAGATCGATATGAACAGGATGTGGTTAGTTCATACTTAGAAGATATCAATCAAATAGTAAGAGAACACGATAGCCCAGTTCTTGCTGGACATTCTATGGGAGGAATGTTGACACAACTTTATGCACTTGAAAATAATGATCAAATCAAAGGAATTATACTTGTGAGTACTGGTGCAAAATTAAGAGTAATGCCGACCATTTTTGATATGTTGGAGAATGACTTTGAGAACTATATAGAAGCAGTAGGGAATTTCATGTTTCACAGTGGAACTTCACCTGAAATTATTGAGGCATCAAAAGTAGAAGTTAGAAAGTGTAGACCGGACATTATCAGTCGAGACTTTAGAGCTTGTGATAATTTTGATATGATGGATCGTGTATCTGAGTTAATTACTCCGACTCTAATTATTGTCGGACAAGAAGACCTTATGACACCAGTAAAATATTCTCAGTATTTGAATAACCAAATTAAAGATTCAACATTGAAAGTAATCGAAAACGCAGGTCATGCTGTTATGTTGGAGCAATCACGAGCTTTTAATAATGCTATAAAAGAATGGCTTAATTGAAACCAATGAACATCATAGATTTACCAATCTTTGATCACGTCGTTTCTTTTCAATTGAGGCTACTAAACGAGTTCTGTCGAAGTAGACCTCATTTCGTGTGATTTTTCTATCTTTTATTTCTACGATATCCAAACCTGTTTCATGAATTGTTTCAAGTCCCAGTGGAATATGGCATTCCCATTTCACAATTGCTCCAGATTTTATCGGGAAAACCTCTAGCGGAGTCCATTTCCAGTCCCTATAAACATCAAGTAATTTTACAAAATATCGTCGTATTTCTTCATGTCCTCGGAGTCCATCACGGTTAGCTGGATCTGAGTAGAGTGCATCTTCGGCATAATAGCTCAGTAAAATATCAGGATTATTTCCAGTCCAAGCCGCAAGCCATTCTTCACAGAAGACTCGTAATTGTCTTTCGTCCATTCCAAATCACGTCTAACTACTAATTCCGACATCCTCATTGAGAAATACCATGCCTCTTAATTTTTGCCTCTTAAGTACTTCATGAGGAATTGTCAAAATAAATCCGTATTGTTAAATACCGGACTTAGTCACTGTTTCAGGTCTTTCAAGACAAAATAGGAGAGAAGAGAATTAATGGAAGAAACAGTCGAAGTAATTCCAACAGATCGAAAAGAACGATTTGGCTGGTATCTTTATGATCTCGCAAACACCAGCTTTACTGTTCTTATCGTAACTGCTCTATTCCCATTGTATTTCAGAATACTTGTCTGGAACGAAACACTTGGTGACGCTATGTGGGGTTATGCTGGTAGTATCACCATGCTAATAGTTGCCCTATCTGCTCCAGTCCTTGGTGCTATTGCAGATTATGGAGGCAGCAAGAAGAAATTCGTAATGTTCTATTCATCTGTCTGTATTGCCTTTACAGCATTTATGATATTTCTACCAGGCATTCGTCAGTCAGAGATTCCGACTCCTAGACCTGAACTCTCACCCTTCAACTTTCCACCCATTCTGGGTCTCGATATTTGGGTCTGGGCCTGGATAATTTTCATTATTGCAAATGTAGGTTTCCAAGGAGCACTTCCTTTCTATAATGCATGGCTCCCAGAGATAAGTACAGAAGAAAATATCGGTAGAATAGGAGGGTATGGATTCGCAGCTGGTTACGTTGGAGCAATGGCAACCATCATCATTGCTCTCATTACTATTCTGGCGGATCTACCTTATACCTATGCATTCTTCTTCAGTGCAATCTTCTTCCTCGTTTTTGGAATCCCCAGCATATTGGCATTGAAGAATAGACCACCGAGAAGATTTCCAGGAGAAGAAGGACAGTCATTAGTCGTATTAGGTTATAGAAGAGTCCAGAATACAGTCAAGAATATCCGGAAATATCAGGGGTTGCCCCTATTCCTTTTGGCATATTTCCTCTTTAGTGATGCAATAACTACTGTAATTTACTATGCTGCAATATTCGGAGTTGCGGTCTATCAATTTAGTACTACTATGACCCTTGTCTTTTTTGCAGTTACTCAACTTGCTGCTATCCCCGGAGCATTCGTGTTTGGAATGGTCGCAGATAGGATAGGCACTAAGAAGACTCTAATCATCACACTATTCATCTGGGTCATTGCCCTTCTTATTGCCTATCTGTTTGTTACGTGGGGTGCACTCATTTGGTGGACAGTAGGAATGATTGCAGGTGTTGGAATGGGATCATCACAGAGTACAGCTCGTTCAATGTATGGTCAATTCATTCCAGAAGAAAAGAAAAGTGAGATGTACGGCTTTTATGCACTCACTGGGAAATTTGCAGCCATTCTTGGACCATTTGTGTATGGGACAATTCTTCTTCTCGCGAATCCCACACAAGATCCAACACTAGTTGCACAAGCCCATCTTACATCTATGTTGGCTGTATTGTTGTTCTTTATTGTATCAATACTACTCTTATTGAAGGTGAGACAACCAGTAAAAGGAGAGGCACACATATACTTAGAGGATGATATTCCCTTTTCTTCCGCATAAATACACAAGGAGGGCGAATCCCTCCTTCTCATTTTTTTTTCTATCAGAACTCTTCTTCACTAGAGGTTGAATGAGTTAAATTTGTTCACAAAATATAGGTATTTCATTCATAAAAAACACTAATAACTAAGTTAGTCACTTCTATATTGGTTGACTTTTAATGAGTGAACTGACAGAAAAACAAATGTTAGAATTAGCGATTAATTCTAGTGAAGACCTCTCAAATATAGTAAAAGCAATTGCTCATAAGAAACGTATTGAGATTCTTGGTTTCTTAGCTAATGCTGACCAAGACTTTTCGCGGATTTTGCGTACAACAAAAATTGGTAAAACTGCACTTGCAAATCATATAAGCATCTTAATTAAACATGGATTAATCGAAAGACTGGAGCGGGGAACATATAGCATTACATCTGATGGTAGTATGTTTCTGCGGGTAATAATCACATCCTTTGTAGAATCAAGATATCATTTAGAGAAAGAGCGAGAGCAGCTACTGGAAAGATATGTAAGAAGAGAAGTTAGTGGAGAAAAGCAGATCAATGATATCAAGAGATTGCGATACAAGCCAAGGTGGGTTACACATTTGGGTTGTGTCGAAGGTTGCTTAAAATACTTAAAGAAGAAAATTTCAACAGGGTGGCTTTATGGAGGGACTGGCCATGGATTTGTACTTAACATTGCAAGAGACCTCTGTCCAAGTGGACCTACTGCATGGCGCACTACGATGCTTTATGAGCTAGCATCTAATCTCGGATATAGGGTCGATGGGATTTTCGCCCAAAAAAGTAGTCCTGATTTTTTGAAGCTCCAAGAAGAAGCTTGGAGTCATGTAAGAAAATGTATTGACGACAATATTCCCTGTTATGGATGGGAGCTTAGCGTTCCTGAATATTATATAATATATGGATATGATGATATTGGTTATTATTACTCAGGACCTGGTATAGAGGATGGTACTGGACCAAAACCTTGGAAAGAGATTGGCAATTCTCATATAGGAATCCTAGAGATGTATTCAGTTCATATAGAAGCTTCTGAAGACCATCAAAAAGCAATAAAAGATGCATTTACCAAAGTACTCTATCACGCCACTAATCCTGATGATATAATATTTCCAAATTATCGTTCTGGGATTCAAGGGTATGATTGGTGGATTGCAGCAATAAAAGACGGTTCTGCAATTGCGATGGGACACTCCTACAATACTGCTGTGTGGACAGAATGTAGAAAATACGCAGTAGAGTTTCTGAAAGAAGCACGGAAGCATGTAAGTAGCGACGTGAAACATCTGATTAATGAGGCTAAAGAGTCCTATGATATTGTGTATAAGAGTCTTGAAAGAATACAAAAAGACTACCCATTCTCTGTGTCT
>SDOA01000186.1 GCA_004524595.1 Candidatus Thorarchaeota archaeon | reverse complement strand
AGATGAAATGGCACCAGTCCAGTTATTTGGTGAATGAGTCTTTATATGATACACACATTGTCCTATCAAGACTCTCTCTTACTATTGGAGTGATAGAAAATGCTGTTAGAGGTCTCACTTCTCGTAGCAATTTATGCAATCTGGATTGTACTCTTAGTGAATGTGATGGTTTCAAGTGAAGAGATATCTCTAACAATTGCTACCCTCCCCTTCATTGTGACATTTCCAATAGCATTGATACTCTCTGCAATCCTTGAGATCACGGTGCCTGGAGCATTCTTGGCTGATGTTCTCTTGACGATGATAGTTGGTGTACTCCTCTTTGTTCGATGGGTAATGGCCATAGTCGGAGAATAGAGTATCAACTTGGAAACGAGATGTACAGTATTGGTCGTTAGAAAAAAAGACTACTTGTCTTTGCGTTTGAACTCAGTGTAGCCGCATCGACCACAAGCAAAGCGATCAAAGTGTTCCGCCATGAAGGTTCCTTTCTCACACCTAGGACATGATTTCTTTGCAGGTGTGACCTTACCAGACTTGTCAACTTTGTAATTAGAATGTGCCTTTGCCATTATTCTTCGCTCTCCTTCTTCTTTTTGGGCTCATTTCTCTTGACAATGTGAGCAAGTTCTATGAGTTTCATCTGTTCTGGACTTGAATAAATACATGCTGAACCCTCTGTGTGACCAATCCCAAATTTTGTGTCTAGAGCTCTAATGACAACTGCTGAAGAGTCTGCATCGAATTGCGCAACAATCTTGTCACGAATATCGATTCGACTTGGAGTCTTTGTGCCAGCATGGTCAACTCTGAAGGTGATCTCCTTTCTGGCAAGAGGTTTGTTTTCTTTTTCGCTAAGAATCTCAATTTTCATGGTCATCACATACTGAGAATCAGGCCCCAACAGTTGTGGGTCAGGCTTCCGACTTTTGGTTGACTAATAAAGTTTTCACAAGTGACTCATGTACAATCCCATTAACGTACTTTTAGCGCATATTTACCTGGTTTATCAATATTGAGTCTTGAGGCAATGTACGAGCTTTTTCTAGGATCTTCAGGAGCAGTCTTTCCTGGAAGAATAACTACGATGCCTGTATACGAAGTAGAGAGATTAGTACTCTTACAGTTTGGACACATACTCTCACTGGTGAGATAATGACAAGCTCTACAAGCCTTTAATTTTGCTACTGTAATCTCCTCCAGCTATTTTTTCTTCTTTGATTCACCACGTGCGGCTTTTACATCATCTTCAATCCAAGAGTTATCAGGTCCAATCTTACCAAGGAATGGTTGTCGCATAGTAAGTCCGAGTTTTCCTGATTTGTTACCTGATTCGAAGCTAATAGATGTGACTCTGGCTCGAACCATATCTCCTTCAGCAAGAGTACGTCCAGTTTCTTTGCCTAGGAGTGAACTTCCCTTTGAATCTTGAGTGATGAAGTCATCGCATATCTGGCTCACATGACACAATCCATCTAATGGTCCCATTCGTATAAATGCGCCAAAGTCCATCAGTTCTACGACATTTCCCTCTACAAGTTCACCTCGGAGTGGTTTGAAGACTAATACTTTATAGGTCACTGCATGATAGGTTGCACCATCACCAGGCATTAAACGACCTGGGCCAATATCGTCGATATCAATGACTGCAATCATCAGGCCAATGTCACGGTCCAGCACATTCTCATGTTGTTTTCTCAAGTGGATCATCGCTGCTTCCTCAATCGGCGAACCAAACTGGTTTGGCGGAATACGCACGACGTCCTTTACTGTAACGATACTATACAATGTAAGATACTCCTAGCCTGAGATAATAGTATTCCAGAATATTCATGCCTTGTTGATATATTCTGGGGTGTGAACCTGCTGGCCAGCGGCAGCATCGCTTTGGAAACCATAAAAACGTTGTGACATAGTCTGAACTTACTGCAAGAAGATGATGGTCATAGTCTCAATTGATGATACCTCTTAATTGAAGGCGTTTCTTTCCGCGAAGAAACAGGACGGGCAATCCCTGTGATACTGCCTGTTCAATGAGTTTCTTGTCATTTGTTGCTATTACACCATGTGATAATTTTGCAAATTCAAGAATTTGTTCATCAACTGAAGATTTATTGTTCGAATCCATTTTTTTTTCTATCCTGCATCTGTTTGTAAGGTCTAGTGCAATCCTGAATTTCTGTTTCTCTGCAGGTGAAGAATTCTTGAATTTTCTCTCAAGTTCTCTCATAACTGATTCAAGAATTACAAAATCAATGTTGGTTTCTAACTCCCTCTCCGTTTCTTCAAAGATATCGATACCAAATTGAGCAGGGACTGTCAATATATTCGTATCAAGAATTACAATTTGTGGCACCATCAACACCATGAAGATTGTTTGGTCAATTCCTTAGACCTCAGCATATCCGATGAGTCGCCATTTATTCTCAACTCTGCGCCCAATAGCTATTCGTTGTCCATTCTCAGCCACTATTGGACGTTTTAACGTGAGTTCGATCTCATCTCCATGCAATCTGGTTATCACTCCCACAGTAGGAGCAGTTCCAACTACAATCATCATCGGCTCGTTAAGTTTTAGATTCTCTACCTCTTTCTTGCTCTCCATACCTACAACTCTTTTCATAAGTTCGGGTTTAATCATTAATTTTTCATAGGTTTTTGGCATTTTACCAACTTTCCCAACGACATTCCCCAAAAGGCGGTCAGCTCGTGTTGAAGCAGGGTCCAATCCAGTGCCTACACCAATAAGTCCACCAGGATAAGCTTCCTGCAAATTATTTCCACTTCCAGAGAGAAGGCTGGCTACCTTTGCCCTTATTGGTCTGAATCCTTTATCGGTTTTTGACCCTGGTGCTATCTCTATCTCATCACCAATCTTGAGTTTTCCCTGAACAATCGAGCCACCTATTACCCCCCCTGCGATTTTGTCTGGAGGTGTACCCGGTCGATTGATGTCAAATGAACGTGCAACAAACATTTTTGGTGGGGCTTCATCATCACGATTAGGAGTAGGAATCACTTCTTCAATAGTCTTGATTAGGAGATCGATATTAGCACCAAATACAGCAGATACAGGTATGATTGGAGACCCTTCTGCTATTGTTCCTTTAACAAAATCAAGAATCTGTTTGTAATGCTTTTTTGCGGCTTCTTTACTGACTAGCTCGATTTTATTTTGAATAATGATGATCCTACTTACACCAACGATTTCAAGAGCATGTAAATGTTCAGAAGTTTGAGGCATTGGACATGGTTCATTTGCAGAAATTACGAGGATGGCACCATCCATTAGACTAGCTCCACTTAGGCAGGTTGCCATTAATGACTCGTGCCCTGGACTATCAACAAAGGATATCTCACGAAGGACTTCGAGCTCACCGCCACAATTTTTGCATTTACCCTCTTTTGCTAGATGTTGTGTAGTGTATGCATCGGGTTCTGGACAGCTCTTACACCTCATGAGCACAGTTGCTGCGTACCCTAAGCGAATTGAGATACCTCTTCTTATCTCATCAGAATGTCTATCAGTCCATTCACCAGTGAGGTAGGAAACTAGTGTAGTCTTTCCATGGTCAACGTGACCTAGTGTACCAATGCTAATTTCGGACTGTCCTTCGTATTTGTCTTTCCTGGTCACCTAGCTTCACTTCCAAATGTGACTTGTTTGAGCTTATTCTCACGTTTCCTGATGCACATATGAAGTATATGGTTTACACTAATGGTACCATTTGCTGAATTGTAATTATCCATTATACGGCTTTAATGACAAGCTCCTCAAGAGGAGTACTGCCTTTCGCTTCAACACGCATGTTAACCTGTGAGATGTCTCCGCTCAACTCTCTGCCGCGGACTGTCTTTCGTTTGGCCATTCCTTGTCTGTCTGATTGAAATCCGGGTGGGCCATGGATTAAAACACGTTTCTTACCACTGCCATGGACATCGGGACGAATTGGAAATCCGGCTGTGTCACTGCCACCAGTTATTTTTAATTTATACCCTGGTAGACCCAAGATATCACCTTCCACAATATCTCCAACCTTTTTGCCAACTAATGCATTGGTTCTGGCATCATCTAATTCGTACTGGATGGCTTTTCCAGTTTCAGGGTCTGATATGACAAGTTTGAATGGCAACTATATATTCGCCTACCTGGATCTGTAATATGTGCCATAATGGACACACAAACGAACGCTAAAGGAGTCACTTTATGAGGATTGCGGTTGGTCGATGTTCTTTCAATCACACGAAAAAATACCCGGTGCGGAATCATTATAACTTGCACAAAATCTGCTCTCATACCTCTCTTAGGGATGTAATAATTCATGGACGCGTTGACCATACTCGCCATCATCGGTATATTTTGGCTTGTAGTTTATTTCATTGCGCAATATATTGGAGTTGAAAAATTACAGGCGAGAGGCATCGAAGCAGGAACTCCGCTTTTCTTCATGTGGAGGACTGAGCGACTTAATGCTTTTCTTACAAGAATGGGGAAAAAACTACCTGTCATCTTCTTCAATATTGGTGTCGTTGTAGGTTTTGGTGGAATGATTTTTGCATTTTGGATGTTTGGTGAGAATCTCATCAAGTTCTTTGTTCAACCCACAGCGGCAGGTGGAGTTGTCCCAATCATTCCTGGAATCACAATCACAGGTCTCCCACTTGTGTATCTACTGGTAGGGTTGGCTGTTGCAATTCTGACCCACGAATTCGCCCATGGACTTGCATCATCAAGAGACAACATCACAATCAAATCTTCTGGCCTTCTTGGTTTCTTCGTTTTGTTTGGAGCATTTGTTGAGCCTGATGAAGAAGACTTTGAGAAGAAAGCTTCGCCTCTGGCACGAATGCGTTTGTTAGCTGCAGGATCGTATGCTAATCTTGCATGGAGCTTCATATTCTTGGCAATTCTAGTCAACTTTGGTGCAATTGCATCAATAGCTTACAATCCCCCTAGTGGCGCATACATCTATCAACTCAGTCCGAATAGTCCTGGTGCAGAAGCTCTCTCTGTTGGTGATGTTATAATTGGCCTAAATGACACAGAGATTGAATCATGGAACGCTGTGAGTTTCTTCATGGCTAATGCCACAGCAGGGTCACAGGTGACAATCCATACACTGGATGATGAGGTTACTATAATTCTGGCGCCAAATGAGGTAAATGCAACGAAAGGGTATATTGGTGTGTATGGTACAGATTATTGGCAGCCCAAGGATGGATGGAATCTGATTCTATCTCCTATGTTCATCTTTCATGCTCAGCAGATAGTTTTCT
>SDOA01000071.1 GCA_004524595.1 Candidatus Thorarchaeota archaeon | reverse complement strand
CCAGAGCTTTTCTGCAGACCTAATCTTTTTACCTAGAGTCTGTTGGCGATCATCAATTTCGTATCTTATTCCTGCTTCATCTAAACTCTTGGCGATTTCAATACTATAATCGATGAAATTCTCATTGACAGGTACTAAGCGTACTTGAACAGGTGTCATCCAAAGTGGAAGGTGAGGTATTGTCCCAGCTTTCATATCTTTACTCGCCTGCTCTAATACACCATACAGAATACGCTCTATTGATCCTGAAGGAGAGGTATGAAGAATTAGAGGAAACCTATCCTTACCATCAGGATCTGTGTAAGTAATATTGAATCTCTCTCCATTCTCGACGTCGATTTGTATGGTACCCAGACATGCAGCCTTCTTCTGTTGATCAACTACATTCCATTCTCCTTTGAAGATGAAATAAGCATAACGTTCTTCGAAGAGCTCAAGCATCACAGGCTTCCCTACTTTTGCTATCACACCTTCCACGAACTCTTTATGTTCCTCGAAGAAAGACCGCAAGATTCTGAATGATACCTCATAAGTAAGCTCTAGCTCGTTCATTAATTTCGTCACGAACATTAATTGATTATTGACCGCGTCCTTTGCCATCTCAACATCTGCGACTATTTCATGGATATCAGGCATTGTGAAGGCTCTAGGCCGTCTCATACCCGCTAATTCACCACTCTGTTCTCTTCTGTAAGAGGGTGCAATCTCAAAGAGCTTCAATGGCAACTGCTTGTAAGAAACTTGTGCTTGAGATATGAGTAAGAACTGCCCAAAGCAGGCTGAAAATCGTGCAAAGTAGTCACGGTCTCCAGAACGGATAACATACTGCCTTGATGGAAATCTCTTCAAGTACGATTTCAATGATGGATGTGAGTAGTCATAGATCAGTGGCGTTTGAACCACATGTGCACCATAGTCAACCATTTCAGCAGTCACGCGTTCTTCAATTGCCTTCTTGAGGGTAAGTCCTCGTGGTGGCCATCTAAAATTTCCTGCATCTGAACCAGGTTCATAATCTACCAGCTCAAGATTCTTCATAATCTCTATGTGCGGTGGAGGTTCTTGGACAGTACGGTCCTTTGCGGTTTCGTAGGCCACATAGAGTTCGAGTTCTTTGAATTTCTTGTAGTTAAACTCTTTAACATCAGTTAATTTACCATTTGGCTCCATGATATAGAATTTTGAAGTTGCTTTCTCTTCCGCATGTAAAGCAGTGAGGTCTTCACCAACAGTTACGTCAACATCAGCGGATTTAGCAATCTCTTTGGATATGTCAAGTACTTTCGATCGTTCAGCAAGAGGATGTCCTTTGCAGTGGATTTCAAATGCCTTGTACCATCCAAACGGAACTTGCACAACATTGAATCCACGATTCTTAAGGTTTGAAGACACGTCCTTCAACAATTTGATTGCGGTATTTGGCTTTGCAGGGATTTCTGAAAGATGCACCCAAGGATAGATCACGACATTTTTCTCTTTGACCTCTTCAGCAGCAGAAGCAATCATCTCTGCGGTCTTGATAGCTGCGCCAGTGACATTGGACTCATCGTTAGTTTCAGCTGCAATGAAGTTGACTAGACAGGAGTCATCAGTCTTGTAGACTTTCTCATCTAAATCTTCTGCATTCTTTAGCGCTTTTCTCTTTGCTTCATAGCTGAACCCATCACTATGAATCTGAAGCATTCTCATTCCTAGACCTCTATATTGATAGACAAACTAGTTTTCCACTTAAGGATAATGCAACGAGCGAAATCCACATACCACACTAAGATTAGTAATATCTATCAAATCTATATTCGCAATTGTTTTCCTTGATTTATTTTGCTAAGAAATGTATCAACTTTGTAGAAAAAGTTTAAGAGCAATTAAGTACGGGATTCAAATGGAGCGAAGAAAAATGAGGTCTTGCGTTCATCAGAGGCGATTGTGTTCATCCTTGAGGCAATCAAGTACTCTCTAAACATCCGAAAAGACTTCTCAGAATTCTCTCTAAATGTTATTTGTTTCAGAATTTCTTGTGCAGTCAAAGTAAGGTTGCCAAGAATTTCTGTTTTACAAGTTCAATTCACTGTAGTTAATGGTGAGTTGGTGATAGGAATGAACAAAGTAAAATTAGCTATTCCAAACGGACACTTAAGTAAAGCAACACTGGATACTTTTGCACGAGCTGGATATAAAATATCAGGACAAGAACGTACATACACACCTATCATAAACGATCATCATATCGAAGTCAGGGTTCTGAGACCTCAGGAGATTCCAAACTTTGTCGCTGAGGGACTTCAGGATGTTGGAGTAACAGGAAAAGATTGGTTATACGAAACTGGAAGTGAAGTTGACATACTCTTAGATATGGAATATTCCCAAGTAAAATTAGTACTTGCAATTCCTGAAAGCTTAGATGGTGTGTTCTCGCTAACAGAATTGATACAAACATACTCGGAGGAAAACAAACAACTTCGAATCTTCACTGAATACTTGACTCTAACAAAGAACCTGATTCAAAATAATGAAGCATATCGAAAGTACTATGGAGAAGAAGAACTTGTTACTGTAACGCCATGGTGGAAGAAGGGAGAGAACTCTCGTATAGGAGTATACCTTTCCTTCGGAGCAACAGAAGCAAAACCTCCAATGCTTGCTGATGCAATTATTGAGGTCGTTGATACTGGGACTTCTCTTCAACAAAACGGTTTGAAGATTATTGAGGTGTTGATGGAGTCAACAGCAGTCTTGATAGCAAATAGAAAATCCATTAAAGACCAAAATAAACGTGAAAAGATTTTTGATATAATGACCCTTCTTAGTGGAGTAGTTGAAGCACGGAAGAAGTTACACATTTTTGCTAATGTAAAACGAGAAAATCTGAATGTTCTCCTAGAAAAACTACCCGCTCTCAGAAAGCCTACTATTTGTTCACTTTCTGACGAGGAGTGGGTCGCTATCAACACAATAGTAGATCGGACTCTTTTCTTAGAGTTAGTACCGACTCTACGAAAACTAGCACAAGGCCTTGTTGTCTACGAACCTCGTCAGGTTTTACCCCTCGACACGCTCATTCTTGGAGGTAATCGATATGACTAGTTCTGATCTTGTGTGTCGGGAAAATGAATGGCTTCTTGAATTCATTGAACAGAGGAGAAAGTCTGCAAGAAGAACAATGCCTACCAAGATAGAACAGACTGTGAGTGGAATCATCAAGAGAGTAAATACCATCGGAGATAAGGCACTTGTTGATTATACAAGATGGTTTGACAAGCTTGAGTTAAACCCTTCAGAATTTAGAATATCTAAAGAGGAAATTTCCTCAGCATATTCTAAAGTCAGTAAAAAGCAGATCAGTGCACTCAAGGAAATGATCTCCAGAATCAAGAGAGTAGCAGAACGAACGCTTGAGGGAGTATCGTTCTCTATGGATATAGATGGCACTCAAATCATCCAAACGTTCAGACCCCTCTCAGAAATAGGATGCTATGTACCAGGAGGAGAGGCTGCGTATCCGAGCTCACTGATAATGTGTGCTGTACCCGCACTTGTTGCGGGTGTAAGTAGAATTGTGGTATGCACACCTCCAAAGATCGAAGGAGTGAATCCGTTAATCCTCATAGCAGCAGATATGTGTAATATTGAAGAAATCTATCAAATAGGCGGACCTCAGGCAATCATAGCAATGGCCTTCGGAACCTATACAATTCAACCTGTGCAGAAGATTGTAGGTCCAGGAAATGCTTTCGTTGCACAGGCAAAAAGAATGATCTTGGACAGGACTTTAATCGATATGCCTGCAGGTCCAAGTGAATTATTAGTGATTGCTGATGATACAGCTTCAGCAAAGAACATTGCACTTGATTTAATCTCTCAGGCTGAGCATAGTAGAGATGCAATTTCTATTCTTCTTTCTCCATCTGAGAAACTCTGTGATGAAGTGATCACGTTACTAAGAGAACTCATACCAAAATCGAATAGAGAACAAATAGTAAGAGATTCATTGCATCAGAATGGAGGAATTTTCGTATGTAAAAGTATTAGCGAGTGTATCCAGTTAGCAAATGACTTTGCTCCTGAACACATTGAGATAGTCACCGAGAATGCAAAAGAACTAGCAGAGCTGATTACATCAGCTGGTCTCATCCTCCTTGGAGACTATACACCAGTATCTGCTAGCGATTACTGTTTAGGGGTTAATCATGTATTACCAACTCAAGGTTATGCCTCAATCTACTCAGGACTTTCAGTATTAGATTTCATTAGAATAGTAAGAATCGCTGAAACTAACAAAGAAGCTCTCGAAAATATCTCTGATACGATTTGTACGCTTGCAGAGGCTGAAGGCCTTCTTGATCACGCTAAAGCTATCAAAGGGAGGTTTGAGAGATGAAATCGTTCATGGAAAGACGTATCTCAGATCTCATGACTTTGGAGTCTTATTCCAAACAAGGTAGTTCTGAAGGTAATCATTACCAAGGGAGGCTCTTGAAACTAGATAGCAACGAGAATTTTCAGATTGAAGAATCATTCATGAAATTGGTTATGGAGATTGCAATATCTGAAACTGATCCTCGCGTCTATGTTTCATGGGAGAGTAGTAAACTACTAGAGAGATTATCAGATTACTTGGGAGTAGATAAAGGAAAGATTATCCTAGGTTCAGGTGCGGATGGACTTATTGAGCTCGTAACAAAATCAATAATGACCCAGAATGACTGCGCATTAATAATCAAACCAACATTTTCAATGTATAGAAGCCTCCTGTGTATGAACCGTAGAAACTTTACAGAAGTTAGCTTAGGGGATAATTTCTCTTTAGATATTGGTCAAATAATAGCAGCAACAAAAGGAACAGACGAGGTAGTATTCCTTTGCTCACCCTGCAATCCAACAGGTAATCAATTCAAGCGAAGAGATATTATAACTCTCCTACAGTTAACTGAAGGATTAGTAGTGTTAGATGAGGCCTATGCAGAATTCGCTTCAGAAACGCTAGTAGACCTAGTTGAAGAGTATAACAACCTATTCGTGTTGAGAACCTTCTCCAAAGCATTTGGTTTGGCAGGACTTCGATTAGGGTATGCAGTAACTAATGAAGAACTTGCCAGAACCCTCAGAAAACAAGTGTTTCTGCCATATCCAATCTCATCTTTGACATTGTCAATTGCATCTGAATTATTGAAGAGAATTGAGTATGTGAAAAATAGCATTATTTTAGTCAAGGAAACCAGAAAAAAGCTAAGCAAAGAGCTTGATGCTATTCCTGGAGTAAAGGTGTACCCATCTGAGGCCAACTTCATTCTACTCGAGATATCTCAATCTTCGAAAGATGTTGCTGACAAGTTGTTAAAATTGGGCATCAAGGTCAGAATCATAGATTGGATTGAAGACAATGCAAACTACATCAGAGTAACTATACCACCAGTAACTGATTATGCTAGAGTGGTCGAGTCTATGAAGGAGGTCTTGAGAATATGAGGACCTCAAAAATAGAACGCAAAACAAATGAGACTGATATTCAAGTATCTGTCAATTTGGATGGTCAAGGAAAAGCAGAATTAGAACTCAGACCATGTTTCTTCAAACACATACTCACAAGTATGATAATGTACAGTGGTTGCGATATAACCATCAAAGCAATCGGTGATCTTGAACACCACATAATTGAAGATGTCGCCATAAGTCTGGGCAGAGCATTACGAGAAAGCATTGGAGATTACACTAAAATTACCAGGTTTGGACAAGCAATTATTCCAATGGATGATTCCTTGGCTCTTGTTGTAATTGATATCTGTAATAGGTCGTTTTCAGTTGTAGACTTTCATTCGAAGGCAACAAGAATTGAAGATACTCAGCTTGAGGATATTATTCACTTCATTAACTCATTTGCAGCATCAATTCAGTCAACAATTCATGTCAAGGTTTTCTACGGAGAGAACGAACATCATAAAATTGAGGCTGTATTCAAAGCCCTTGGATTCTCTCTTAGAGATGCTCTTCAATTGCATGAGAAAGAACTTCCAGCTCTTAGTACTAAGGGGGTCTTATGATGAGAGTTGGTCTAATCGATTATGGAGCAGGTAATATCTTCAGTATCTTATGTGGACTTCAACGGGTTGGAATTAAGGCGAAAGTGTACAATAAACCAAACGATGTAGCTTCGATTGATGCAGTCGTGGTTCCGGGTGTAGGTAATTTCTCTAAGGCGGCGGAGTCACTACAAGAGTATAAAGAAGTACTAGAGGATTTACTTAGGGAGGGCAGATATATCCTAGGTATTTGCCTAGGAATGCAAATTCTCCTAGAAAAAAGCGAAGAAGGAGAAGGCAATGGTTTGGGATTGGTTAAAGGAGAAGTGAAGCGACTTCCTACTTCTTTAAAAGTTCCGCACATGGGATGGAATACAATTAAGATCAGAAAAGAGACCCCGCTCTTTGATGGTCTTCCCATCAATCCGTACTTCTATTTTGTTCATTCTTTTATTTCAGTCCCTAAGGAATCCACGCATATAATTGCGACTACTGAGTATGGTCAAGAGTTTGCATCAGCAATCCAAAATGAAACGATTCTAGGTCTTCAGTTCCATCCTGAGAAGTCTGGTGAACATGGAGCTATTGTTCTTAACAATTTTCGGAGAATGATAAGGAGATGATATCATGCGAATATACCCAGCAATTGATCTAATGAAGGGATTTGTAGTTCGACTTAAACAAGGCAAGCCCTCTCAGAAAATAACATACAATAAGTTAGAAACTCCAATTGATGTTGCAAAAAGATGGGAAGAGCAAGGTGCAGAAATGTTGCACATTGTTGATCTGGACGCTGCCCTAAATGACGGCAACAATCTATCCACTATCAAATCAATCGTAAAGGCAATAGACATTCCAGTTCAGGCAGGAGGAGGCTTTCGTAATGAAACAATAATTTCAACAGGTATCGATATGGGAATAGATAGAATCATACTTGGATCACTTGCTCTGCAAGACCCAAACCAAGTGTTGAAAATTGGCAATACATTTGGTTTCGACAAGATTGTGGTTTCTCTTGATTACAATCATGATACAATTGCTACTCATGGATGGCAGACTTTCGAGAATAAAAAGGTCAGTCCAATACTAGACATGTTTAGAGCAGAGGGAATCTGTAACTTCTTGTTGACTTCGATTGAGAGAGATGGCAGTCTTAAAGGACCAGATTCAGGACTTGTTTCAATTAGTGACTTCCTTGGCGACATTATTGTTGCTGGTGGAGTGTCTAATCTGTCTGATATCAGATTTCTCGCCAAGGCAGGATTTAGCGGAGCAATCATAGGTAGAGCACTCTATGAATCGAGAGTTAATCTCTCTAAAGCTATCGAAGTAGGGAGGTCTTCCTTATGACATTGACAAAGAGATTAATTCCATGTTTAGATGTAAAAGGTGGACGAGTTGTAAAGGGAATAAATTTCATCAACCTACAGGATATTGGGGATCCAATAGAATTTGGAAACAGGTATAGCGAATGTGGAGCAGATGAACTAGTATTCTTAGACATAAGCGCTTCATCTGAGGCAAGGCAACCACTATACAATATGGTTCGAGATATTGCTGAAAAACTAACAATTCCTTTCACTGTTGGTGGTGGTATTAGAACAATTCATGAAGTGCGTAAGATTCTATCGAACGGTGCAGACAAAGTCGCTGTAAACACTGGCGCAGTTGAGAATCCACAAATCGTGAGTCTCTTATCTAGAACTTTTGGTAGTCAATGTATTGTTGCTGCAATTGATTGTAGACGTACAAAATACATCAAAGGAGTGGAATCAGAGACTCCCTTCGAGGTGTTCACCTATGGAGGCAGGAAGAATACAGGTATCGAAGCAGTTCGCTGGGCGCTTGAAGTTGAATTACTTGGAGCTGGAGAGATTTTACTTACATCAATGGATCGTGATGGAACAAGAATTGGGTATGATATAGAACTCACCAAATTAATCGCTGAATCTGTAAGTATTCCAGTAATAGCTTCAGGAGGTGCTGGAGAACCAAGAACATTTCTTGAAGTGTTTACCAAAGGAAAAGCTGATGCGGCTTTGGCTGCTTCTTCGTTTCATTATGATCAGTATCCAATTCAAGAAGTTAAGGAGTATCTTCGAAAGAATGGGGTGGCGGTGAGACCATGAAACAGATTTCACTAAAAGACCTTGATTTCGATAAAGGTTCAGGTCTAATACCAATAGTGGTACAAGATATGAACACTAAGGAAGTGTTAACACTAGCCTATGCAAATAAAGAAGCTCTTGAGCTTACACTCGGAACAGGACTAGCACACTTCTATAGACGCTCTCATGACAAGGTAATGATGAAAGGAGAAACATCAGGGAACATACAGAAGGTTTCTAAGATTCTTTCTGATTGTGATGTTGATGCAATTATCTACATTGTTGAACCTTCTGGACCAGCATGTCATGAAGGAACTTATTCCTGCTTTCACTGTATCTTGTATAGTAGTGAGCAATGACAAAATGAAAACGTTGGGGGCAGACAAATTGGAGTTGGCTTTCTTCTAGTGTCTGCCCCCTGTCAGGTGTTCCCCCCTAAAATCCAAAATAGATTCTCCAAACCATCTCAATCCCGACATGACAGACCTATCTCCTTCCATAGTTCTAAAACCACAACCTGACGTAATTGAAATATACTGCAAAACTTCGCCTTAAATGAACTTGTAACTTTATGCACACATTAATTGCGGAGAACGAAAGTGTTGAATTTTCAAGACCAAGTACAATATAAGGGATATAATTACTCGTCACGCCCATGACAGACATAGTGGTTGTTGCTGCCGCCAGAAGCCCAATTGGAACTTTCGGAGGTTCTTTGAAGGATCTTCAAGCTCCTGAGCTAGCCGCACAAGTAATCAAAGGCGTCATTAACCTGGCAGGGATTGACCCGGCAATCATTGGAGATGTAAGATTTGGTAATTGTATGGAACCTCCCAAAGCGCTAAACATAGCCAGAGTTTCAGCTTTATTAGCTGGAATCCCATATACAGTTCCTGCAGTCACTATCAATCGAGTCTGCACATCTGCTATGGAATGCATAATCAGTGGAGCACTTCAGATTCAAACAGGATTTACTGATGTGGTTCTCGCTGGCGGAGTCGAGTCAATGTCGAACGCACTGTATTGTGTAGAAAATGCTCGATGGGGGATGCGTCTTTTTGATGGAGTCTTTATGGATTCGTTGACGACTGGGCTTCATGCAGGAAGTCACTTCTATCCACATCCTGAAACAGGTAAGTCATATATCATGGGAGAAACCGCAGAGTTTCTCAATGATAAATATGGATTCTCAAGAGAAGATCAAGACATTGTTGCATTAAGGTCTCATAATAATGCTGAGAGAGCAACAAAGGACGGAGATTTCAAAGACGAGATAATTCCTATTGAAATCAAAAGCAGAAAAGACCCGTTAATTGTCGAACATGATGAGCACTTCAGACCGAATTTAACTATGGAGGATCTCGCCAAACTCAAACCTGCTTTCAGGAAAGATGGCACTGTAACTGCGGGGAATTCTAGCGGAATCAACGATGGCGCATCGGCTGTTCTATTGATGTCAATGGAAAAGGCAGAAGAGCTTGGTTCTCAACCAATAGCACGACTAATTGGATATGGAATGGGATGCAGTGAACCTCACCTCATGGGAGAATCTCCGATTGCTGCTGTACAGAACCTTATGGATAGAACTGGAGAAGGATTCAATGATTGGAATCTTGTCGAGTTAAACGAGGCATTTGCAAGTCAATTCTTGGCAGTAGAACAAGGACTGAAACCACTTGGTTGGGATAGAGAAAAAGTCAATGTCAATGGTTCAGGAATAGGATTGGGACATCCAGTAGGTTCCACAGGTGCTCGCATTATAATTACCCTTCTCAATGCACTAAAGAACAGGGATCTTAAGAGAGGTATGGCAACACTCTGTGGTGGTGGCGGCGTCAGCACTGCCACATCGTGGGAGATCCTATGATTCCATTCAAGATTATGCAAAGTATTAGACCATCACATTTATTAATTGGTTCACTATTGTTAATAATATGAAGGAATACGATCTCATTGTGATTGGCTCAGGTGCAGGGATGAATATTGCCTCAGCTGCATATGACCGAGGGTTGAATGTAGCAGTAATTGAACATGGCCCAATGGGAGGCACATGTTTGAATCGCGGATGTATACCTACAAAGATACTTACATACGTGGCAGATATCATAGTACAAACAAAGCATCTGGAAGATCTTGGTGTTAAAACAAAAATTGAACATATTGATTATCATGCAATCATGCAGCGAATGAGGGACGAGGTAGACGGTTCTAGCAAACAGCAAGGGGACTCTGTTGATTCAGCTGAAGGAATCGACTGGTATAAAGGAACAGGAGAGTTCATAGATGATTACACTCTTGAAATCAATGGAGAAAAAATAAAGTCTGAAAACATTATCATTGCCGCGGGATCGAGACCGCTCATTCCTGATATCAAGGGTCTCGAAAATGTGGATTATCTCACGAATGATGAGGCTCTTCACCTAATGGAACAGCCAAAGTCTATGATAATAGTTGGAGGAGGTTATATTGCCGCAGAATTCGGACACTTCTTTTCTGCTGTCAGCACAGAGGTCACCATCATTGGAAGGAATCCATTTCTGGTGAAAGAGGAGGATTCAGATATTTCTGAGATTCTTAGAGAAGAACTCTCAAAGAGGATGAACGTTCTCACCAATCATGAGGTGATTGAGGTTAAAGAAGACGAAGGAACTAAGGTTGTTATAGCACGTAATAGAAGCACTGGTGAAACAAGTGAACACAGTGGAGAAGTACTCCTGATAGCAGCTGGCAGGCGATCCAATGCAGATCTATTCAAACCTGAAAAGACTGGTGTAGAAACAGACAAGAACGGTTGGGTAATTGTGGATGACTATTTCCGGACGAATAAAAAGGGTATCTGGGCTTTTGGAGATGCAATAGGGAAATATCAGTTTAGACATGTTGCCAATGAAGAATCACAGATAGTATGGTACAATCTCTCTAAAGTACTTGATAACGATAATGAGAGAGAATATCTCACGATGGACTATCACGCAGTACCTCGTGCAGTTTTTTCATTTCCCCCGATTGCCTCAGTAGGAATGACTTTGAGAGAGGCAAAAGAGTCAGGACACCAACTCTATGTTGGTGAAGTAGATTATTCAGTTGCGGCAAAGGGTTTTGCCATGGGAAATCCCCCAAGTAAAGTGAGGGTTATCATAGATGCAGAGAATAAGAGGATTCTAGGAGCAAGTATTGTAGGACCTTATTCGCCCATCCTAATTCAGGAGATTGCGGATCTTATGTACACTCGTGAAGGAACATTTTACCCGATGTTTCAAGCAATACATATCCATCCTGCTCTACCAGAGGTGATCCAGAGAGCTTTTGGAAGAATGGCTCCAATAGACAGCAGACATGAACATCATCATCATTAGTCGTTGAAGGAGGATTACCTGAATTTGGACATATTTAAAACAGTCGAAAAAAGTTATGATAGGATGGGAGAGAAGTATCATAATCTTAGAGATAATGAAAAATTCAACTGTGAATTGGAAAAATTTACAGGACTACTGCCAATTTCTGGTAAGGTACTAGACGCTGGGTGTGGCGTTGGGAGACCAGTATCACAATATCTTGTGAAAAAGGAATTTAGTGTAACAGGGGTTGATATTTCAAAAAAGATGGTTGATCTAGCAAAAGAAAATGTTCCTGAAGCTACATTCTATCAGAAAAATATTCTCACACTGGATTTTCCAGAAAATTCGTTTGATGGCATAATTTGTGTGTACACTCTTTGGCACATTCCAAGGATTAACCATGCTCTCATTATTCAGAACTTCCATCGAATGCTAAAGGATAATGGAATACTTGTCATTAATACTGGTATATATGAATCAGAAGGAATGAGTCAATTTTTTGGAGAACCAATGTTGTGGAGCACGAACGATCCGAAGAAAACTCTGTTATCTCTGAAAAAAGCTGGGTTTAGTATTATATCTAATGGAATACGAACCTTAGGCGGAGAACAACAATACTGGGTATTTGCCAAGAAAGAAGCATGAATATCTTTCTTGGCTCATTATTTTAAACAAAGCTCAGTTTTACCAGACCATAGGTGTGTATCCATCATTAAGCAAATCAGCGATGATACTACCAACATAATCAGTCTTAATGCCAAGTTTCTCAATCCTTTCAGTGATGTTATCACGATCTGAAATGTATTGGCAGGCAATGGGTTGACTAAAATTCACTAGTTCCTTAGCAGATGCGGTTACATCAGTATCACTTACTAACAAATTCTCAGCAGGACCAAAGAATATGACTCTGACTTCAGGAATCCATCCATACTTGATAGTATTCTTTGCGTACATTAGAGCGGTCAAGACTTTTTCCCTGTCACTAGACGCAATGATTATCAATAGTTTTTCCGTCATAGTTTTTTTAAATTTCGTAATCATAAATAAACTGTTTCTAACCCACAAAGAATTCCTTTAATACATGATTGATAGATAGGTGTGTATTTTACTAGACGTAAAATAATATAGTCTGTTTGTAATAAGAATTCAGACTTAAAAGAGTAATAGGCAGTGGACCTGATGTGCGAATGGTGTTTCAAACATGGAGCTGGTAAGAAGTGGTACCTAAACTCCAGAAATTATCTTGAACAGACAGCGATTGAAACCGGAGCTCACGAATATATTTTTGAACTCTGGAAGCAATTTGAGAAGATCTATCTTCAGAAAATCTACGGAATATCAATGAAAGGACCTGGATATAAGTTCAGCATGCCCATTGTTGGGAGAGCTTTGAAAGCCTATGTAAACTCATGGTTCAGTAAGGAGAAGGGCACACGGAATCCTCATCGGGCGGAGGGTCACCCAGGACAGGTCGTCACTCTTGAAGATGCAAAAAAGGTGCTGGAGATTGCTAGTCCAGTCCTCAAAGTAAACTGTGCGTGCAGGCTGATGAGTAGAGGAATCAAAGATCCATGCTGTCTGACATTTGGAGCCCTCTCAGAGATGGTTCCCAAACTTCCAAGATTCATCCCTGAAAAGGGAGCTGAGAGGCTCCATGTCGATGAGGCTCAGGAGTTCATTGAACAAATGAACCACTCAGGTCGAGTGAATACAGTCTGGTTTGGACCAATCCCCTATATTGCCGCCTTATGTAGCTGTGAGAGACCTGAATGTGCAGCAACAAGAGTCAGAATGGAGTATGATCTGAACTTTCTCTATAAGGGAGAATATATTGCTCAGGTCGATTTTTCAAAGTGCACTGGTTGTGAATCTTGCTCCTACCGATGTCAGTTTGGGGCATTACATTTCAACAGTCTTATGAATGCTCCATTTATAGATACGATGCGCTGTTTTGGTTGCGGTCTCTGTGCCACAATATGCCCAGAGAATGCAATTCGGATGATTGATAGAAATGAGAATCCAATCCTTAGGGATGTGTGGTAGATGAAGACAGAGATATTAGTTGACTATAACAAATGTACAGATCCGCAGTCCTGTAAAAAGTGCCTTCAGATATGCCCACCTGCAATTTTCATTTTATATCCGCCAGACTACATAAGTAATGATCCTACTGAATGGAGAGTGGATGTAGCATTTACAGACCTGTGTACCAGATGCAATCAGTGTGTTGACATATGTCCTTTACAGGCAATAACCATCAAATAGGTCATTGAATATCAGTAAAATATCATTTTCAGAAGTCTTCAGTTAACCACGGATATGCAGGTGGAAACCAATTGAATAATCCGGATGGCGATTCTCCTTCAAGCCAGTCCAACCTTCTTAATTGTGCTTCATTAAGAGTACCATAAAGAATTGATGTAAGTCCTTCAATCCTAATGGTAGTTTTTGCTTGTTTAGCTGATTCTTTTATAGAGAGCAAGCCATCCTTTTCTCTAATCTCAAAGATTTTATTATTCTCCTCAATTTGCGGATCAATCACACTGATTAGAACAACACCAGGGGAATTGACTGGAAAGTCTGACATACTCTTTGATACGTCAATAATCCTTGCCATACTAACGATATTCGATCTCAATGTTGGTGTATGTATGTTAGACAACCAATGATAGAAGTCTTGATCTCTTGTTGAAATTACCATGGTCACTTTAATAATCTGGTCTGAATGCTTGTAGAGGTAATTAAGAATTGAGTCCCTTCCTTCAAGAGATATCCAAGTGAATTCTACGATATTAATCTGACCAGTTTCAGCCCATTCATGTCCTTCACCATAGCCCTTTATCGAGTAAATCATTATTGCTTCTGGCTCACCTTTTCCATTCCGTGCAACAACGGCTTTCAAGTTAAAATTCTTTGTCATCTCAGTCCACCGTTCTTCGCTTCTCATCACTGCTCCATGTGTTTCAAGAACCATAGCATTATGCAGCACTTTGCGAAGTTGTAACATCTCTTCACCTTCTTCACGTTGAGCTGTATAACCATCTGGTACTTTTATTCCGACAAGCATGTTTGGATTGAATTCAAGAGTTCTAGAAGGTGGCATCTTGACATATCCAATATTACTATAGAATGTATCCTTGAAGGGGTAGAGTGTGCTGATGACAAAGCCATTTCGCCGTAGGTCGTCAAAGATAGTCAACATAAGGTCGCGATTATGTCCAGACCGACGATACTCAGGAGTGCTTGCGACCATTGCAATACCTCCCATCGATTTTAAGATACCCCTCACATTTTGTTCGAATTCTAATACTCTTGCGATTGCTACGGGAACACCATCAACTTCATTCAGAAAGAACTCCTTCTCAATAAGATCTAATCTCTCAAGAAATCGCTCTCGTGATGCATCTGGTACGCTGTAAGCATATGAGAGTATTTTCCAAATGGTATCTTTATCCTCTGATGTACATCGTCTTACAGAACTGGTCATAATTATTAAATTTGATAAAGACTACTAAAAGGTGTCTTTCAATGCTATTTTATTAGTTACGAGAACATGAAGTAAATAGAGAATCTATCAATAGGTTAAATTGATTGCTTTAAGAATCCTTTTGAATATTTCATACGAAGATCTATAGGTTCGAGAAATTTGACTGATACTTAAAAAGAATCAAATAACAACTGAATTACGAAATTCTATGAGATTTTGAAAAAGCAGCAATTGATATTATTGTATAGATAGATTTTGTCAGACTAAGGTAAGGCGGTCTACTAATTCACTCAAGTCGATAATTTCTAAAGTACCATCATTTGCATCGTTCAAAGCTCTTTTACAGAACGGACAAGCTGAAACCAGAGTAGAAACCTTCATCGTCTTTGCGTGAGTAATTCTCTTTCTAGCAGTATCCAGACTCCAATCTGAATATGCAGACTTGCATCCTCCGCCTGCTCCGCAACACCAGCTATTTTCTCGATTGAATTCCATCTCAGTAAGATGAACAGGTAATCGTTCAATAACATCACGAGGTGCTTCGTATTCATTCATGTGTCTTGAGAGGTGACAAGGATCGTGATAAGTCAATTCAGTTAGCTCTTTTGTTTTTTCAAGTTTTAATTTACCATCATCGATTAGTTCTCGTAAGAATTGCGATATATGAATAACGTCGGCATTCAGTTGGATACCTAATCTCTGATAATCCTTTGATAGAGTTCGATAACATCCAGCGCATGATGTCACAATTTTGGTTGCACCTGCAGTTTCGAATGCAGCTCGATTATGTTCAGCAAGAGCGCGAACCTGATTGAGTTGACCGGTTCGAATTAAGGGTGAACTACAACAATACTCATCTACTATTGTGAAAGCAACACCTGCTTTTTTCAGGATAGATATCGTTGCATCACGTATTGCGTGTTCGCGATAATTTGATGTACAGCCAACAAAGTATACAACTGGAGCTGTTTCTGGTAGTTCAAGTTCCCTTAGCAACCTCCTATTGTGGTGTTCGTGCCCATAGGGATTATGATTCGTGGTAATTTTCTCAGTAAATTTTCTATGTGCTTCTAATGGACCAAGCGCGTCCACAGCAAGTGCTCTAAGCTCTTCAATAATGTCGACTATGTGTTCTCGATGTGGAGCAAGACATTGAATCTCACAGCTGGAACATGTCGTGCAAGCAAATATTGAATCCAGAAGAGAGTTGTCCCATTCAAGTTCTCCTTTCTGAATGCCATGTGCAATCCAGAGCCGTCCAGACGCAAAAAAGGACTCGAAATGGAAGTAAGCTCCAGAGGGACACGACTGTCGATAATCCTTGAAGATGTATTTACAATTCCCGCAACGGATACAGGTGTACAGCCAATCTTGGATTGCTGTTGAAGGTTCTGTCACAGGTCAAATCTCCCTGGATTCATGATATTGTTTGGATCAAGTAGATTTTTCATGCGTTTAATCAATTCAAAGAAGGCAGGATCTGCAATTTGCTTCAATTTTTTTGCAGACCAGACTGGTGTCTTGTATGGAATCGCTTTAAGGCTTAATGCAAGATCAAGTAATTCCTCATTGCATTGCCGCACTTTGCTAATTGTCTGTTCGTCTTTTGGAAATCGAATGATGAACTTGAATTCTGCAAAATGCAGCATATGCATTGGTTTGAGAAAAGCCATGAGCTCAAATCCATACTTCTCAATTATCTTACGACCACCTGCAAGTGCAGTAGCCCAATGCTTTGGATGAATGTATGTACCGACCCAAGTTAGACCATCATGTTCTGTCAAAACTTTGAAAGCATCTGACGGAAAATCAATCCATTCATTGGCTTGGGTACCCATAAGCTTTGAGATGGTGCCCCAATCTACTAGCAAATTTCGAGGTTCTGTCTGTTGTGATTTTTCAACAAGGGATTCTAGCTGCTTTCTCTTTTCCTCTAATTCCACTTTACTGTTTGCTGAGAGTATGATTACGGTCCCATAGTTTGGTTCTCCTTCAAATGGACGTACCATAGGTGGGATGCCCATTAACATCTTCACAAGTGATAATGACATACAGTCTACATCTTCAACTACACCCGATTTTGTAATCGCCTTTAGCAGACTTGTTGTACCCTCCTCTCCAAATGTAAAGAGCGCGGCATGTCCAACTTCGCTCTTCTTTGGCCAGATCTTGAGGGAGATTTTTGTTACAATTCCAGTCATGCCTTGCCATCCTGAGAAGAGACCTACAAGATCGGGAAGCGGATATCTTCCAAACCAATTCTCATCACCCATGATTCCCGACCCAACACGAACAAGCTCTCCTGTTGCCAAAACTGCTTCAAGTCCATTGATGAATTCAGACATTGCACCGTGGGTAGTGGACAAATCACAGAGACCCTGAAGGAGAGCATTTGCCATAACTGAGGTGTAGGGTGGAGCTAATGGATATGTATAACGCAGATTTGGATGATTGTCATCGAGATACCTCTTTACATGACCAAAAGTAACACCTGGTTCTACCAACATATACATTGCTTCCTCATCAACTTCGAGGATTTTATTCATCTTTTTGAGATCAACAATCACAGCACCGTCCACTTGAGGGATTGTTAACCCACCAACGCTCTGTCCTGTTACAAAGGGAATCAAGGGAGTCAGGGTTTCGTTAGCCAGTTTGACAATCTTCTGGATCTCCTCGACAGTTGAAGGCATAATGACCATGAGTGGTGTTTTAGGGGGATTTTCAGTCATATCAAATGAATAAATATACTGCTCTGCTAAGCCATCAGAAATATTCTGTGCCCCAACAATCTCCTCAAATCGTTTTTTTAATTTCATAATACCATCACTTCAGAATTGAATTCATTAGTCTATAAAATCTGAAAGCGGCTCTTGGATGACGGACAAGCCCTTTTACCTGAATAGCACCTTTGAGTAGAGCTCTAAGAATTGTAGTTTCTTCTTTCACGATAGAAACTATAGTATTAAACTTCATTTTGAATATTAGCGTTGGATTTTGAATAGCATCTGATTTGATTTTGACTGTATTTTCAAAAAGGATTGAAACAGGATAATAGTCAGTTTCAATAATAATTGACATATCCCAATTTTTGAAATTCTGAGTATCTGTGAGAGTTGTATATCGTCGATTGATGAGCTTGGCAAGAATATTTCCAATGAAATCGCCAGGTTCATCCAACATCGAAGACAGACCCACTATTAGAAACAGACAAACTACCTCTTGAAGTTGCCCTTTTCAATCAGGTCGATTTTCTATACATCTTTATTCAGTCTGATTAGCCATAATTGTGATGAAAATAATTTGGAATTGAATTAGAATTAGGATGCTGATGTTTTATTCAACCTTCTAGCTCGAATAGTCAGAATTAGCACGCTCAAAATAACTGTCAATGAACCAACTGCTATTCCATTCACCAGTAATTGTATCAACAAATTTGATTGATTGGTTGTACTAGTTGTGCTTCCTGAAGTCGTTGTAGTTGTAATTGGTGTTGTTGTCGCAGTGGTATTATTATCTGACGAAGAAGATTCTTCAAACTGGTAAGGATGATTATCAACACTTCCTGCAGTACCTGATATGTTGTACACGCCACTGCCATCATAATCATCCCAATAATTCCCGTTTAGACCATTGTCCCAGCTATTTAGTTCTCCGTCATCATACCCATTTGACTCTCTATTTGAGAAGATATAATTGAAGAAAAGAAGATTTCCTGTGCTGAAACTATCTAAATAAATACCAAAATTATTACTAGAGGCAGTATTATTATGTAATATACATGATGAAGAAAGCGCCAGAAGAAATCCACGACTATCATTACCTGTGGCATTATTTCCAATAATTGTAATATGTGAGGTATTGAAAAAGTAAAAGCCACCTATATTGTTACTAATGGCAAAATTATACGTGAGTGTACAGAAGACGGATGAATCAATAAAGAATCCATAATAATCATTATCATACGCAGAGTTGTTAATCAAGACAGAATAAGAAGTCACAATAAGTTTGAAACCTTCCATCATATTACCTGCGGAAGTATTATTCGTAAGTGCACAAGAATTAGAATCAGCAATATAATATCCATATCCATTATTATTAAGAGCAATATTTAGACTCAAGTTGGAGTATGGTGAGCTCTCAATGTAGAATCCGTATCGGCTATTTATTGCAGAGTTATTTATGAGTGTACAATTGGAGGAGTATATAATTTTGAATCCATACATTGATGTGTCTATTGTAGTAATGTTATCCAATGTACAATTAAAACAGAATCCAATCTGAACTCCTAATGCTACATTAGCAAATATTCCGTTTTTCACAAATGTGTTAGAGCAGTTGGCCAGTAATACCTGACCATACTGAGATCCATTTATGGATAATCCGGAGGTAGATTTGAAGTATCCAACTGGAAATCCATTAATTGAATTATCTAACATAGTATGCAACCAATAAGATACAGAAGGACCGAATAAGAAAATTCCGTCATCACGAAGTGTGTTGTTTACTAGTGTACATGAGGTTGTGTTACTTAGAAAGAATCCATATCTGTAATTGTACTGTATAGTGTTTTTCATCATCATGCAAAATGATGAATTATAGAGAAAAATCCCTGATTGAAAGTTATAACTGGCAGTACAATTTATCAGATCACAAAATGAAGATTCATAGATATGAAATCCATTCATATTTCGATTAGCAAAATTATTTTCTAAGATTGAAGAAGATAGGTAGAGAATAAAACCATACTCATTATCAACGGCAATATTATAATTCAAAGTGCAAGTAGAGGAGGATTCAAGCCAGAATCCACAAAGGTTGTCAAATGCAGTGTTATTTAAAATTGTACAGAAGTCAGATGAAAGGAGTTCAAGGCCAGAATGTTCGTTGTTAAATGCTATGCTCTTATTTATTATACAATATGAGGACAAAGAAAGATAAACTCCATTGGCATGATTTTCAAGGATGCAATCTATTATTGCACCGTTGGTTACATTTTCAAAATTTATGCCATTGTTGTTTGACTGGGTTGGGGATGAAATTAAGCAATTGGTAATCTCGAAATATACATTCGTATCACTGATACTGATGCATGTTGATGTGTCTATAACACTCAATCCCTCGATCAAATACGGGTTGCCCTCGGTCCCATTTCCAGGCCAGCCCTGACTGATAAAGTCATCATTGCTAGTAATTGTGATTGGAATATGAGGTGTATATGTGTATGTAAGTTTCGACCGATTAATATCATGAGATTCAATTAGTGAATTGGATAAAGAATGATTATTCATACTGCTATTAAACAGACTCACGAGGAGGAAAGCTACTATGATAACACGGTAAAAATTCCCTACATTCATTCTAGCATGACCGGTTCTGAGAGAGAGTGCACTCAGATAAATGTTAATGTTTTTTATCATGAAATCACAGCTTTTCCAGTACCTGATGCAAATCTATCATAACATCATTTTTTGGCAAAGTAGGATGAGTATTCAATCAATAATTTCTTCTTCTGAGCATGATATAGTATTAATAGCTACCCTTCTCTCACGAATAGTTAGGATTACAGCAACTACAATAATCCCGCCTGAACAGATGGAGATGATGATTAACAATAATCTAACCAGATCAAAATCATTAACACCAGGAGGCGTTGTTATGGTAGTGGTGATACCTGTTGTTGTAGTTGTTGTGGTTGTGATTCCATTTGGCGGAGGAGGTTGTACATATAAATAGGGATAGTTATCCACACTTCCAGCTGACCCAATTATGGAATATGTGCCGCTGCCATCATAATCATCCCAGTAGTTCCCATGTGTGCCATTGTCCCAGTTATTTACACTGCCATCATCACGTGCATTAGATAATGAGTTATTAAATAAACGATTGAAGAAAAATAGATTCCTAGAACTCAATATTCTCAAATAGATGCCGTATTCATTACCGTTGGCAGTATTGTTCTGGAGAGTACAGTAAGAAGAGCGGAGGAAAGAGAATCCAATTTGGTTGTTACTTGCAGTGTTATTTGTAAGGATACAATCAGGAGAGGAATAGAGCCTGAATCCGTACTCGACATTACTCGTGGCAATGTTGTTCTCCAAAGTACATTCCGTACAATATCCAAGCTGAACACCCGCAGATGCGTGATCAAATAATCCATTACTCACAGTGACATTAGAACAATTGGCAAGAATCACCTGTCCATACTGGGCGCCATTGATTG
>SDOA01000005.1 GCA_004524595.1 Candidatus Thorarchaeota archaeon | reverse complement strand
TCTTCACAATTATTTTGACCTTCTTCAAGCTGGTTAATCCATGCAATCGAATCAGAATAATTCCATGTGTGAGTTTTCCTTGTCTGTAGATCAATTCCCCGAAGTCCTTGTCTGCAGTGAGTAGAATTGATTTTTCTTTATTTGCTAATTCAATCACTGTATCATCAGAACCTCCTGGAATCAAGTCAGCTACTGATTTAATTTTAAAACCATTTTCTCTTAGATGTCTAACAATACTTTTTTCAATGCACTCATCTGCAAGAAAATTCAATCTGTGGTAACTCCTGTAGGGTAGGTTGTTACACTCTTCAAAGCAACAGAGGCATATGCTAGTGCAGCTAGGATATCTTCACGAGTGAGTTGTGGAAAATCCTCAAGAAGCTGTTCAATTGTTTCTCCAGCTGCCAGTTTTTCTAAGATAAGTTCTACAGTGATTCTAGTTCCTGCAACCACTGGTTTTCCTAGCATAATATCTGGATCTACAATGATTAGGTTGTCTGCCAATTATGACACTTCCATTATCCGATACTCACAATTCCTTATAATCCTCGCGAGAAAGACTGGTGTTTATTCGATGACACTCTTTTCTACTCTTTCATTGTTACGATGAGGGCCACGAGTTAGTCAGGAAGGAGCTTGTGACTGGCGGCGGATGAAGGTCCGGCGTAAAGAACTGAGCCGGGCTCGACACACCCTGCAAGGGTGTGCCTGTCGCACTCCTTCCATCCCTTTTCTTTTCTCAGCAAGCAAAATACCTTCGAGTTTATATGCAACGAGAATATTTCAATTACTGTATACGAAATGCTAAGGAACGTGACTCTTTGAATCAAGACGAGCTATTGGATGATATCGTCACACAGATAAGAAATGAACTTGATGAACAAGTTGACTTCATAGTTCTCTTTGGTTCTATGTCAACAGGAAATACCCATCCACAGAGTGATATTGATATTGGCGTTCAAGTAAGCAATCCGAAGAAGGAATTGCAGACAATCTTTGGTGATCTACTCTCCCTCTTTGATTACGTTGATAAGGAGAATTCTCCGAAGATTGACGTTACTCTTCTTAATCTTGCAGATCTCACACTTCAGTACAGAGTGGTTCGTGATGGTAAACTTCTATACACGAAAAATGACAAAGTTTGGCCCTGTTTTCAAGAATACGTTCTTGTGAGGTATCCGGATTGGGAGTACTACATACAGAACTACTTGAAACAATCTCTAGGGGCTTGATTTCAATGGCTGTAGATCCCTTAGTTGTGAAAGCACGATTAGATATCATTCTCGAACGAGTCACTCGTATCAAACGCATTGAAACTATCACTCAAGAACAATATTTGAAAGATGAGCTACTCCAAGGTGCAATAGAGAGAATCTTCAGATTTTCGCTCAGGCAATTATCGATATCTGTACTCATCTAGTAGCACATAATCATTGGGGGTCTCCAAAATCATATAGTGAAGCTGTAAAGATAATTGCTAATCACAAGATTATTGATTTCCCTCTCGCAGACCGATTGATTGATTTTGTTAAACTGAGGAACATACTTATTCATCTATATATAGACGTTGACTCCAACATAGTATATCAAAGTGCAATAGCAATTATCATTGATGCAAAATTGTTTGTTGATGCAATTCTGAGGTTCATCTGATATCTGCTCAGGTGTGCCATTCGCACTTCTTCCATCCTCTTTCTCTCTCAAATACCATCAATGTATAGTAGAATATATGAGCAGATTAGGTAACATTGAATGAGAGAAAATAATGACTAGCCCATTGGCAGAGCAGGTAAAGATGCGACGAGATCTTGACCAAATCCGGTCTGCAAAACATGCAAGGCGATTTTCTGGTGAAGAGACCCTTCTAATGGGTCTCAAACTATCTGCTCTTGCGCTACGAATTGCAGGAGAACACCAGGATGGATGAATTCCCTGAGATTCTACAATATATCAGTGATTTTTTAACATCTGATAGCACATCAGCATTTGGACACATTGGAGTTTCACAAAGATTCAATTGAAATCACCACTGAGCATGGAGTGATTGACAAGAATCTCGGTTCCAATCTTGCTGAGCTTGTGTAACTTAGAAAAATCATCGTTCATGTTTACATCGATATCGATCCTAAGATTATCTACGAAAGTACAGAAAGAGCAATACAAGTTTTGAATGCATTTGTTGAAGCAATTAAGGAATTGTTATGATAGATTGTTATCATTTAGCAAAGCCTATTACAGTTCTTCTATCCTTATTCATTTCAGATTTAGTGTACATTCAACTTAATATGCTGGATCTGAATGAATAAAATTAATGATGATACCGAACTCTCAAAAAAAGAGAGTGGTATCATAATTTATTTAGATATCGAGGTATTAAATCCTCTAAATGTCATTATAAAATTGACTTGTAAACAATGCCATGGGTAGTAATAGAATCTCTGTTGATATTTTGGAGTCTACCATCATATCTTAGATCTTTCTTTTGATTTCTTTTTCTGATACTGAACGCCATAATTATCATCTCTTTCTTGTTTAGTTAGTATTTTGCAATACTAAACACACATAAGTGTAATTGTTACAATAGTTTATAAACTTATATATAATGAACTCAATTATTTTGTAATTTTGGTTGTAATCGTAAAAATAGAAATCAATATAAGTTCATTATTTGAAATAATTTGACGGTTGAAACTATAAATTTGCTGATTGGTGACGCAGTTGACGGTTGAATCTTTACCTGATTTTCCAGATACAAAAGTGAGGAGTTATATTCCAGTTACGGATCCAGAGCTTGTTGAGTCTTTTATTGATCCAATTCGACGCGCAATTCTAGTAGCGCTACGTTATGGTACCGAAATGATATTTGAGAATGTAACTTTTGAAGAAAAAGTCAGGAAAGATGGCACAAAGGTCAAGACCACGATTGTTGAAGAAACGAAAGGTAAAAGATTCTGGTTATCAGTCCCAGAGATTGTTGCTAATATTGAACAATATATACCGGAGATAGAGGTTTCAAAATTCAACTGCTATTACCATCTGCCAAAGCTAGTCGAACAAGGTCTTGTTGAGGAATTTTCAACACGTGATGAGGGAGATGCAAAGAGCAAGAGAGGTGTTTACTACAGAAGGACTGCTAAAGTATTTGTCATCATTAACTCTAAGATGAGTGGAGATGTTGTAGATACCTATCGTAAACTCTTTGAGGACGGTCTTGAAGTCAAGCTCAATGACAAAAAATGGAATCATTTAGAAGATTTGATGATTCACCAGGTTGAGATGGTTGACGAGGCAATGGAATATCTTGCCCTGCATCTCAAAGATGTGGATGTTGATTCGACCACGCTCAGTGATTTGCTTCAAGGGTTAGCTTATATTTTTCTATCTGATAATACAGAATTCATTGAGATTCAACGTGAAATCAAAAGTATAGTTTTGACCCCGTATTGCGGTCCAGTGCCTGATATGGACAACATTTGCTCCTATTGTGGAGATTCCATCTCTGATGAAGTCGCTGTATTACGGCAAATTAATAATAAAACTCAGTCGTTCTGTTCAGAATTATGTGCAAACACCTATGTGAATGGTTGTTGAGTTTTATGTTATTTTTTAGATACTCATTCTCTACCTCCTTAGTTTCAGTCTATTCATTGAATACTTGTCCTAATATGAGTCTGTAAGGATTGCAGCAAGTCTTCCAATTGACAACAAGTCCATTAGCCATCAAGACCTATTAATCATGAAATTGGATTTTACGCGTTCTTTTTTCAATGACTGTACTGTCAAGGCAGATGAAACAGGTAAATTCTGTTTGAAGATTGATGCTGGAAACTTTGACTATACCTAATTAGAAACATCTTTAGTTTCTTTTCCCAAATTCCTGAGTGCGTTGTGATAAGAGTAATCCAGTAATAAGAGAAAGAATCCTTGAATGATAACTCCTATTCCATTACCCACGAAGTATGGATCTTGAAAGAATACCAAGATAACGATAAGACCTACAACCTGAACGATAATGTCGAACTTAATACTAGCAGACACAGTCTTGGTTATTTTCGCGATTGATTGTTCTTTCTGTTTGTAAACAATAGAAACTGCAATGATTGCATCAATTGCTCCCCAAATCAGTGCTTGAAGACCAATGCCACCCAGAATTGTACCCGATGAACCAAAATATAAGACCAATCCAATTATGACACTAACAGTACTCCAAAGAAGTAGACGTTTTCCAACACCTTTTTTTAGTTTATCAATTTCAGACATATCGATATCTCCATTAGTAGGTTATTTTTTGGTCTTTATTACATTTTGAGCAGCATGCCAACCTGTAAGAATTGCGGTGGGTAATCCTGCAGGACTGTATACCCACTGACCAGCTTGGTATACATGTGGAATCGGTGTCTTAACTGAGCCTCCCATCTTTCGGAGCTCATGTACAACAGGAACGGGTGACTCATTTGACCAACCCACAATTGCTCCTTCAGAGCTTCCAGCTACCGATTCGATACTGAGTGGGGTTGAGGATGATTGAAAGAGTACCTTGTTTTTCAAGCCTGGATAGATAGAGTTAGAAAGGGTTTCCAACATGCGGTTTTCGACTTCGGTTTTTAATTCATCATACCAGTTGGCATCCTTTACTTTTCTAATCAGATCGTATTCAAAGAGAGTGCTTATTATTAAACCCGTTTTTCCTTCAGGTGCTAATTCAGGATTTCTGAATGTAGGAATTGAAATTTCATATGTTGTTAATTGAAAATACCTATCCAACCACTGTAGAATTTGTTCCTTTGATACAGTGTTAAAATTCTCGATAAGAGAGTTGAGTTCTGATTTATGGACTTCACCAAGACCCTCTTTCAATGGTGTATAAAAGAAATGCCCATTTGAAATGGAGCTGAAAGTTTCTAATGGCATATCTACACCAACAAATAGTGAATAGACAGACTCGCAACCACGTTTGGAAAGAAGAATCTCCTTCTGTTCCACGATTTCGTGAGTGACTTCTTCTTCTAGACCTTGGGTGTTTAAGATTCGATACAATGTCTTGAGATCAGCGGTCCAGATGAGGTAATCGAATGCATAGGTATTACCATCTTTATCACTAATTATTTTTTCAGCTGGATTGACTTCGACTATTTCAATGTCTGTCTGGATTTCTCCACCCCAATCGATGATTTTTTGCACTATTGCCTTTGGCAGCTCGCCTGTACCTCCTTTTGGATACCTATAATCGGTATAAGTATAGAAGTAACCTAGGGCGAAAGCTGTCGGTGTCTTTTTGAAGAAATGTTGAGCAATGATATCAATAAGGGATTGATTAGAAGTTAGATTTTCTAGATACGATTCAACAGGTTCGTTATTCTTATTCATTCGACGTAAGGCGAACATGAATTTTCCCATCCAGGGAAGGACTTCTTTAAGGAGATAGCTTCTATCATTCTTCATATCTCTAAAATAGGGATTATCAATACCGTAAAGAATCCCCATATCTTTGAAGATTCTTTCAATCTTGGAGATGATCTTCTCTATGTCTCTGATGCTCTCGGGATATAACTTCTCTAACAATTGCTTATAGTCATCCAAGATAGTTTCCACATCAAGATTGATAACATCATTCTCGATTCCTATTGATACGGGGCTATCAACCATTTCAAGTTCAATTTCTAGTTCTTTTAACATGGGACGAATTATCCCTGCATTTAGGATTGCTCGTGCTCCTGCATCAAATGTGAAGCCATCTCGACTAAATGAATTGAGGAGTCCCCCGCATTCTTTGTTCTTCTCTAGTAGAAGGACATCATGACCTGCTCTTGTTAAGTACGCAGCAGCGGTCAGTCCTGATATGCCCCCGCCGACAATAATCGTTCGATGATTGTTCTCGCTCATACCAAACCAGCCATCTCTATTGATTTATTCCAAAGCTCATCTGCAACTTCCCGGTCCAGTGCAGGAGGTGCAGGTTCTTCTTCAGTTGTAAGGTTGAAGAACTTACCACTTATTCCCTCAACTTCTTTTGATACTCCGAGATAATACAATGCTGTTGCAGATATCTGTGGGTCTTTTGCTGAACGATCGATTAAGTTTCTCTTATACCAACGGTATATTCGACCATTTTGTGACCCACTACTGGTCTTGACATTTCCTGGATGCATAGCATTTATTGTTACACCACTGCCTTCGAAATATTCATCAAATTTGATCATCGAAAGAAGTTGGGCTGTTTTTGCTACGCCATAACTCCCTAGACCGGAATGTCGACGTTTTTCATACTTAGGGTCATGCAGTCCTATGCCCCAAACAGCAAAGCGATGACCTTCTGAATTGACAAAGATGATGCGTGTTTTTCCTCGGGCTTTTAGTTTATCTTTAAGCATATAATTTAGAACGAATGCTCCAAGATAGTCTATTTGAAAGACTAACTCATTATCATCTTCAGTGATTATTTTTCTCGTTGAATAAATACCCGCATTATGGATAAGAACATCGATGTCTAGGTTTGACTCCAAAAGTGCCTTTCCAACTTTACGTACCTCAGATAATCGTGAAAAATCTGCGATTTTATACTCACATTCTACTTGAAATTCCTGACGAATCTCTTCACATAGTGCAATCGATTTTTCTTCATTTCGATTAATAAGAAGAAGGTTAGTGCCATGTGAAGCGTACTCTCTTGCAGTTACATATCCGACTCCTGATGTTGCACCTGTGATGACCACTAAACGTCCTTTTAAATCATCAGTACATTCTTTTAGATCTCCTCCCCCACCTCGCATCATTGCTAAGATGTTAGACCATTTGTATTGCCTTACATACTTACGTTTACTCAACTCTCTCACCCTACAAACTTCTTCATCCACCAATCTATAAATTCTTCTGCGTTTTCAAGTAAATATCTCTTGATTAAATTGGAATATTTCCTCGGTTAATGGTTTTTAAAGTTACGATGAAGCAAAAAAAAAATCTATCGTTTGAGAGATCAAGAACTAATGATACAACTATGTATTTATGGAGCAATTATCTGTGGATGAAGAATGAGTCTTGTTGTCGTTGCAATTGCTTTCTTTATGATGTTAGAAATTGGTAATATCTTTATTCTGTATTTTAAGAAAGATTCTACAAGAGCCAACGGTATTGGTACGTTCAGAGCTTGGGAAAAATCGAAAGCACATCCGGAAATACATGACTTCGTGAGGTACCTGATCAATTGGATTGCGGGTACGAAAATCTTCTTCCTTTCACTCCTTACAGTTATTGTTATCTTTGGTACTCCCGATCTTCATCCATGGGTTCTGCTTGCAATGATTTTCTCTATTGCATCATTCTATGTAGGTCTCTTTCCCCTTGCTCGTAAGATAGATAGTGAAGATATGCTAATTCCAAAAGGATACTCAAAGACTCTTGTTGGGATGATTACGGTGTTTATTATCGTCTTCCTAATTCTCTATCTCTGGCCTTATATTATTCCAATCCCAATGCCAAGCTTTTGGTAATCTACAGAGAGTAGGTTGAGGTATCTATCCTCTTCCTCTCTTTTAGCAAGTTGATAAGATTGGGTACTCTTAGAATTCAAGAGATGATTCGCGAAGCTGGAATTGATTATAAAACCTAAGTATCCGTCATGATTTAGATGAAAAGTAGATAAGATGATTTTGTCTACCAAATTCGATTTAACAATCAAATTCTATCCCAGTATCTTTTATTGAGATATGTGAATATTGATGAAGTATCCTTGCATTCTTTGATTGGTAAAAGAAGTTGCTCTGGTGTAACCGGTTGGTATCGAGTAGGCTCGTGTAAAACACTCTGCCAAGCCTTAGACATCGTTTCTCCTTTTAATCCAGGAGAGGTAACTCGTTCTAGTAGTTCTTTATTGTCTGATGGAATCACATGAAGGTGAACATATTCATCACAACCATACTCATAATTCTGAATCATTTTCCATCCTAAGAGAGTCTGCCGCATCAGTTGGTAATAAGGCTCATAATAGAGACTCTCAAACTTTTGTACTTTGATTGGACAATCCGAGCCCTCAAGTAATGAATCATATATCTCAGACCTTGCAGGAATATACTTGTTTTCAGAACTATAGTTCTCTGTGTATTTCCATTCAATCATTATCAGGATATTTTTTCCATCAGATTTCTTGCCCACCATAACTGCATCAATTGATGTTGCATTTGCTCCTCTAGTATGTGATTTTTCGCCAAGGTAGTTTTGCTTTCCAATTACCTCAAATTCAACAAATCCATCATCTACAACCATCGCTTCTTGTACATCTGATTGAACATTCTTTAAGATTGCAGTCGCAATATCTTTTCTTTGTCGGACAAAATAGAGGTGATTAAGACAAGCTATCTGTGATGAAAGTAAGTGTCCACTCGATTGATTCTCTTCACCTTTCCACCAGATAATTTGATTCCTTTCAAAGTAGTTGAGAGCATCTTCTCTAATTCCTCCCCATAAGTTAAGCCGAGGATTTTTCAGGACAAATTCTCTTTCACGTCGGATAAATCTCCCGCCACCAGGGTCTCGGAAAATATCATCTCTAATTCTTACTATCCGTTTTCTTTCAGCCTCACGAAAACTCATGAATAACCCTCCGAATACATCATGTAATTTCTAGTTTATTACCTAGATGTTCAACCTTTCTCTCTGTTAAATTCAGTGAAGAAATGCGGAGTTGTTCTTTACTGGTTAGACCGCCTTTTGACCTTCATTATTTCATTCATAATTGTCTTTCTATAACAATTGCTTTTCCAAAGGATACAATGCATAACGCCTTAAGCAAACTTCCGCATCTTTCGTGTACAGGCATAGCAACTATGCAAACCTTCTCAGTCTGGTTGTATTGAGGATTAACGACCTTCCTGTATTTCCACATGAAAAGTACCCTAGTTTTGAATGACCTGAATTCGCAAGAGCGAGTGATATACAATGAGTGATTATACAAAAGATGCCATTGAGGCTACAATTGCCGAGCTTAAGCCCGGAATGAAAAGTGTCAACATTACCTTCAAGGTCATGAGTATCAGTGATGAAAGGTCTGTTGAGTCCCGTAATACTAATGAAACATACCGTGTAGTAGATGCAATGGTTGGTGATTCAACTGGGACGATCTTAATGCCAATTTGGAATGAGGCTATCGAGACAGTAAAGGAAGGTGAAACTTATACCCTTACAAACGGGTATACAGGTCTCTTCAAAGCTAATCTTAGATTACAATTAGGAAAGTTCGGTTCAATTGCTTCAGCTGATGAATCAATCGATGAAGTGAACATGAATCTTAATATGTCCGTTAAAGATTACAATGGTACTCCAAGAAGTTCTTAGAACTTTGATGGTATTTTTCCATAGACTTACACACGGCATCAGGAATATTGATCCACTTTAATTATTGAACTTGGACAAGATACTCATTTTGAGTAAACCTGTTGCCGTTAGCTCTTTTTACGAAACCTTATTCCATATTTATTACTCCGGTGCTATGCATAATGCCTTAAGCAAGCTCCTGAAATTGTAACGTACAGGTATAGTAACTACGCAAACCTTCTCAGTCTGGTTTTATCGAGGATTTACAACCTTCATTTACTTCCATACGAGGATTATCCTAGTTTTGAATGACCTGAATTCGCAAGAGCGAGTGATATACAATGAGCGAAAACAAGAGAGCGCCTATTGAGGCCACAGTTGCCGAGCTTAAGCCCGGAATGAAACGAGTAAACATTACTTTCAAGGTCATGAATACAAGTGATGAAAGATCTGTTGAATCCCGTAAGGATGGAGAGATGTATCGTGTACAAGATGCTGTCGTTGGCGATTCAACTGGAACTGTTCAGATGCCTATTTGGAATGAGAATATTGATACAATGAATGAAGGTGATACTTACACCTTAACAAATGGGTATGCAGGTCTTTTCAAAGGTAGTCTGCGACTTCATATTGGAAAATTCGGATTGGTCACTTCAGCTGATATCCCAATAGTTGAGGTTAACTCACAACTTGATATGTCCGCAAAAGACTACGGGCTTGGTTCAAGAAGTTCTTAGAACTTATCTTTTCATTTGCCCCTTACTGAAAGGAGTTTATTCCAATAACGCTCCTTCCATCTTTTTTCCCATCAATATAATAAATTCAGTTGGTCAGTTGAACTCTGATTTTACTAGAAAGATACAAATTTGGGGTTTTCTTTTTTAGTTAGAGATATCTGACTTACTTATATCCAATCTATTTTGAATATCAATCTGATTTTAGTTTCAATATGTAACTAAATATAAAAAACATGTTTCCGTATCAAATGGATTAATAAGGGGGAATTTATCGAAATGAATTCTGATTCATTATATCAATAGCTAATATGCACTATATGAAAGATATGGCTATCTGATCTGACAGAGAATAATGAATAACAAATGATAGGAAGAGGATAATGACGACGCAATCGGAAAAAGTACCTGTATCTAATGAAGAAGTCTTTAGACCAAGAATTATTGCGTTTCTATGCAATTGGTGCAGCTATGCTGGTGCAGATTTAGCTGGAACGAGTAGACTTCAGTATTCACCTGAAATTCATGCTATCCGAGTGAATTGCTCAAGCAGATTGAATCCTGCTGCTATAATAAAGACACTACTATTGGGTGCGGATGGTGTACTCATAGCAGGATGTCATCCTGGAGATTGCCACTATAAAACAGGGAATCTATACACACGGCGAAGATACATGATGTTGAAGACTCTTCTTGAAGGCATCGGAATTGAACCAGAACGATTACGATTAGAATGGGTATCTGCATCTGAAGCAATCAAATTCCAGACTGTTGTCAATAGCTTTGTGAAGACAATAAAAGAACTTGGACCCAATAATATTGGAGGGATTTGATTGGTCCAGTATGAGCAGACGATTTGTCCATATTGCAGCTGTGGATGTGGTATCTATCTTGTAATTGAAGATGGCAAAATTATTGGCCAAGAACCGCAATCAGATCATCCAGTCAACGAAGGAGGTAATTGTCCAAAAGGACGTAATGCATATCAATTTCTCTATGCGGAAGACAGACTAAAGACTCCCATGATTCGAAAGTCTGGCAGATTAGTTGAATGTAGCTGGGATGAAGCATTTGATTATATTGCATCGAAATTGAAACAAGCAGGGCTAAATGAATTTGGACTGCTTGCATCAGGAAAGAATACCAATGAAGATGCGTATGTCTTACAGAAGTTCACACGCGTAGTAATGAAGACAAACAATGTGGAGTATTGTGGTCGTCTATGCCACTCATCAACTGCAGCTGGTCTCGGTCCTGTTGTTGGTTCTGGAGTTATGCCCATCAATTTGCTTGATCTCGAGAAGGCTGATTGCATTCTTCTCGTTGGAATCAATCTGAAGGAAACTTTTCCTTTAATGTATAAGAGGGCTCTCCAAGCAAAAGTAAAAGGTGCTAAAGTAATTGTTATGGATCCCAGAAAAAGCGCGACAGCAAGAGAGCTGAGTGATGTTCATCTCAAGTTAAACTCCGGTACTGATGTAGCAGTTATCAATGCTATGATGAAAATAATCATTGACCAAGGTCTGGAAAACAAAGAATTCATTGAAACGAGGACAGTTGGTATAGAACCTTTACGGGAGTATCTTAATTCATTAGATCTCAATGATTTAGTTAATGTTTGCGGGGTACATATTGATGATCTGAAGAAAGCAGCAAAGCTGTTTGCCAAAGCTAAAATTGGTTCAGTACTATATAATCAAGGATTAAATCAGCATATTTCTGGGACTGATGGGATAAAGGCTCTAGCTACTCTAGCTCTGATAACAGGTCAATATGGTAGACCTGGTACTGGCTTGTGCCCAACCCGAGGTCAGATTAACGGAGAAGGTACTGGAGATATGGGCTGTCTTAATGTGTTCTATCCCGGATTTCAGAGGGTAGATGCTGGTGCCCATAAAAAGTTCGAAGAACTTTGGAGTGTTGAGAATCTTCCTGACAAACCTGGACTTCCATATACGAAGATGATTGAGCAAGTCAAGTACCTTTGGATAGTTGGAACCAATCCCATGATGGCGATACCTGACATCGATAACGTGAAGACTGCGCTTCAATCAAAGGAGCTGTTAATCGTTCAGGATATTTTTCCCACTGAAACTGCTCAATTAGCTGATGTAGTATTACCTGCAAGCACATGGGTTGAACGAGAAGGTATCCATGCTTATGTTGATAGAAGAGTTCAAAAAATAAATCAACTGTTGGAACCTCCTGGACTGGCAAGACCGGATTGGTGGATTGTAGTCCAAGTCGCAGAACGAATGGGCTATAAGGAGAAATTTAATTTCTCATCACCAAGAGAGATTTTCGAAGAGATCAGACGTGTTGTACCTCCTTACAAGGGTATTACCTATGAGCGCTTAGAGGCAACCTTAGGTGGAATCCAGTGGCCGTGTCCAACTGAGGAACATCCTGGTACAAGCACGTTCTTTACAGAGAAATTCAATACCCCAGATGGTCTGGGGCATCTTCAAGTTGTGAAGTTTATCCCTCCCGCAGAATTACCTGACAAAGAATATCCGTTTATTCTCTCAACTGGACGTAGCATCTTCCATTATCATACAGGGACAATGAGTCGTAGAACTCCAAAGTTGGATGCTGAAGTATCAAAGGCCTATTTCGAGGTTAATCCAAAAGATGCAGCTCTTCAAAATATTAAGAATGGCACGAATGTGACTTTAACCACTAAACGTGGAAGTGTTGTAGTTGAAGCTCTTTTGACTGATGCTGTTCCTGAGGGCTTTGTGTTTTTGCCGTTTCATTTCAGCGAGGCTTGCGCGAACAAGGTAACGAATCCGGTTTTAGATCCAAATTGTGGCATGCCTGAATACAAAGTATGTGCTGTTAGATTGGAGGTGTCAAAATGAGTCATACACTGTACATTGCTCGCTCTCTTGATGAGAGTATATTGAAACGAGGAGAATCCGGAGGAGCTGTGTCTTCCATTCTCAAGTGTGCCCTTGCAACTAGCCATGTTGATGGTGTCGTTACCGTCAGAGCCAAGAATGGTGATCGTTTCTCTGGTATCCCTGTACTTATCACAAATCCTGATGATATCATTGATACAGCTGGGTCTCTTCATTGTTCAATACCAAATATTGCCCGTTTTCTAAAAGAATATCTCGACGGAGGTGCATCCAAAAAATTGGCAGTTGTTGGGAAACCCTGTGATATCAGAGCAATTATTGAGCTACAGAAGAGGAAGCAGATTGATGTAGATAATTTAATTCTGATAGGTCTAAATTGTAGCGGCACAATCTCTCCTGCGATTGCTCGAATGATATTCCGTGAAGAATTCAAGGTAAATCCCGACGATGTTATCAAGGAAGATATTGATGAAGGCAAACTTACCATATACCTCAAAGATGGCAAGAGCAAGTCTATAGAGCTATCGAAATTGCAGAAGAAAGGTATTGGTCTAAGAGATAATTGTACACGATGTGTGATTAAAATTCCAACATTCGCTGATTTGGCATGCGGGAAGTGGGGGACTGAATCAGAAGAAACGCCTGGAACTTTCATTGAAATATGTTCTGAGAAAGGTAAATCTCTTGTAGACTTGGCTATTAGCAAGGGTTACATTAAGGTAGACGCACCTGAACCCACTAGCATTAAACTTCGAGAAGAGAAGAATAAAATTGAGATTGAAAAATCCTATAACCAGAGAGAGCGTGATTTCGGTCCTATCTTGGATATGAGTCATTCTGAGAAACTGGCATATTGGATTAATGAATTTAATAAATGTATCAAATGCTATGGTTGCAGAGACGCGTGTCCGATTTGCTATTGCGAAGATTGTCTGTTAGAAGCTGATAGGGACTTCCTTGAGGCTGGAGTAATTCCACCTAGTACACTTTTCCCACTTACGAGGCTTGCACATGTTGCAGATTCTTGTGTTAATTGTGGACAGTGTCAAGATACATGTCCCATGGACCTCCCACTATCCAAGCTATTCTTATTTATAAACTCTAAATTGAGTGAGGTCTTTGAGTATACTTCTGGTATAGACATTGAACAGGGACCACCTTTGAATACAGCAATGGATGCAGAAATGCAAATAGATGATGTGTTCTTAGATTTATCATCACTGACCAAGAGAATTAAGAAATCGTAAATCTACAACTACAATAACAGAATAAATTGCATACTAGCAGTACAGGATGAGTAAGGTTAGTTCAAAATAGGAAACGTTGAAAACTAGAATCCCTTTCATACTTTCTACAACTTCATTCGTCAACATAGATAGTCATACTTATTTGAATGGCTTATTATGTCGTGCGAACTAAAGAGGTCTGATAATGGCAATAATACCTGAGGTCTACTTTGGATCAACCATTTCCGGTGTTCCATCGCGATTTGCAAATATGAGTGAGAAGTTGGACAAGATACTTGAACATCTCGACCTGACTACTATTAAGAAGAGGGATAAGGTAGCTGTCAAGATGCATCTTGGTTTTTCAGATGGCTATCAGACAGTTCCCGTGTTCTTTGTAAGGCGAATTGTAGAAGCAATCAAGAAACAGGGCGCTTTTCCATTTGTTACAGATAATCCCACCTCAGTTTATAATGCTGCATATCGTGGGTATACTCAAGAGACCTGTGGTTGCCCCATCATTCCAATTGCAGGTATCAAGGATGGATATGTTACAAAGAAGAAGGTCGATGTTGAAGGAGCAAAGAATCTCCTTGCTGCTGGAACTCTACTTGATGCTGATGTTCTTGTGAACTTGGCACACTCAAAGGGACATGGAACTTGCGGGTATGGAGGAGCATTCAAGAATATTGCTTTGGGAGGTTATAGCGGTCCTACAAGATGGCAGACTATTCACGGAATTGTTGATCGTGACAAATATTTCGACGAAGAAAAGATGACAAAAGAACATCTTGAGAAATTACGAGAAGCCTGTCCAAGAAATGCTCCTACATGGAATGATAAGACCGAAAAGGCGTCTCTGAATTTCTATGAATGTGACCAGTGTCATGGAGGTAAACAGCTCTGTGTGGAGGCGGATGGTGGCGTCACTGGATGGTCAATCAACCCTGGGAATTTTGATGCATTTCAGGAATTAATGGCTGCAGCGGCAAAGGTCATTCTCGATAGCTTCGATGACTCGAAGGTATTTCATCTCAACTTCCTACTTGATATCACACCTTTCTGCGACTGTCTGGGAATGGCTATGCCCGTAGTGATTGATGATATTGGCATAGTAGCTAGTCGAGATATTGTCGCTGTCGATACAGCTTCCCTCGACCTCATTGCCAAGCAGGGTGTTAATGAATCAATACTAAAAAAGATACCAGAGAAGTATATGCGTGTGAACCCTAATCTAAAATCCAAATTACACCCATTTCAATTGATACATGGTCCCTTGAAGGATCCATATCAGGTAGCAAATTTTGGAGAAGCTCGAGGAATGGGTTCATCAAAATACAAGCTCATTGAAATATTACCAGCCAAAGAAACTGCAGTCATCGAACCACCAAAGCATCAGTATGAAAGTGGTCCTTCTTTCTTTTAACTTACAAAACATTGAGTGGATTATAATGTCCGAAGAAAAAAATTACCGACGATACTTGATTCTTCTCACGATAATTATTATTTATATTATAGAAGGATTTATCATTTTATCATCAGGAGAACTTGATCTCTATCTTATCGTAGTCCGTTTTGGAGCACTCTATGGTTATGCATCAATCTTCTTCGCAACAATCCTCTCCAATTTTCTCCGAGAAGTTCGTAAAATTTTCGGAAAGCCATTCATGAGAGTTCATCACTACTTTGCAATAATTGGAATGATTTCTATCACTATCCATCCAGTAGTGTTTTCAATTTATGCTGGTAGTTTCTTAGTGTTCATTCCTGATTTTTCATCTTGGCTTACCTTTTGGAGCCTTGCAGGAAGACCTGCTTTGTATTTGGCATATATTGCTGTTCTAGCTAGTCTTCTAAGGATGAAGATCGAGAGATATTGGAGATATCTTCATGGATTGATGTATGTGGTTCTGACTTTTGCCTTCGTTCATGGTTACCTTATAGGAGCTAACTTCACTAATCCAATAATTGTTATTCTCTCTCTGACGATGCTTTTTTTGGCATATGGCACTGGAATAAACCGATTCTTGAAGAAGAGGAAATCAAAGAGCAAACAAAGTTGAATCAAATAGAATGAATTTTTAATCATATAGCTAATAAGGAAGGTTAGCTATTAGCAAAATAATCCCTTATTTAAGAGGAAAATGAAATGAAGCACGCACATAAAGCATTTGGACTTTTACTATTACTTGTAACTCCTTTCCTTCTCATGGGAATAATTACACCGGTGGATTTCGATGAAGGAAAGGCAAGATTGGTTCCTGATCCTATACGAATTAGTGAACCATCCTATGAAGCTCATGATCCAATTTGGATATTGAATGATACGGCCTTTCATGAAATGGCTAGTATTGAAGAATGGAGCGGAGACGGATCTCCAGAAACACCTTACATTATAGAAGGGTACAATATCACTTCAGATGTAATTGGCATTATGATTCAGCACGTTTCTGTGAGCTTCGAGATTCGCGGATGCTACATATCTGATATTACACCTTGGAGCTCGTTTGGAATCGGCATTATCGACGCTCCTCAAGTATCGATTGTTGATACTATGATAGAAACTGTGCATCTTGGGATGGAACTTGAAGACATAGACTCTTTATCAGTCATTGGATGCACACTTACGGATATTGAGGATGAAGGTATCTATATTATTCACTGTGAAGGTTCAACTATCGATGATTGCACCATCTATGATAGTTATGGCACTGGTATAGGTCTCCATGAGGCTAATAATACATTAATAATGAATTGTGATATATCATCTTTGGCCTATGGTTCAGGAGTAAATCTCTACAACTCTCATCTTGTGACAATTTTTCATAATGAAATATCAGAATGCGCCTATAGTGGAATCTGGGCAATTAGCTCTTCCTATCTTACAGTTGAAGATAATATCATCCACGACAATTTCTTCTACTTTGGTCCCATGTGCGGGGTCCATCTTTATGAATCTCCTCACGCAGCGGTTGTTGGAAATGAGATCTACGATAATGCCCGGAATGGTATCTATGTTGAGCTTTCTGACTGGGCATATATCTTTGATAACCATATCTACGGAAATTCTGACCATGGAATAGACATTATCTTTTCAAGTAATGGAACGATCTTGCAGAACGATATTCATGGTAACGGTTGGTGGCCGGTTATCATCAATGCCATGTGTGGTATATATCTTGGTCCGAGCCTTGACTGGATGATTTCCGATAACTCAATCTGGAATAATACTCCAAATGGAATCTCAATGGAGGAAGCTGAACGAATTCAAATAACTAACAATCATATCTTCAATAATACAGACATGGGAGTCTACGGAGATGCCGAAGTTTCAGGTGGTGAAATTATGCTATTCACAGAACGGGTTTTCAATACTGTAGATGTCGAAACCTTGTTCATCGTAGAGAATCTGATTCATGATAATGGGATTTCAGGAATCTATCTTGAGGGTTATAGTGATTGTAGTATCGCGAATAATCAGATATACAATCATATAGACCATGGAATTCATTTTTGGGGTGATTGGAATAAGGTAATTGGGAATGAGATCTATAACTGCGAAACCGGAATTGGTTCCTACGAATGCTACAACAATACGTTCTCTGAGAATGTGGTCTATCTCTGTCTCGGTGGAATATACGTTGTGAATATCGGATCCAATATCACAGATAATATAGTCTATGACAACTTGTACGGTATCTACATGGACAACAGCGGCAACTGCTCTATCTTTGGAAACGATATTGGCTGGAACGAAGTGAATGCATTCGAGAGAAGTACTTTCGAAGATGGCCCTCTAACGTGGTATAATAATGCCACTGGAATCGGTAATTGGTGGCATAATTATAACTACACTGGTTACTATAATATCTCAAGTGACACTGGTCATGAGAATGTTGACCTGTATCCATCGAGAAGCTTGGATTTGACTTCACCTGTATCAATTGACTATGAGATACTCGAAACTGGAAATACTTTGGTCTGGGAGGCCTATGCACTAAACCCCTCTCATTATGAGTTGTTTATTGATAGTGAAAGTGTTTTGATAGAACCATGGGATGGCAGTGATATTGAAGTCAATGTGGATGGTCTTGCCCACGGGTCTCATACAATCGAGTTGGAGGTATACCATATCTCAGGTCATTCTTTAGCTGATGCTACTAATGCAATTGTAGAAGACCTCACACCACCTTCACTTGACGGACCTAGTCATATCGTGATTCAATCCAATAAAGGAGTGTCTGAACAATATAGTGCGTTTGATCCTTCGGGTATTGGAGAATGGGCTGTCAATGATACAGTGAACTTTGCTATTGATTCAACAGGATTACTAACCAACATAACAGATTTAGCTGTAGGAACATACACAATTCGCATAGCGGTTTCCGATGTCTATGGTAATACTGCTTATCATGAAGTGACAGTCACTATTGAAGCTCCTACTGGTGGTGGTTTTCCAACCACAATGCTCCTTGTAGTTGGTGGAGTTGGATCGATAGTAGTAATCGTTGTTATCTTAGTTCTTTACAAAAAACGCGGGACATAATATCTTTTTTTATGAGGGGTCTTTGACTCCTCCCCCTTTTTCTATTTAACAATGATATCGTATTGTTTAAGTATATTTCAAACTTTAATATCTCAATTTCGTATACCTGCACTACCATAGCCATGCAATGATGAATATACTGTTAACAATGCCCATTTCTTGTGAAGGAATCGAAAATGGACTCATCTATCTCGACATCATTAGCCCTGAAGGTTTCAAAGAACGTCTGGACGGGTTATCAAATAAGAATTTGTGGCCGTAGTTGACCAGTCACTTGAAAGAAGCGTATACAGTATCTAAGACATCGATTACTTGGGACTTACACGAATGAAACGCAGCGCTTTCGAATATTTAACAAATGAACTCTTGTTAATCTTTACGAACAACCAACATGTTTCGAAGAGTGAGGTCATATGGGTCGGAACGAATTAATTGAATCTCAAGCAGAGGATCTGAAAAGTGGCAAGATCAAAGACCGAGACCTCGTTGTTCTCACAGCAGCAGAAATTGGTTGGTCTTACACGTCATGACCATAAAATGGGGTAAAGAGAAGGGAAGAAAATGAATGTAATAAAATATGCCGATATTAAGATGGGGCAATCTGCAGAAGTAATTCATACAGTTTCTGAGGAGGATATTCAAGTCTTCGGAAACCTTAGTGGGGATTATAATCCATTACACTTTGATGAAGATTGGGCTAAGACAACAATGTTTGGAGGTCGAATTGCTCATGGGCTACTCACAGCTTCTTTCATTAGTACCGCTATTGGTATGCATCTACCTGGACCTGGGACAATCTACATGAGTCAGAGTATGCGATTTCTTGGTCCTGTAAGGATTGGCGACACCATCAAAGCTCGAGTAGAGGTTATTATGCTAAATGATGAGAAGGAACGGATTACCTTGAAGACGACTTGTACGAACCAAGATAGTAAAGTGATATTGGATGGAGAAGCATTGGTCACACTAATGAAGGTGATCTAATGCTATTAGATTGAAAGGGCTCTCTCAATTTTATTGTTGAACTCCTGATTATAGTTGATAACATTCTTTTCCCTGTTCTATTTTGGCTTTAAAATCCCCTGTAAAAGAACATCTGTCATTTCAGATATAGAACCCCAGCGTCTAGAATTGGATTCTCCTATGAACCAATTAAATATGATATTTGCAAAGATTGTGCCAATGACTGCTCTTACAAGAACAGGTTCTCGTATATCCCTTAATTCAGATTTCATTGTAAAGATCTGTTTCATGAACTGCGAATCAGTGGGAAAATTCGTCTTAATTGCTGTGTTTATATGTTTTCCATCCATCTCTACAAGTTCAACGAAAAAGAGATTGAGTAATCCTGGTTCTCTATGAAGTTCTTTATTGAGTTGATTCACTGCATTTGTAAGAAGTTCCTCAGCGGTACTTCCTTTCACGCCGTCTAGAATTGCAAGTATCCTAAACATAGGGTGCCTCTCAATAAAGACAGCTTCGAAGACTTCTTCTTTTCCCTCAAAATGATTGTATATTGATCCTGCTTTAATACCTGCTTCTCTAGCAATATCTCTCATTGAACTCCCTTGGAATCCTTTCTCCACAAACATTCTGTATGCAGAATCAAGGATACGTTTCTTTGTCGAAGCATCGGTTTCCATTTGATCACAAGCTATTTATTATCCAATGTCTATTAGACTAACAAACGTTAGTTAATATAATTCATTTGGTGTGTGAGTTGCTGATACAGTATTTGGAGCCAAATGGTTTCTTATTTCAGGGAGTGCGTTGGCTAATTGAGATTGTCCTTTTCATTTTCCTGTTCCTCTTCATGTGGGTTTTCATCTGTGTTAGGTCAATACGCTATTTCTGGAAATTTCCAATGCCTGCTCGGATGGGTGATGCAATTGCTGCAGGACCATATAGAAACCGTGTACAACCACCTGTAATGGTTGTTGACGCGATTAATGCAAAACCTGGAATGAAGGTTGTTGAAATTGGGTGTGGCTCTGGTCTATATACTATGGCTGTAGCTGGAGCGATTGGACCAAATGGAATGGTGTATGCAGTGGATGTGCAACAGGGGATGTTAGATAGACTTCGAGCAAGAATGGAAGAACATGATGTGAAAAACATAGTCCCTATTCTTGCAGATGCAGAGGCACAAATACCACTTGATGATGGCATTGCTGATGCTGTGTTTTCTGTCACAGTTCTTCCTGAGATACCAAATCCCGTAAAAGCTCTTCTTCAGATAAAACGATTAATGAAAGCTGATGCTGTATACGCTGATGCTGAACTGTTTCTTGATCCAGATTACCCCTTACCACGAACTATTACTAAATGGGCAACGGAAGCAGGATTTGAAAGAGTGAAGCAGATAGGTAATAGTCTCAGGTATATCTTGGTCTTTAGGAAAATATGATGCTTTCAATACTCCAGCAGAAAATAACATCGTCATATCATAGTTCATTGATTGGATTCAATAAAGAAGATACGTGTAAGAAAGCCTTTTCAAATAGAAAGTGGTTGTCCTTAATTCTAAGGAGTGATATTTCTGTGCTGCGCCAAAGACGTATATTGCTTAAGGTGCTAATTCTAGTACCTTTAGCAACTATTTTCGCTGGGTTCGCGCTTGGTCCAGCAGGGCTAGTATCGTATTCACCAGCGACAAGAGTTGGAGTGCATTCAGTTCTTGCTTTTTGGATTTCTATGTCAGCAGCTCTAGTTCTCTTGGCCTATCAGAAATTGAGATCACGTCCTCATATAGTTCTGATGTCTGCATTACTATTCTCCATAGTACTCCACATAGGAAGTGCCGGAAAGAACCTACTCGACCTTTCACAACCTGTTGATAGAGTTCTTACTAATACAGTAGCTGATCTATTGGATTTAGCTCTATTTGGAATTCTTATTGGTGGAGCATCTGTTTGCTATTATAGACAATCTACTTTGAACAAGGTCATTCCTATTCCACAAATTTTGGTACTATTGCTGCTCTTACTTCCCTTTGTTGTTTATGCGATAATGTGGTTCTTCGTATTGCCTGTTTTAACTCAGGCAGCTCTTTTCACATTAGGAAACCTATTAGCAGCAATAGCAATTGCGGGATTGACTTTGGCATCCACTCTAGCAACAAAGTTACGAACAAGAAATCTACCATTGGACAGAGGATACTTTATCACCGCAATGCTCCTCTTCGTAATTTCTACAATTTTCTTACTTTTCACATTGCCTTCTCCCTCAATGGGATGGGAATATCCCGAAACCATTCAGATGGCTGGATTTCTTGTGTTCTGCTTAGCTCTCTCTGTACCTTTTCTAAGAAATTCTGGATTTACGCTGCGAGGATCTTATGCTTTTTCCATTTTATTGATCATAATTGCATATTTTCCGTTTTTGATTACCATTGCAATAGAATCAATGTCACTAAACGTGATAATTGAACCTTTGAATCTCTTGGCATATTCCATCATTCACACTGGTGCTGGCTCACTTGCTGGAATGATGGCAATCTTACTATACATATATCCAAAGAAGATGACATCCTGGAATCATTATCCTTTGATATTGCTCTTTGGCTTATGGGCTTCTGTCACCCTAATTCTACTATTCAATATTACAATTCCCTTTTTCGCCCCGTTAGGCGAACCAATCACACCATATACTGTAGGAAGCCTTCTTACTCTTGCATTACTATTTCTAGCCATCTACTGGACTACCAATCCGCCTTCTGAAGATAGGAAACCTCCATCAATATTTCAACTCTCACTTGTTCTAGCTGGAATGGTATCTTTAATTGTGATTGGAGAAGTCATCAACCAAATTACTCTTCGTGTGAACCCAGAACTAATTGATAGTGCCATTGGCAGTATAATCATTCTGTGTACAAATCTTGTAATCATGTTTGCATTTGCTCATCTAATCTTTCTGCTATCAGCTCGTTCTAGAGGTGTCATAACCCTAGAACTCTATGTAATCATCTTTTTAGCAATGTGGACTCTACCTAATATTCTCAAGAGCTATTACAGTCTCTGGGAAAGTGGGTGGTGGGTTTCTGAAATCTATCTCTTTGCAGGATTGTTAGCAGGACCTCCTCTATTGGCAATTCTTTATATTCGCGCTTTGCATGAGATTGAAAAATCACACGAAAAGGCAAGTATATACGCAGACCTGTTAATGCATGATATAACGAATTTCAATCAAATTTTGCTCACGTCATTTGAATTACTCAGTTCTGACGATGTAAAAAGTGAACAGAGAACAACAATTGCTGATAATGGCTGCAATATTATATCTGCTGCTGGACAATTGATAAGCAATGTGCGCCTTCTCAGTGAAACTGATCGGCTTAAGCAAATCCAATTAACACCCACGAATTTGGTCGCAACTATTGTGAAAGCACTTGATATATTCAGTAAACGAGTTACCACAGGCGAATTAGTTGTGGAATTCAAGCCTGATACTTCGGACGCAGTTGTTATGGCTAATGAATTAATTGTGAATATCTTTCTCAATATTCTCTATAATGTTCTTGAGTGTAATATTGCTGGTGATTCTGTACTCATTAATATGAACAATGTTGAATGGAATAATACGGAATATTGGCAAATCGATTTTATTACTCCCTGTTGTATCGAAGTGAGTAATAAGACATATAGTAGTAGCATATTGGGTATACTTGCTTCTCGTACAATAACTGAGTCATTAAATGGTCATTTCAATATCAGAGAATCAAGGATAGATGATATGTCCGTAGAAAAGATTTTCTCAGTTAGACTGCCAGTTGTCAAATAGTTCTTAATACCATCTTAATGAAAAACAGCTCTATTTGAAAAGTTAGTTGTTAATTCAGAATGGATACATTATTGCTGGGTGCAATCAGAATGTTGGAATATTGTCTGTATTGCTGTAGAAATGTTATAATGATGAACAGGAATGCAACTTTTCAGAATATGTTAAATGAGTCTTCTATTTAACGCCGCTGTACACAAGTTCTTAAGGAGATACTTGGAGCTAAAATCTGCAGGTACAAAAAAAGCGAGACGCGCTTTCTTATACAGGAATTGTCGAGGGTCTATTTTACGCATCGCAAATCTCACAGAAGAACACGCTAGTTTTGAACGACTTGCAGATCGCATAAAGCGAGTGTAATAACAATGGGTTATGAAGAACGTGAGCCCGTAGAGGCTACTGTGGCTGAATTGAAGCCACGAATGAAGAATGTCACCATTGCATTCAAAGTACTGAGCATTGGTGAAGAAAGAGAAATCGAATCACGCAAGGATGGATCTACACATCGTGTCTGTGATATTAAAGTTGGTGACTCAACAGGTACCGTAGAAGTTCCTTTGTGGGACGAATCTATCGATGGTATTGAAGAAGGATCAACATACAATCTTACTAATGGATACACAGGTCTTTTCAAAGGCAATCTCAGACTGAATGTTGGAAGATATGGAAAACTCGAACAAGCTGAATCTCCAATTGATGAGATTAACGAAGAGAATGACATGTCTGCTGCAGTACATGAGGATGACCGACCCCGAAGAAGCTATGGCGGCGGAGGCGGCTATGGAGGTCGAAGTGGCGGTGGCGGCTACGGTGGTGGAGGCGGCTATGGTGGCAGAGACCGTCGAGATGGCGGAGGCGGCTACGGTGGCAGAGACCGTCGAGGTGGCGGTGGAGACCGTCGACGCAGATATTAAATTTCTTAATCGAATTCAATAAACTGTTTGGAAAATGATAGAATATCTTTCATTTTTCCGTTTGGGTGGCTATTGATAGTCACCCCCTCTTTGTTTATCATTGTTTATGAATTATTTTAACCACGTTAACCAAAAATCTGTCTTTTCAGTATACACTAAGACATAATGAACAAGGTAATAAGGACGCATACATTGAAATTGTATGCAGGCATCCAAGCAAGAGGCGCCTTTCAGACATGGTTTCGTGAGGGAAGAATCCCGTTTCGCATATCCACGAATGATTACGCTAGTTTTGTAAGACCTGCATATCTCAAAAGTGAGAGAATTCGCAATGAGCTATCAAGAACGTGAGCCAATTGAGGCGACTGTGGCTGAACTTAAGCCACGAATGAAAAATATTACAATCACTTTCAAGGTGATTGAAGTAGGCGAAGAGCGAGAAGTTTCTTCCCGTAGTGATGGTGCAACACATCGTGTAGCAGATGTAACAGTTGGTGATTCCACTGGAACTGTTCAAGTTCCATTATGGGACGATGCAATAGATAACATTACTGCTGGCTCGACTTATACCTTGAAGAATGGATATACGGGTCTCTTCCGAGGCAACCTACGACTCAATGTTGGAAAATATGGTGAACTCTCAGAGGCTGAGACCGCCATTGAAGAAATCAACACTGAGAATGATATGAGTGCTGAAGAGCATCCTGACGACCGACCCCGGAGAAGCTATGGCGGCCGAGGAGGCGGCTATGGAGGTCGTGACCGTGGTGGTGGCGGTTACGGTGGTGGAGGCGGCTATGGTGGCAGAGACCGTCGAGATGGCGGAGGCGGCTACCGAGATGGTGGAGATCGTCGACGACGTTATTAAATCGCTTACAGACTAGAAACTAAATACAGCAGGAGTTGGTCAATCTTTTTGATGACCAACCTCTAATCTTTCTTTTTTTCATTTACGACTCTTGATTAGGTACAGCTATTCTTTATTGCATACTGCTATTGCTTTGATTTTCTATATTTCGATATATGTGTTGAATTCTCAGCTCTCTTCAGGATAAAAGTCTTCATTGCTTCTGACATATTGGAATGGTTCTTACCAACTGAGTATTTTCCTTTCCCAACCTTCAGTGTGACCTCCATTTTTTCCATTACATTCCTAATTTTTTCTAAAGCGTCTATATCTGCTCGTAATCCCAATCCTAAAGATGTCAGAACTTGGCATCCATACGCCGTAAACCATAGACTATCCAGAACTACGGCATCATTAGGTTCAGTAATTGTATGAATCTCATTCATAAATACATCATAGATTATGATCTCTTTTCCAATAACTGGAACGATTGTATTCTCCATCTCATCTTTTCGAAGCTCAATAATTCGCGGTATCAGTACGTCAGCCGGAGTTCCCACCATTTTTCCAATATCTAAAAGTACCGTCGTGCCTCCCGCATCGAATTGCTCTAAGAGGGTTTCAACAAGTGAATATCTGAGAAAACTCTGAATATCTACTAGATCTGACTGTGATGGAATGTGTTCTAATGCTGTCAATATATCATAATCACACCCATATAGTTCCTCAAGACCCATGCCTTCCAAAATATCCCATCCTACCTCTAACCAAACATCATCTGAGACATTACTGCGTACTTCTCTGGCTATTTCTAAGAAATCATTAAAACCATATCGTTCAATGACCCCTGCAGATTTGATACTTGAGATCTTGGCGAAGATATCATGGGTGTTTGATTCTATCAATGTGGGTCTCCATAGTATTATGCAATTATTGAATTAATGGAAACAAAGCACCGTTTATTATTATCCCTCAATATAACTCACATTGAATAATATCGACAGTATCTTAAGATGGTTATTAATTCGCAAATTGTCACCGAGGCTATTCTATGGAAGATACCTATGATCCTCCTTCAATTGATTTCATCGATCGAGTCCATCCCACGCATCTTGGATTTCTTGGGCTTAGCAAGAATCTCTGGAGACTAGCTGCTGTCCTTGCGATATCTCAGTTCTCGACTGCACTTTGGAAATGGGAGTTTAGTATCTTTCTAGAAGGATTCCTTGAACCATGGCAGATGGGAGTAGTCTTTTCAGGTGCAACCTTTGCGGGTTTAGTTGCAAGTGTCTTATCTGGTTATATTGCAGACTTTATTGGAAGAAGATGGACAATCGCTCTCGGTTTTATCCCAGTTATACTTGGTCTCATCACTCTATCTTACTTTCCGATATGGCCTTTTGTTGCTGTTCAATATGGATTAGTGTGGTTTGGGATGAGTACGTCTCGCTTGATATCGAGAGCAATGCCTGCAGATGAAATCGCATCTGATGATGGACGTAATCCCGCTCGCCGTCTAATGATGGTTATGATGCCTCTTTGGTTCGTAGATGCTCTTGGTCCTCTATTTGGTTCTTTTCTCATTAATTATGGGTACCAATCTGGAGACCTTCATCGAATTGGCGCAATGGCGGCTATTATCACCTTCATCTCTGCACTTGTATTGATTAAGGAATCACTAGGTACTGAAGTTATCAATAAAGCACGAGCTGGTCCTAAGATATCAATCAAGACTTTAGGTCGTGAATACTGGGTATTTACTGTGGGAATGATTGGTTTTTCTTTTTCTTGGAGTATGTCAATACCACTTCTTGGAAATCTCTGTGTTGGTCCTTGGAATGTGGACATCATTACATATGGTTTAACATGGAGTCTTTTCTCACTGACCAGTGCTATTATCATGTATCCTGCCAGCATTTTTGCAGATCGGAATTTGAAGGGAGCAACCATAATAGGTATCTTAGGAAATGCTATCATATTTCTATGGTTTAGTGTTGGTTCTGGTGCATTGCAGATGTATCTCATTAATTTCCTCTGGGCTATTCCTTTTGTTCTATGGATTGGTGCTGAAAGAAGCATCATTATACTTGTGGTTTCTGATGAAACTAAGGGGCGAGCACTTGGAACCTATGATTTATTGATGGGTTCAGTTGGCGTAATTGCAGCAGCTTTTGGTGCTTTACTTTGGGATATAACTGCTAGTCTTCGTTATGTTTATGCATTTGCTGGTGTTGGAATGTTTGTAAGTGTGATTATTCTTATTCCACTTCTTCGATATATCCATCCAGAGGATCATCAAAATAAGAATGATGGGTAGTCCATTTCATTTGAAAATCTCTGAAATCTTCCTTCCGAAAATGATGGAGTTTGTCAGCAAATCGCATTAATGACTCGCAGGATTTCTTTATCAATGATAATGTATCTTTTCAACGGAGTGAGGTGTTGATAATGTCAGATATATCAATAAACTCTCAGCAGATTCAGATAATTATGGATGTGGTTCATGATGGTATGATAGTAATTCAGGATGAGGACATCATTATGTCAAATCCTATTTTTGCTGAGATGCTTGATTTTGAGATTGATGACCTTCTTGACCTTCCATTTGATGATGTACTTGATTCACTTTCACGACGTCATGATGCAGAAAAAATTGAGAGATTTCTTTCTGGTGAGGCTCTTTCATGCTTCACTACAAGACTATCATCAAAAAATGGAAGTACAATTCATGTTGAGATTAAGCCCACAATACTTACTGTTGATGGTCGCCCATCAATCTTAGCATCTGTTCGCAATATTTCAACACAGATTGCACTCGAATCAGCAGTGACGGAGCTAGAGAATAGGTTCGCGACTCTATATGATATGTCTCCTGTTGCATATTTCACACTTAATCGAGATGGAATTGTTGAACAAGTAAATGCAGCTGCTGAAGAGCTTCTAGGATGTGAAGCAGAAGATATTCTTGGGAAAGCTCTTGCTGAGTTCCTTCCTGAGCCTAAGGTAGGATATGACATTGGTGCAGATATTATTCGTGAAGTAATGCGCGGAAAGAGTGTGACTGGTCTGGAAATGGAGATGAAAAGCAAGAACAATCGGACTATTTGGGTTAGTGCGTCTTCGCGAGCTTTGGCATCAGGAGTTGATCGACCAACAGAGATAGGCTTTACTGCTATTGATATTTCTAGACGTCGAGCAACTGAGCAACGTCTACGAGAAGAAAGCGAACGGGCTAACTTATACTTGGATGTGATGACAAGCGATTTGAACATGACCAATCAAAATGTTCTATTTGTTCTTGAAGACTTGAGTATCTCCTTGGATTTGCCTGATAGATTGAAGATATTGATTAGCGAAACATCATGGAGTCTACGAAACTCAGCAAGAATGATTGCCAATATGGGTGTTCTAATATCTCTTGATCATGAACCTCCAATGAAGACAAGAACGAAGTTGTTACCTCACTTTAACAAAGCCATTCGCGAGGCTAGAAGAGATTTTGAATGGAAGCAAATTGATATAAAATCAAATATCCCTGATGATGGGTTTGAAGTAAATGGTCATGCATTTATTTGGTACATCTTTTTTAACATCATTCATTTTAGCGGAACTATTGAACGAGCTCAAGATGTGACTCTTGAGATAAACGCCGACCTTACGGAAATTGATGATATGGTGAGAATAGAATTTATCGATCATAATCTAGATATTCCAGATGAACAAAAGACTTTGATTTTCAGACGTGGGGGAGAAACTGAGGATTTGCCAAGCGGAACAGGTATTGGGCTAGCAGTTGTGGATAGATACATTTCTGATCTCGGTGGGCGAATCTGGATTGAGGATATGGTGCCAGGAAATTCATCAAAAGGTAGTAAATTCATTATCCTATTACCTATTTGGAGAGAGGCTATCAAGATACCTACAATAATGTACTACAAATCTGAACACTGCGTCTTTTGTGGACCTGTTCTTGATAGTCTAACAGCTGTGTTAAACGAGTTAGGTATAGGTACGACCTATATGCAAGTGATTAATGTCGATGATCCAAATTGTGAAGTAAATGAAAAAGACCTTCCTGCTCTTCCGACACTGCAAATGGGAAATGAACAGCTATCTGGTTTCCTCTCAGAAGATGACTTACGTTCTGCAATTTCGAAGCTCATCTTTATGTCTGGAGGTTAATATCATTTCTTTGGGGGCATTGGTACAACGATATCATACTCATCTTTGATACCCATTTCAGCAACTCCAAGATTTGGATATATTGTCATCTGGTCTCGAAGAGCTATCATGTATCCGTCATATTCTGTCTTAACCACACCTTCACCGATTGGACGACCATGAATATCAGTAATTGAAGCAATTGATTGACCTCTCTTTACTTTCTCTCCTGGTCCGACAAGCAGTTTTACAATACCTGAATATTGTGATCTGGGATGTTCGATTCTCCTGAGTCGATATTCAGGATTTGGAACTTTATATTCTGTGATTTTCTCTTTCGGAGAATCAAGCATTCCTGCCCATCTCAGAAGGTTTCTTGTTGCTTTGACGGCTCCTGAAACAATCTCGGGATATAATACGCAATTACTTCCTAATTCAACTGTAAATGCTGGAATTCTCAGAGAATTTAACACAGCTCCAGATAATGATTTATGATATTTCAAATTCATGTATTTTTTAGGTGGAAAATCTGCTGTCATCATTGCACCTTCTCCAAAGGCTTCAACCATCCCAAGTTGTTTTTTAGCAAGTTGTTCAGCAGCATGTTTCTCATCTTCACCATTATAGAATATGCGATCCAGAATTGAGTAGGGTACTGAGCGTAATGAATGATTATGAATATCCATATGAAAGTCTGCATATTTTTTAAAATAGGAATATAGCAGTGTTGCTACCTGTTCAAAGGGTTTGAGGAATTTCTTATCTTCATCATCTTCTTCAAGATTCGCAAACATACCTTCTGGAAATTGGCGATTAGGATCTTCGTCTTGATATTCTGGATACCTTTGATAAAGCCGCAATGCTGTTGGGTTAAGAGTTGGAATCGATACAATAGTTCCTTGTAACTCATCTGTAAGGTTTTGGGTTACAAGTTCGTGTAGCACTGCAACACCTGTTAATTCGTTGCCATGGATATTTGCAGATAAGAAGAACGTGGGTCCATCCTGTTCTCCTTGTGCAATCACAACAGGAATTCTATCTTTTGTCCCAGTTGGGAGATCCATAGCATCAATAAAACCATAGGCAATCTTCCCTGGTGAACTCTTCACATTACCAATTCGAATCGATTTCATAGGTGACACCCGGAGTTTGACAAGGAAACCTACCTATTAATTCATCGAGTTAAGTAATAGAATACATTAGATATGAATTGAAAAATACTCATTTGTTAATCATCTTACCACTCAATGGCACCGAGGTCTCTTCTTCGTAATCTCTCTGCTCTACGTTCTTTAGCTTGCTCACAACGGAGTTCTTCCTCTTTAGAACTGAGAATGAGTGGTGGAACTGGTTTAGGTCTTCCCTTCTCATCTGTTGCTACATATGTAAGAAAAGCTCTGCAATTTTTTGAAACTTCAGCAGTTATCGGATTTTCAGATGTAACTCTGACCTCTATTTCCATTGAGGTTCTTCCAACAAAATTAACCCATGCTTCTAGAGTGACTATATCACGTTGTCGCGTCGGACTGAGAAAATTCAATGAATCAATTGATACTGTAACAATTGAACTCCTACTGTGTCTTTTTGCCACAATTGAACCTAGAGTATCAATCCAATTAAGCAGTCTTCCTCCATAGAGTGTTCCGTTGTTATTCACATCATTTGGGAATACAGTCTGTGTCATTATTGTACGTGACTCTGAAACAGTTTTTCCTTTCAACATTATCCGACCTCATGAGATTTGGATTAATAGTTGGATTAATCTGTTACGACTCCAACAATCACATTGTTTGGATGGTGATATCTATGAAGTATTCTATCTTACCTATTGGACATATTGAGAAGAATGGCTCCGAGGTTTCTTTGGTGATTAGCAAGGCCTATTGGGATGCTACTACGCACCTGGAATTATTTTCTCATGTCATCATTCTTTGGTGGATTGATGGTCGTGATAATCCATTAGATAGACAGACAATTCTTGTAACTCCTTCTAAGAAAAAAGGTCTAGAGCAATCTGGTGTGTTTGCATGTCGTTCTCCTGCAAGACCCAATCCGATTGGACTCACTGTTGTAAAGATTGAAGGAATCGATCCAATAGATAATCGGATTATAGTAGACCATATGGATGCAAACTCTGGTTCTCCAATTATTGATATTAAACCATATTTACCATCATCTGATAGAGTTGAGAATGCTAAAGTGCCGCCTTGGTTCAATGACCTCATACCAAGGTATTACTAGCTAGACTATGAGCCTGCATAATATTTCTCTAGTAGATCATTGAGAAAATCGGAACCTCTTCTGATAATTATCATGGGGTCTTCAACGATATAGGCAAACCTGTAGGTTACAGCAGCAGTTGGTTTTGCCCAAACCTGATAGGTAGGTCTAGTTGCGAATATTGTTGACCATTTATCACAAACCTGATCAAACCAATTCATCATTGCTTTCTGATTATAACTCATATGAATATTGATATCAAACGTGTATCTGTAAGCTTCCTCGATCCCTGTGATTTGTCGCAATCGACTCAGAGCATCACCTAAATGATGAATATAATTTCGCCCTCTAGTTTTTGATTCCATTTCTTCTTTTTCTTCGCCTTCTATTATCTGAATATAACTACTAATATCTATACGATAGTTGGTCACTTCACTGCTGACTACTTTATTGTTCGGAACAAGTTCAGTTGTTTCATCAGCTAAAAGTACCCTGGTATAATTCAAAGTAATTTCGCGGACAATTCCCTCTACATTGCCAATTTTTACATAATCACCCACACGAAATGGACGCGCAGTGAGAACATATAATCCACTTACGATATTTCCAAGAGCTTGCGAGAAAGCAAGACCTAAAGCTGTGCCAAATATGGCGCTTAGTGAGAGTATTGTTGCAAAACTTGTCTGAAATGCAGTCACAATAACAGAAATCGCAGCCATAAAGAAGATGAGCCTCAGTATAATCACAATTCCAGTTGATGCTTCTGGTCCCATGCCAACATTTTGTAAGGATTTACGTGCTAGTCTTGTGATTACCACATATGCAGCAAGAAGGATTACGAGCGTTATAACGAGGACTAAATAGGGTAATATCTGATTCCAATAGAATTTGATGTATTCAATTGGATTGGTTAAAAAATCTGGGGGTGTTATTTGAATCATAATGCGATCCTCGAAGAAAAGATAAATTTGGTCATATTTGAATAGTTTGGGTCCTGCAGAGATCTTTAGAGATTTCTCTTTCACACATTTTTATATGGTTGTGACTGTTAGATACTTTGGAGCTAGAAGGAGTTGTTCGGAAAGGAATTTCCTCTACCTATAGGTTTCTTGTCGAAATTCCTATTCATAATGATGATTCCATCGTTCTATGTTTTTACGAGTCTAGGTGATTTTTTTCAATCGTTATCATCCAGTTTTCTTTTCACATCGTTGGGCTATTCACCATATGTCCATATTGAGCAATACTCAATATTTAGAACCCTTGGTATCCTGTTTCGAAACATCATTTTAGGATTAATAATCACTTTTCCTGGCTTTATCTATAACTATAAGATTGTACAAATTCCATTGAAGAAATCCTATTGGAAAATGGGTTTCGGTGTATGTATCGCTCTAGTCGCTAATACAGTTGGAGTTGTTTACTTCATTCTTCCTATCTTCATTAGTAGAATACATCTACACATTTCAGAGTATTATTCAGTATCAATGCAGTTGGCTATCTTTCCTGTATTAGTCATGGCCGCCTTCATCATTCTGCCATTGATTCAAAGACAAGCAGTATCAATAGCAAGCCCATTTGAAATACATGATCAAAATATGAGAGAGATAATGCTGCTCTCTGAGCTAAAGATAAAGAGGGAGATGAGAGTAGCGATAATCCTTTGGGTCGTTATTTGTTTCGTTCCATCTTTCGTTGGATTGGCATACTACATCTGGAGAGCATATTATTTTGTCGGACTTTTTTACATATTTACACTCAATACCGATGTTTACTTTGATTTTATAGCGGTATCAATTTATGGTGCCATTGCCAACTTGGCTGATATTCAAATTACTGCGCTCTCTTCGGTAGGAAATTTCTACTTTGTAAGAGAGATCTATCGTTATCTTAGAAAAGAGGTCACTCGCAAGCGATTGATGTTAGTAGGTCTTATGGCAACATTATATCCACTAATTATCAGAATGGTATTCCCTTCTATGTTTTACTACTACTATAATGTCGTTATACCCCTCCCCTTCGTTTTCCTTGCTGGTTTACTAGTTGTCAAATTGCATAGACCAATTATTGGATTGACAGATCGCATATGGAGAGAAGATGAACCTCGTTATTGGTGGGATGAAGAAAAAAAGAAAGAAGAGGAGGGAGTAAGTACTACTCCTGGAACTCCCTATCGTTATCGAGAGGATATAGTAAAAGTTCCTTTATACTATATTATTATTTCACGAATTAAGAACCTTAGGAAAAGAAACAAAGACTAATACAGAATTTGTCTGTTATTCCTACTCCACATCAAATACCAATGTTTTGACTACTACTGGTACAACTATATCCTCTATGATAGGTGCTCCAATATCAATGAAGTCTCCCTCTCTTAGAGATATTTCATCAATTGAGAGAATCTCATTTATGATTCCTGTTTCTCTGCGCATGATATTCCCTACACTATTACCAATATCAGTATCAAAACACATCATGATTGGCTGATTTTTTACTATTGTGTTAGGCAGTGAAGCTACAACCCCCTTGACGAATTCCATGAGATTTTCGTATGAAGGTCGAACTGCATCTTTGAAAGCGAGTATCATTCTATCTTCTCCCTCTCGGAGATCAAATCGTTTGATTGCCTCTTCGATTGCTTTCTGGATTAGCTCTGCAGATGCTTTTCTACCTGGTACATATGGTACGATTACTGGTACATTTCGTATTGGATAGTCTAGACCAGATGAGAGAAATGTAGTAGAACCACTTACTTGCAGACTGAAATGTCCTGCACCGATAACAGTAGCCCGTATCCGTTGGTCAGGCTCTCCTACAGGCAAATTGTAAGCACAAGCCTTCTTCTTGATAGATTCTGATAGAATATAGCCTAGATCATTAAATTGCTTACCCTCAACACCATAATAGTATTCGGCTACACCGCCTGAAAATGTGATGAGATCTATCTCACCATCATATGTAAGTGGGGGTGTCATCATCAACATACGTGTACTCTCTAAATTAGTCCTTCCTTGAATTCCTTCAATTAGTGCATTTGCTAGTTCATTGGCAATTTTTTCTTTGGTGTCAATATCGAGCATCAGACCCAATTCGAGTTTAATATCCAACAGTGAAGCAATTTTCTTTCCTGTATCTTCAAGTCGAACAATAATTCCTTCATCATCAGTTGCAATCAAACGTCCTCCCACATTAAGTGCAGCTGTTGCAATGACTCTACCATCAATACAGACTGCGATATTGGAAGAACCTCCACCAATATCGATATTCATTATGGTTTTATCATTCTCAGCTGATCTTAATACAGCACCAGAACCATAGGCTGCTAGAACTGATTCAAAATTAGGTCCAGCTGTAGCTGCTACGAAATTACCTGCTTCGCCTGCTAATACATTTACAATCCATTCTGCATTCTCTTTCTTAGCAGTTTCACCAGTTATAATGACTGCCCCAGTATCAACATCAGTCACTGAAATTCCCGCAGTTTTATAATCTTGAAGAAGGAGTTCTTTGAGAGCTTCGAAATCTATTGTCTTTGCATCCTTAAATGGAGTTAGATGGATTGGCCCTGAATAGAGAATCATGCGGTCTACAATTTCAAATTTTTCAGTTGGAACTTTCTGGTTTTTTTCAAGGGTGAGTCTACTAAAAACGACATGAGATGTAGAGGAACCAATATCAACTCCGACACTTGTGAGTTCTCTTCGTTGGATTTTTAGAATGTCAATCCACTCCAATTCGGTATAGAAGCCCGCACTCTTTGATACTCCCTTTTAGGTTTATGTTCAGGGCTTATTTTTTCCCCTCACCGTAGGTTTCATAATGGGTGTATGTGTCATTAAGATGAATTAATATGGACGTCGTTAAAGCAATACGGAATCGAAGAAGCATTAGAAAATATAAATCAACAGAGGTCACTTTGGAACAAATTCAAACTGTTCTTCAAGCTGGTCGATGGGCACCCTCTGCATCGAACAAACAACCATGGCATTTCATTGTCATTCGTGATGCTGATATGCGCTCTAAGCTCGCTCAAGCACATCCTTATGGACGATTCATGAGCGAATCCCCTGTGGTGTTAGTGGTCCTTGGAGATCCATCTAAACACCCTCGTTATCATCTTGCAGACCCACATAATGCGGTACAAAATATGTTACTTGCTGCATTAGCAGAAGGCTTGAGCACCTGTTGGATGGGCGTTCGAGATACTGATATTGAACCAATCTTCCGTGAACTTCTGGACATACCCGATGAATTACGAGTCATATGCTCAGTTTCTCTAGGGTATGGGGACCAAGAAAGGACAAGCACAAGATTGTCTTTAGAAGAAATTGTTTCATGGGAACGTTTCGGAAATAGGAACGAGTGAAAATTCATGACCGGGGTTCGAGATTTGAAGTTACTTTTGAAGAACATTGAACCCAGACATATTCCTGGAGAGTACGTGTTCTGTTCAATTGACTTGGAAACTCTTCGAACCTTGAAGGACACTCCACTTTTTATATTCAGAGAATCTGAAGGAGTCACGGTCGTTGTATCAAAAGAGGTAGCTGTTGCGAATGAATTATCATACGATTGCATCTGGGGTTTAATCACACTCGCAGTTCACTCTCATCTTGAAGCTGTTGGATTTCTCGCTGTAGTAACAAAAGTGTTAGCTGAAGCTGGAATTAGTGTAAATGTAGTTTCTGCTTACTATCATGATCATCTATTTGTTCCACTTTCTAAAATCGATGATGTATTGGTCATACTTGAGAAAATTCCAGATTCTATAGAATAACAACAATTTCTTTTGATTTCTTTCCACTCATGAACCCGATATCGATTCTTCCAATATTCACTCTCTGGAGAGATTTTTCAGATATTTGCTCTTGAATTACTTTTTCAGGTTCTGGTTCAAGTGCATGGACCATAATCCTAAGTGCACGTTCCTTCTCTTCAATATCTCCAATGAATGTCACTCTCCCCATGAATTGCACTGTTGCATAGAGATGGTCACATGCTCCTTCAGCATATCCATGGTCTTCAATAGCCTGTCCCCATACTAAGTTGTTTGATGTTAAGATATCGATTTTTTTCCCCTCTTGTGCACAGTGGAAATAGATGCAATTATTCTCTGCATCAAAACCATGACTTAGAGTAACCAAATATGGTTGGTCATTTTGACACATTGCAATGGTGATATATTTTGTATTAGTAAGGATAGAGAGCATCTCACTCATGTTCTCTATGGTTTTTTCTTTCCTCCGAATTCCTCTCATTGTACCATTCACCGGCATATCTTCAATCCAGATTGTGATTGCGCTTGAAATGAATCGCGCATTGGACACCCTGTAAGGGTGAAAGATTTCTAAGTGCTCCATCCCTGAAAGGAATCCTTTTCAATGTAGTCCTTACTTGACAAAATATGATTAGCCTCTCTGATATTCGAGCAGCATATGACAGAATAAGACCTGTCGTCATCAGGACACCTGTAATGAATTCAACCACAATTGATAACATGACTGGTTGTCAAGTATATTTCAAGTGCGAAAATCTTCAGAGAGTGGGTGCATTCAAATTCAGAGGGGCATATAATACTGTTTCACAATTAACTAAGAATGAAAGAGATCATGGAGTTATAGCACATTCATCTGGGAATCATGCTCAGGCTTTATCCCTCGCTGCTTCGATGCTAGGTATAAAAGCAACAATTGTTATGCCTAAGAATTCTCCCAAAGTAAAAGTAGATGCAACAAGAGGATATGGCGCTGAAATAGTCTTCTGCGAGAATAGTACAGAGAGTAGGGTTGCAGTGGTAAATGACCTGATTGAGGAGTATGGGTTCACTCTTGTTCATCCATATAATGATCCAAGAATAATCGCTGGCGCAGGAACAGCGACCTTGGAACTCATTGATGAGGTTGGTTCTCTCGATTACATATTTGCTCCTGTTGGAGGAGGAGGTCTCATAAGTGGTACCGCAATTGCTGCAAAGGGTTTGTGCCCAGACGTTAAAGTTTTCGCAGTTGAGCCAGCAAATGCTGATGATGCTTACCGTTCAATTAGAGCAGACACAATTCTTCCAAGTTTGAAACCGAAAACGATAGCAGATGGTCTTAGAACACAATTGGGCGAGATAACTTTTAAGATTATTCGGAAGTATGTGGATGATATCATATTGGTAAAAGAGCATGAGATAATTGATGCAATGAGGTTGTTATGGGAGCGAATGAAACTTGTAGTGGAGCCATCTGGAGCTGTTTCATTAGCAGGACTACTTAACATGATTGATGACGTTGAAGCGGAAAAAATTGGTATCATAATCAGCGGCGGTAATATTGACTTGACATCTTTCTTCGGGGAATATTTAGAGAAAATTACTGTTGATTAGAATTCTGATGTGCAGGGAACCAGACGACAAATTCTGCACCTTGGCTAGGTTGATTTGGAACACGGTCTCGAACACTGATTCTTCCGCCATACTTATCACAGATTTGCTTAGACTGATGTAATCCTACACCACCGTATCTTCTAGAAATATCAAAAATTGCTACCTTGAGTGCATCAGATATTCCTGATCCATTATCTGCTACTGAAATATCAAATCCTTCTCCACTCTTCTCAAGAACTACCCAAACTCTCCGTTCTGATTTTGGATTGTGCTCAATAGCATTTTCTATCAGATTACCCAATAATTGCTCAAGGAATTGGTCTGCTTCAATAATAGCAGTATCTGTCTTTAATATAACTGCAATATCTACATCTCTATATTGATCCATCATCTGTGTCAGTACCGATTCAAGTGCTGTTCTCAATTTTCGGGGCTTTAATGGTACTACCATAAGAGGTTCTGTGACTTTCACTTTTGAAATCATGCTTTGACAACGTTCCACTGCAGATGTAATTTGTCCCAGTATTCTCCTTGCTTCAGGATTCTGCAAGGACATCTCCATGACCATTGTACTTCCCAAGATTATCTGTAGTTGATTCCTAAAATCATGCGACATTAGATCAAGGTAGAGCATAGCTCGTTCTTTTTGAGTCTGCAAATGTTTCTCAGCATTTATTCTATCCGTGACATTTAATGCAACGAGTTGGAGTGCTGCTTTCTCCTCGTATTGAATACGTCTACCAAACATCTCCAACCATTGCATTGTACCATCTTTTTGAAAGACTCTTATCGCCATGGGTATACTTCCAGGTATATCTCCCATCATGAGTTCCTGAAGACGATTCAACACTACTGGAAGATCTTCCGGGTGTATTAATGATTGAATTTCTTCTGGAGATAAGCCAAGAACCTCGTCTACACTTCGGTTGAGAAACCCTGCAAATGCTGGATTTGTAAATAATACGGAGAGAGGTGATGCATGGATAATCATGATTCCTTGTAATGATTGGTCAACTAGAGTCCTATATTTTTGCTCAGAGTTGATTAGAGCTTCTTCTGCTACTTTTCGTTCTTCAATGTTTCTCGCAACACCAAGAACTCCAGTCGGTTTTTTACTGTCGTTTCTCATGAAAGTCCTCGTTGTTTCTATCCAGATGATAGTTCCATCTTTTCTCTTGAGTCTTAATTGTAAAGATGGCGATTCACCTCTAGTCAAAGTCTGATCAGCAATTTGCTCTTCTTCAAGTGCCTGTTTTATGGCTTCAATGGCTGTCCAAACTGATTCCGGAGTAAGTAATTCAATCATTGAGGTACCAATCAGCTCCTCTGCAGTGTGACCTGATAGTAATTCAACTGATGAACTTACATATGTAAGATTGAGTTCAAGATCGGTCGTAAAAATGACATCTGTGACATTTTCTGCCAATAATTGATATCGTCTTTCTGTGTCTTCTAGTGCCGCCTCTGTTTTTCTAAATTCCGTTTTTTCGAACACTTGACAGAGGTAGCCTTTTAGATCTCCATCGTTTCCAAGTCCTAATGGTGTGATAAAAGCATCAATTATGATTGTACCTGACCGATTTGATTTTACTAATGCCTTTTCGAAATTAAATTCTACTTCGAACTTTACCTGCTTTCCACGGATTAGATCAGCTTTGATTTCTCTTGGAATGTTAGGATCATCAAAAATTGATAATCCCTTAATGTTCTCAATGTCCTGCGCTGCAAAAATCTTTAAAGCCGCTTCATTAGCATTTGTCAAAATCCCTTTTGTATCAAAAAGCAAGATACCTAGCTGAGACTCGTTAAAGATGCGTTGCAACATCTCAGTGCTTTCTTCTAGGGCTTTTCGTGATTGTTTTATTTCTGTAATATCTGTCACAACCGCAAAGGAACCCTTGTGTTTTCCATCTCCATTAAAGAGGGGTGTTCCTGATACAATTGTTGGAACTAGTCCTCCTACTTTCTTCTTCCAAGATAATTCATATTGAGTAGCATGGCCTTCAGTTCTGCGGCGGATATTATCCCTGATGATTCTTTTATTCTCATCATCAAGAAAATCAATTGTGCGTTTTCCAACCATCTCATCAGGTCTGTATCCAAGTATTCGAGCAAATCTTAGGTTTACATAAGTGAAAATACCTTCTTCGTTTATGATTCCAAAACCGTCATTCATACTCTCCACTAATGCTCGATAGGTTGCTGCTTGTTCTTCCTGACTTAATTCAGGTATATTATCAATAGGTGGCTTATTGGTCATTGGAACAACCACGGATTATATTTTAATTATGTCTTTTCTAATGGAATTCACAATTGCATATAGTCTTCACTCGGATGTAACTCTAATAAGTGTAGAACAAAGCAAATACCTTCGGACAACTCTCTAAGCATTTATTGTACTCTCATCCGTATATCAATATCTAGTAAATGAAAATAGTAAACTGACTCATGTAATAATTGGTCAGTCTATTGTCCCGTTGGATAATGCATATAGATATGGATGCTTTCTTCGCATCTGTAGAACAATATAGGAATCATCCTGAACTAGTAGGTACGCCTGTTTGCGTTGGTCATGATCCAAAGGGAGGGAATGGACGCGGTGTTGTCCGAGCTGCTTCATATGAAGCACGTGCCAAAGGCATTCATGCTGGAATGCCTGTATCCCAGGCTTACAGACTCTGTCCTGACGCTGCGTTTGTGGATGGTAAATTTGAGAGCTACTCCATAGCCTCCAATGAGTTCATGGAGATTGTGAAGAAATACGCTGATGGTGGACGAGTAAGAAGAGCTAGTATTGATGAAGCCTATATTGAGGTCACAGAAGTAGTAAAAATCTATGATGACCCGATTAAGCTGGCAAAAGAGATACAAGAAGATATTCGGAAACAAACATTATTACCTTGCTCAATTGGTATTGCACCAAATATGTCCGTAGCTAAGATAGCTACTGGAATGAATAAACCACGTGGAATTACTCTTGTTGGTTCTGATACTAAATCTGTACTCCGTTTTCTCAAGCCACTTAAAGTTGATTCACTAAATGGTGTTGGCAGAAAAACAGCTGAATATCTCGAAAAGTTTGGAATACAAACTCTTGGTCAGATCCAGACAATGACAGTACAAGAGCTATGGCCAATTATGGGAAGAGGTTCTATTTGGTTACACCAAAGAGCTTCTGGCATTGACGAAAGACCATTATTAGATAATGGTCCGAGAATTAGAAAATCTATTAGCAAAGATAGGACCTTTATGAATGACATTGAGCCTGAAAAAATAGATCATCTTCACGATACACTCAAAAAAATTTGTACCCGGATAGGAGAGCGACTAAGACAGAAAAATCTCAGGTTTCGAACTGTCACAGTAAAAATCAGATACGATGATTTTTCTACAATTCAACGTAGCAAATCAATTCCTGTCGCAACTGATGATACACAGATGCTTACGAGATTAGCAATTGAAGTATTTAATCATCAAAGGAATCTGCACAAATCAGTACGTCTTGTGGGAGTAAAAGTATCTGGTCTTCAAGAGAGTTCAGAGCAACTTTGCCTTACTAATTTTTTATGAACTAACCTTAAAGTTCGTTAAGTTCTCCAGAATCGACATCTGATACAGCTGTTTTTACACGGGCTGTCAATTTACTTGCAAGCCTCCTTATTCCCTCAACGTATGACTTATCGAATTCTTCTTCAATCAGAGTTGCATATCCCATAATATTATGGGTGATACCTGTTAAATCATGGGAGAGCTTGTGTATAAATTCGCTAGCTCGTTTCTGTTCTATAAATTTTCGTGGTTCTTTTGTCTTATTGGAAATTATGCTTTTAATAATTTCGTCAATAGTAATTAATTGTTCTGTAATATTGGTGTCTTTCAAAATGTAATAGTCTGCACCAAGATTCAAAGCTCTAATGACAATCTCTTCTCGGGAATGTCCGGTCCAAATAATAAAACTAGTTTCAGCTCCCTCATTTCGTAGCGCTTCAAGCAAATCCAATCCCGTTGAATCCGGCATAAGATATTCCGAAATGACAATATCGAATTTTTCTTGTTTAATCTTCTCCAAAGCATCTTTTACTGTTCTTGATATCACAATCTCTAGTTCTGGCTCTTTTTGACGTATGAGGATATTTGCGATGTTTACTATTTCCGGGTCATCCTCTACAAGTAATACACGTGTTTTCACTAGAACATCATTCCCTCCATTTACGCATTGGTAGTCATATATTGGGCAAATTTTGTATTAGGTTTTTGTCTTTCTTCTTCAACAAAATGTCAAACCATAATAAGGCATTGATAGATTTTGTAACTAAAGTGCGTGGAGAAATCATGTCTAAACACAAACTAGTTCAAAAAGCAAAACTGATTGATCGGCCAAATCGTTTTCTGGCTAGAGTCGAAGTAGATGGACAAATAGTAGAAACCTTTGTTCCGAATCCTGGAAGAATGAATGAATTCATGATTCCTGGCAAGCAAGTCTTTATTCGAAATAATCCTGCACCGCATAGAAAAACTAGTTATGATATGATGGGGGTCGACCATGATGGAGTTATTGTTTCTATAGACTCGAATCTCCCTAATCGATTCATTCGTCGACTTCTTGAAAATCATGAACTTCCATATTTGAGCGATTATGATGATGTTGTTAGTGAGCCACGTGTCTATGATGGACGCTTTGATTTTCGATTAGTTGGTACAAAGACATCTCTTGTTGAGGTCAAGTCCTGTACATTAGTGGAAGGTGGTCATGCTTTATTTCCTGATGCACCAACAATTCGTGGTGCAAGACATATGAGACATTTGGCTCGTGCTCTCACTGAAGACATTGCGCAACATGCGGCTGTCATATTCGTTATTCAGAGACCTGATGCGCACATCTTCTCACCACATGATGGTAATGATCCCTTGTTTGGAGATTCTTTGCGAAGTGCATTCTTATTGGGAGTTGATGTAATTCCTCTGGTTACTGAAGTAGTCAATTGGGATTTAAAACTCGTTGATAGAATTCCTTTCGATCTTGGTCCTCTTAGACGTTTTGTAATAAAATAGTACACTCGTACGCAAACCATTGACTTCTTATGTTGCGAACTATTAACCAATCGAGGATTTCAGCTGAAAGGCGGGAGTGTAACATTACTTGATAGAACGTGCAAATGTGGAGCTAATGAAAAATAATGAGCTCTTTAGACTTGCAAGAGTATTGAGAATACCCATAGAACACCGAGAAATTAGGAGGAGCCAACTTATTGATGAGATAATGAATGCAGTCGAAGAACTTAAAGATTCTATACCCACTGATAATGAATTACATACTCCTGCAATCAAAATCAAAAATCTCATCAAGCATTTTGGGAAAAAATTTGCGGTCTTTGGTCTGAATCTTGAAGTCAATCCAGGTGAAATTGTTGGATTGGTGGGACCTAATGGAGCTGGAAAGACAACCACCTTACGAATTCTAACTGGAATCATAAGGCAATCATCTGGTCAGGTTGAGGTGAATGGTCATGATATCCTTAAAGATCCAATTAAAGCTAAGAGTGTGATTGGATATATTCCTGAGAAACCAACCTGCTACCCAAGTCTTACTGTTAAAGAATATGTTACATTCATGGCTCGGGTGTATGAAGTACCAAAAAGAATCGCTCTTATTCGCATGCGTCAATTCGTAGATATGTTCCACATGGATGAATTCCTGAATTCATATGTTGGAACGCTTTCAAAGGGAAATCTTCAACGAGCTCTATTGATTGGTATCTTCGTGCGACCCCCTCCGTACATTCTTGCATTAGATGAACCAATATATGGTCTTGATCCAAGAGGTGCATGGAATCTGAAGGCACATCTTAAACATCTGCGCGATGAAGGATCTGCAATCTTGGTTTCAACACATATTCTAGAAGTTGCCTCTGATCTATGCGATAGATTTGTAATAATGAATGATGGTGTTGTTGTTGGAAAAGGAACTCTAAACGACCTTCTTAAAAAGCATAAGAAAACAAAAAATCTTGAGGAAGTATTTCTAAGCCTGACTGGTGGAATTCCAAAGTAGGTGGTATTTGTGAAACCAAAAACATCTCGTCTCATCCTCAATGAGATTAGAATGTTGTACAATCAATTTAAACAGACAATCAAGACTCCTTCTATGCTTCTTTTCTATACTATTACTGTCTTTGGCATATTCTTTGTTAGTATAGTAATTGTATCTTTCCTTTCATTTAGCCCTCTTATTTCTCAGCTAGGTGTATTAATTGAAAACACTATTGAACGAGGATTGCTATTTACTGCTCTTGGGATTATCACAGTAACATCAATAATTTCAGGATATTTTGGACTCGGTCCAGCTACAGTCATTACAACTGATGATGAAAACATCTTATTACCTGCACCAGTCAAACCATATCAGGTGTTTTTGAGTAGGTATCTTAGGCGTGTTATTAGAAAGTCGGTATATGCAATATTAGGATTGATTGCTATTCTACCTCTTCTCGCTTCTGCACACCTGATATTTTTCTCGACAGTTTTTCTTCTTATTTCTATCATTATTTATTTGGAATCGAATTATTTTCTTGGCGCGCTCAGTTCTTATTTGAGACTCCAATTAAATAAAAAGACAAAGAGCCCTTTCCGTCATCTAGTAATTATTCCTCTTGGTACAGCAATACTTCTTCTCACGATGTCTGAATTCACATCGTCCTTTACAGCAGCTTCAATACTTCCACCAAATGCGTTTGGATTTCTACTAACAGAAACTTCTGGCGTTTTCTCTTTGGGAATTGGCTTTGAAGTCGCATTCATATGGCAGTTTCTCTCTTTTTCCATCTGTTTGCTTTTGACCGCAAATATAAGCAGCTATGAATATTACGAGCTATTCTCTTCAATAAAAGGTAAAGAAACTGTTGAAGGACGCTTTAGCAGAATCATTCATGGCGAAATTGATTTCTCTGAATCTCGTTTCAATGATCCCTCTACATGGATTATGTTGAAAGATTTCTGGAGCCGATTGAGATCACCCTTCCAGATTTGGAAGTATATCTATGCAATATTTGGTAGTTTCTTTGTCTTATATCTGAATTTATTTCATCCTTCTTGGTTTAGACCAATAGATGTACCTAGTGATCTCCAATTCGCAATTGTTCCTGCTTTTGTATTAATGATGATTCTTATGGTTCAGATGTCAAGTATAACTTCGATGTTAAGTCTTGTAGATGAGAAGGAGAATGTTTACCTTCTTAAGGCAAGCCCCTTTAAGACCAAAGACATCGTTCTAGCAAAGTACTTACTTAGTCTACTCGAAGTCAGTATTGCAGTAATTCCTGCAGCAGGATTTCTTATTTACATTTTGAGAATAGAAGGGTATCTTGCATTGATCACTCTGATTGCACCACTTACAATTCTATTTACTGCATCAGGTGTCGCGATAGGTGCATATGTGCCTGTCATCACAAATGATCCAAAGCAATTACCTATCCCCCTCGCATTCTCATATCCAATCATAAACCTAGGACTTGGAACTATTATGATCTTTTTAGTAGCTGCCTTTGCAAATAGTTCCCTTGTATTGATTGTGTTACCTGTTTATTCAATAGGACTGACTTTTTTCTTTTTGTTTCTCTCATCAAAAGCAATTAATTCCTACAGATGATTGCATTATTGTTGTCGGACTAATCGAAGAGCATTAATAATAACTGCGAATGTAAGTCCCATATCGCCAAAAGCAATTGCTATCCACAATGACAAGAGACCCATACCTGCAAGAACTCCAATAAATGATTTCACTATCAGAGATGAAGCAACGTTTTGGTGAACAACTCTCATTGTCTTTTTGGATTTCTTGATGAGTTTTGGGACTTTTGTCAGATCTATATCGATGAGGGCGATATCTGAGCTTTCTAAAGCTGCATCTGAAGCACTACCGCCCATAGCTATTCCAACGTCTGCTTCCATAAGGGCTGGCGTGTCGTTTATCCCATCACCAACAAATACTGTTACTCCCTCATGTCTGAGTTCATTAATGGCTTCGACTTTTTGATGCGGAAGGAGTTCTGCAATATAGGAATCAATCCCAATCTCTTCAGCAATCTCTCTCGCTACATTTTCACTATCTCCTGTTAGCATTACAGTTTTGATATTCATTTGCCTGAGTTCTGCTATTGCTCGTTTTGTATTGCGTCTTAGTGTATCTGAAAGGATGATTGTCCCAAAATGTTCTTCATGGTGAGCGACATAGACCATTGTTCCAACTCCACAACTATGTTCAGTAGACGACTCGAGCGGAACCTTCCGGTCTAAAAGCAATCTCCGGTTTCCTACTAGATATTCTTCAGTATCTATTTTTCCTCTTATCCCTCTTCCGGGTATTGCTTCAAATGATGATGCTTTTGGTACATTCATTTCTCCATGGGATGTTGCTTCGACAAGAGCGCGTCCAATCGGATGTTCCGACATCATCTCTAATGAGGCTGCAACTGAAAGAACTTCATCTTTTGAATGATTATTATGCAAGCAGACATCCTTTACTGAGAGTACGCCTTCTGTAAGAGTACCGGTCTTGTCAAAGGCAACAATCTTTGTTTTACTAATGTTTTCTAGATGCACTCCGCCTTTTACTAATACACCATTCTTGGCTGAGCCTGCAATAGCTGAGACCATAGTAATAGGAATTGAGATTGCAAAAGCACAGGGGCAGCTCACAACTAATATGGTCAATGCTCGATAGGTTGCTTCAGTCGGAGTAAAGTTCAGTGAAAGTGATATGATTCCTATCGTAATTGATAATACTAGAACAAGTGGAGTGTAAACTCTTGAGAATCGAGAAATGGCTTTTTCAGTGGGTGCTTTTTTCTTTCGTGACTCATCAACTAATTCTATTATTTTTGAAAGGATAGACTCGTTTGATAGAGCAGTCACTTCTACTTCGATATAACCCTCCTGATTAATTGTTCCAGCGTAGACTTCGTCCCCAACTGATTTGGGAATTGGGTGTGATTCTCCTGTTATTGTAGATTGATCAACTGAAGTAGCTCCATCAACAATGATTCCATCAAGACCAATTCTTCCTCCTGGACGGATAATAATTAGGTCTCCAAGTTTCACCTCTGTTGGATCCATGCATACTTCTCTATTATCCAATTTCACTGTGACTGATGGTGGCTCTAATTCTACAAGTGTTTTAATTTCTTGTCGTACTCTGTCTTCAGCTCTCTCCTCAAGTAAGATGGAGATGAAGAAAAGAAACATAACAGCAGCTCCTTCTGCAGGAGCTCCAATTATGATAGCTGCTATCGATGCAGAACTCATCAAGAAATGTTGATCTAAACGTTTCCTAGTTACACCTTTGATACCTTTCGGTATGATAAACTGTCCCGCACATATCACTGATGTGATATAGAAAAGAAAACTCACCATAGTACTTAGTGCAATCAATTCAGATACTACTCCTACAAGGAGTAATATTCCTGAAGCAAAAGCCATCGTAGCCTTGTACAATTTATTACGAGGTTTCTCTTCTTCTGAGGGTGACACACATGTAGAGCATGTTCCATTAATTTCCTCTAACATGTTCTTGCGCCCTCGCCATAATATCTGTTATACAATCATCATCAATTCTGTAATAGACTTGTTTTCCTGTTTGTTTATGTTTCATAAAACCAAGATTTTCGAGCATGCTAAGGTGATGACTTACTCGGCTCACTGACATTGTCAATAGATCAGCTAAATCTGAAACACAGAGATCCTGATTTCTGGTGAGTGCCGCAATAATTCTGAGTCGTGAAGGGTCAGCTAACGCTTTGAATATAGTTACAACATTAGCAAGCTCATCTTCTTCAAACTTCAAAATAATTCGTGACCGAGATTTTTTGACTGACAAATCCACCACCATAAACATTCAAACGATTGTACAACTGTTTGAATGTTTGGATGTTTGCTAAAAAGCATTTTGTTTTAGGAACAGAAAGATTCCTAATTCATGATTCATTTCACACAAACAAGTATTATCTACACAAGTCATGTGATTCTATCACCGAACCGGGACCGTAGAATCTGAGCGATAGATACCCAATCAGCAAATTAGAATAACAAAATTCGATTGGTGTAGAATCTCTAGGCGGCCTTAACATTGCAAGAACAGGAAGACTCTGAAACACATCGCGAATCATTTGATCAGTATCAAGATATGATCATGATGGCTAACGATGGCATTATTGTCGTCCAAGAAGAAAAAATCATCTTAGTGAATCCTGCATTATTGAGAATGCTTGGTTATGATGAAGGCGAACTCATAGGAAAACCAGTAGGCACGCTTTTGGATATTGCTTCAGCTCACTTCTATCAAGAGGCACAAGAGTCAGCACATTGGGGCGAAGTCGACCGACCCAGTTTCAGAGCCTGCTTACAGATAAAGAATGGACAAACCCTTAACGTAGAGATAAGAACATCGTACTTTATTGTATCTGGCTTACCAGCCACTCTTGGAATAGTCAGGGACATTTCGGACCAGATAGAACTTGAAGCCGCAATTGATGCATCTGAGAGCCGATATAGAGCTCTCTTTGATTCATCTCCAATCGCATACTTTACACTAAGCGTCCGTGGAAACATACTTCAGATTAATAAAGCAGCTGAATACCTATTGGGGTATAATGGAGATGATTTGCTTCGAAGGAATCTCTCTACGTTCATACATGGTGATAACCAAAACGAGATTGTAAATCAGATTGTATCTGAGGTTGCACAAGGAAAGAGCCTTGAAGATTTCGAAATGCAATTTCAGCGGTCAGATGGTCGCGCTACTTGGGTTAGTGTTACTGCAAATCGTCTTGAGTATCCCGATAAATCATCCAATATTGCATTGATGGCGATAGATATTGACCGTAGGAAGAATGCTGAAGCTCGTGAATACCATGAACGTGAACGGGCTAATCTGTATCTTGAAGTCATGACCCATGATTTAAACAACATTAATCAGAGTCTTCTCTTTTCGCTGGGTCTCGTAGAAACTTCTCCTGACATTCCAGATAATTTTCAATCTATGATGCAACAGGCAAGCTGGCATATTAGACGTTCCGCACGAATGACTGCAAATATGAGAGCCCTTCTTCGTCTGAGTGAATCCCCACCAATTGCTGAAGAAGTTGATATTTTCGATTATATACAAATGGCAAAGTTTGCAGTAGAGCAGGATTTCCCATGGAAGAAACTTTCATTGAAGACTAATATCCAGAAAGGACAATTCAAAATTGCTGGACATGAATATGTTCATCATATCTGTTTCAACATCATCCACAATGCAATGACATTTGATGAAAAAAATCCAGTTGAAATAGAAGTAAATGCAGAGACGATTAAGAACTTGAAGATGGTCCGTCTTGAGTTTACAGATAAAGGTCCCGGAGTTCCTGATGCAACAAAAGAATTCATCTTTCGACGCACTGGAAGTCCAGATGATCAGATGGTTGGAAGAGGTCTAGGCTTAACTTTGGTTGATCAAATCGTTAGGAATCTGGGTGGTCGAATAAGAGTGGAGGATCACATCAAAGGTGATAGTACGCAAGGTGCGAGATTTGTTATCATGTTTCCAATGTGGGTCGAAACAAAAGATCTTCCCTGCGGAAGAACGACTTGCATAACTTTCTACAAATCCAATCACTGTGTGTTTTGTGAACCTGCGTTTGAGACAATGATGTCCGTTCTTGATGAACTCAGTGTACCACGATCTATTGTTGAGTTGGTCAATGTTGATGATCCCAGCACAGAAGTCGATAGAAGTTCCTTACCTATGGTTCCTTTGATTAAGATATGTAACCATGAACTCACTGGCTTTATCACCGAGGAATCGATACGAACAGCAGTACTTAATCTAGCCATGCGTAGTTGCTATCCTGACTTCCTATAATCCATCTTACATTGAAAAAAAAGAAGATGAGGAGTTGAACCCCTCAACAATATTCTGTTTAGAAATACATCGTACGATCGTGTTTTAGCACATCGTCAACCATTGTTGCAGCTCCTGCAATCTCGATTCTGGGGTCTCTCAAGTGTTCCTGTTTAATTCCACGAAACTCGACAGAGTTTGAGCAGACCTGAATCTTTCCACCACTCTCAAGGAAGGTATTGATGAGTTCAGCAAGTGGTGGGAAACCAGGTGCTTTAACCTTCTCAGCTGCTCCCTTCTTCATCAGCATGACACCATCCATCATGAGGAAGATTGTTACGTCGACATCAAGAGTTTGTGCAGTAGTACCAGTTACAAAAGGACCATAGCAGCGTTCTGCGGCTTCAGGTCCCCATTGACCAATTATGTATAAACTAGGCATTTGTTATTTCATCTCCTATATGATAGCTAATTCTGTGTAGTATATTACAAGTCCAAGAAGAGTGAACAGCGTAACCAAGAGATTGGTCATGTGCGAGCTGTGAAAAGGACCGCCTTGCATTGTCTTGAGCAGAATGGGTAGAATCTGACCGAACTGCATTAGGGTTGCCAATAAGATTAGGATAAAGTCTATCACTATTATGATATGAAGCAGATCAAACATTGCTGGTACAGCTGGGAACATGAAGAGTCCTACAACCAGAGCACCAATGCCTACCATCATAGCGAACATTAGTGCCATGACCTGATTCATTAAGTAAAAGCCCATTCTCCTAGCCAGCATGAAGCCAGAGAACATCGCACTGATGTTCAGTGCTAGAACAACGAACAGTATGAATTGAAAGAGTGCCATTTTAATACACCTATTATTCCAAGAGCTAATATAACAATAGATAAATATGTCGGAAAAGGAACATTTTGACTTGGCGACGGTTAAGCTGTGTAACTATACGATGATTTCAATGTTCGATTTCGAACATAATAAAGTTCAGTAATGATAGTATCTTTTCGTACTAGAGAAAGGCATAAAAACTGTCCATAAAACGACAAAGAAAGGCGATATAACAATGGCAGACCATGAAATTGCAGCTGAATTTGACGCATCAGGGCTCAGATGTCCTATGCCTATCTTAAAGACAAAGAAGGAAGTCCAGCAAATTGAAATTGGACAGATACTCAAAGTGATTGCCACAGACATTGGCACAAAAAAGGACTTTCCTGCTTGGGCAGAAAGAAGTGGCAATGAGATCATTGAAATGGTTGAAGAAGGCGACAAGCTCATCTGGTACATTAGACGAGTCAAATAATCTTTTAATAAAAATCAGAATGAAGGGAAGAGGTACCTAGTCTGTCGTTGAAACAGACTTGGGTACGATCTGTCCCTTATTACTTCTTTATTTTATCTTCTTTTCATCTTCTGTTGACATCTCACCAAGAGCGTCCTTCATGAGTCTCTTGAAGTCAAATCCCATCATCTTCGACATTAATATCATAGGTAGTAGCACATTTCCGAAGACCTGGAATGCTCCAGCTCCACCACTGCCTTCTTCCGTACCATCTCCTCCAGCAGCACCACCTCCGAAGAGTGTGATGTCACCAATGTCAATCTGTTTGTAGATTTCAGGTAGTATCTGTAAGAAATCTCTAGCAAATGCTTGGGGAGTATAGTCTTTGGCAGCTGCAAGAGTCTTTTTGATACCCTCAGCTTGAGCCGCTGTAACCTTCAGAATTTTTTCCGACTCAGCTGTTGCTGTCACTCTGATGCTCTCAGCATCCGCCTGTGCCTCCTGAAGAATACGTTGAGCCTGTACCTCAACCTCTTCCTTGATCTTACGTTGTTTCTCGGCTTCAGCTGATAATTTAGCAACTTCAAGGTCTTTCGCAGCCTCAACCTCAGCCTGTTGTTTCTCATATTTCTTCTGCATGAGGTCTTTTTGAAGGGCAATCTCTAAAACACTCTGCTCACGCTGCTTTTCAGCTTCCTGAATGTCTCTAAGCTGTTGTTGCTCTTGAACACCGATTAGCTTATCCCGTTCAATTTCTTTCTCACGAAGAACTTTGCTCTTCTCGATATCCCTTGTACTGGTTGACTGATCCGCTTCAATAAGTGCTATCTGAGCAAGACGATGCATCTCAGCTTCTCTGGGTTTTGACATGTCTCTTAGGAATGAATCATTGACTACTGACACATCAACAAGCTCGACAGTAACTACCTTCAAACCCCATTCTGAAACGATATCTATCAATTCTTTCTTTACAGCCTCAATGATAAGTTGCCGCTCCTCAAGGATTTCTTCTACTGAGAGTTGTGCACACGCTGTACGAATGACTGACTCAATAATAGCTGTAAGTCTCACAGGGATTTCTTTCCATGTGACATTGTTAATTGTAGCAATAGCGTTTTCCGCTTGCCACTGTAGTACCGCATTCAGACGAATCTTTTGTTTCTCTTTTGATAATACTGACTCAGCTGAAATGTTCAACTGCTGAACGGTTCTATCCACTGCAAGAATCCTGTCCAAAAATGGGATTCTTATGACCATGCCGCCCTCTCCTTGCTTCTTGGCCTTACCTTTACGTAAGTGAACGTAGAAGATGTTTGGGTCAAAGATCTTTACGTATTTCTTTATGTAAAAAGCTAATAATAATACGAATAGAATAATTACCATTGCTACCGAAAGCGCTGGGTTTTGAGCGAACCAATTCACTAAATCCGCTTGCATTTGTATTCCTACTCACACTTTTATCCGTTTATTGCATCTTCTAGCTTCTTCTTCCTACTACTTGAGAATTGTACTGTGGTTGTTTAACTCCACACCCTTTCGGTCAGAATCAGTAGATATTATTCCTCCCGGATCTCTGATTCCTTCCTTCCATAGCATTTCTCTTTGAGCAGTCAGAAATCTGCGTTAAGATACACTTGTGTAGTCTTTGTCCTGAGGAGATATAAATATGCGCAGAGTGTTTATTTATCGATCTGTTTTTTCAGAGTCCATGCTCTGTTTCTGAACCCATTTTACAGCTTCTTTTCTTGGGTCTACATAGGTATACTTTGCGTCAGCTGATACTACATATAGTTTGGTTCCTTTTTGAAATATGACCCCTTTTTGGAATGGTCTAGCATGAAAACGTCTCAACCCCATTTCTGTATCAACTCTTATCTCTCCGAAATCATCTCGAATAGTAGATGCCGCTTCGACCTCCAAACCCACCAGATGTTTCGGTTGAATGTTGAATCCTGATTCAACAAAGACCTTTCCGAGAATTGTTCGCATTGCCCAAACAAGGAATGCCGTACCGCCCACTTGAATGAGCACTTTCCCTGGAAAAGGTATCATAATTCCGTCATAATAGAAAACAGAACCTAAGAATCCAAAGAGCACCAAACTAGTGCCTATCGTAACTCCTAATGGAGCACCACGTTCCAATTCAAAGAAACCTGAGTGATCAGTTTCGGCTTCATGACCGATTTCTACATCGTGTTCTGTATCGTGTTCAGTATCATGTTCGCCTTCATGCTCAACATCATGGTCAACGTCATGTTCAATATCATGGTCTATGTCGTAGTCTAGTTCGACTTGATGGTCTAAGTCCTGTTCCATATCATGATCATAATCGTGCTCCACATCATGTTCTACATCATGTTCTACATCGTGATCCAAATCGTGGTCCAAGTCATGATCGTAGTCATGTTCTATATCGTGTTCTATATCATGGTCTATATCATGTTCCACATCGCCATGTTCTACAGAATGGTCAATGTCATGTTCAACATCATGGTCTATATCATGGCCATGGTCAGCGATTGCTGAGAATAGCCTACCAAGGAAAAACATTCCAAAAGTATAGAATAGACCTGCCAGTAAAATACCAAAAGAAATTTCTCGTAACAGTGCTGCAATTGCTATGAAATCCTGCATTTTTCCATCGACCACTCATTAGCACTTTATTAGTATGTGCTTCTGGCTTCTTGAGTAGCTATACTCATGAAAGCAAATAAACCTGAGCCGCTAAAATTCAAACTCCTCCTGTTCTTTGTATCTTCTCCTACGTCTTATAAAATCGAGAGGTATAGCAATAACAATCACTGCAGCTACACCAATCATTAGAATTGTAAGTGGACTACTGATTATCGGATCTTGTCTTTCTGATAGATATAGCTGAATACAAAAATCAAGGTCACCATCAGAAGTCATTATTGAAGGTGCAAAACAGACAAATCCCGTTTCATGTACACTGAAAGGATTTCCGCTCAGGAAATAATATGGATCACACAAATACTGTGGGTCAATCGTCTGGTTCCATATTTGAAAGCCTTCTGTATCATAAATTGACATGAATGTATCAGATAATCCCTGTGTCGGAAAAGATAGCACATATGACCAACCTACGGGCGTAACGTCTAGAAGTCTTGGTTGCAGTAAAGTTTCACCAAAATATGTATGATTATAGCTCAGACTTATGTTCCATCCTTTGGAGCCGTCATTACGCCATTGTTGCATTAAATTTCTGGGATAGAAGATTCTTGTACTATATAATTCTCCATCTCGTGTAACCTTCACAGTACCAAATACCTCTCCATTACTCCACAATAGAATTCCCTCTGAATTCCATTTACTCATGTTTAGAAACGTAGCAGTATAGATATACCCATCATAATCAACACCAATATCCAATGCTCTATCAGAATACGGGTTTCCGCAGGTTTGATTCCATAGAAGTATGCCATCTGAACTGAATTTTGCAAGGTACGCTATTGGTGCAACATTTCCTTGTACGCTTCCAATCACATATATCGCTCCGTCAATTCCGATATCCACATTGTAACCATAATCCATCTCACCGAGGTTTATAGTCTTACTCCATAACAGTACACCTCTATGATTCCACTTGGCTAATATTGTATCAGATTCATTACCTTTATCGAATGCTCCAGTAGCAACAACATGTGCTTCATTTGTGGCAACACCGAATCCTCTCCATGAACCATCTCCATTGATAGTTCGTGTCCAAAGAGTATTACCTTTGGAACTCCATTTGATCAATAATAGACTACTCTCTTCCGAAAAAGATGTACCGACCAGATAGACTGATCCATCACGAAGAAAAGTAATATCTGAACTGATGTCGTCATATAATGTTCCACTAACTCCAATATAGGTTGGAGTTAGCATTTCTTTTTCTTCAGGATTGATATTTACGACACAATCTATAGCTATTGATGTCACCGTGACTTTAACCGCTCCATTCATCCAGTTCCAGTAATTATTTTCATTTTCATAGAATTCATAAGTGGGTGAAATTCCAACTGCGAATTTTAAAACATCTGTTGGGTCTTTTTGCGCTCCCTTATTATCCTCAATTAGACCATTCCATCCTCTGTAGATTTTTTGAAAAGATGGAATGACATGAATATTTGTTGTTCCAGGAGTTCCTGTGATTGAATTATACAAAGATGTCCATTGATTTGATGAATCTATTATCCAGAAATAGACTTTGAAGAGAGCTGGATATGTAACGGCGTCAAAGTCTCCCTCTAGATGAACCTCATATCGTGCAAAAACATCAATTTTTGTCGGGATCACATTCAGATTCCAACTAAACGATTCACTCACAAGAGCATATTCTTCACAATCTGGAAGATTCATGGTTCTATCTTGTGGATATCTAAAATCAAGCTGGACTCCCTCTTGATGTGTCCAAGTTAATTCCACACCTGGTGAAAGTGACCCTGTTTGAAAAACACCATGATTATCATTTTCTTCTAGTGCATAAAGCTCGCTAAGAATTGTATCAGGTAGTAGTTGAATTTCTTGGTAGTCATCAACAGAATCTGCAGGCTGATAATTGCTAGTTGCTGATACGTTATCGATTGTCAATATTGGAAGGAGAGAGATTAAAATTATACACAACAGAGTTCTAGAACATCGAGTGTTCATACCCTAGCCTCCAGATTATGATTATTGAATTAGAAATCACATGATAAGTGCTTCTTTTCGAACAATGCAGTCCTCTCAGAAATGGCAAATACTGTTCTGAACATTAATAAGTGCCCCAGACACCTTAATATGTCATAAAAAATCACTGGTTTTCAAGGTGTTATTATTGGGGATTATAGATCACATTTCCTCATTACTTGATGAGGCTGATATCAAATATGAAAAGGAAGAAATACAGAGTCAAAATAATCTGCCTTACAAAATCATTACGATGCATTGGAAGACCGATCATTTTGATGACCTTAAGATTAAGATAACAGCTAACAAAGATGAATCATGGGCATATATCATTGCACCATTCACGAATTTCTATGAAGTTGAAGAAACAAAGAGAATGAAATTAGCATATGATATGCTTAAAGAATCATGGAAGGCAAATGGTGTCAAGTATGCAATTGATGAAGAAGATGATATAATAGTCATAGCTGAAACTAACGATACTGATCTCACAACAGAAGAGATGAGAACTCTTGTTGGTCATGTTGTTCATGCTTGTGATACACTTTGGGAGATTTATCCAGAATAAGTGATAATGCAAGAATAACGCTTAGTTGTGATTGCTGGGCGTTCTCTTTGTATTAGACACGTTGATAAGTTCCCCTCACTACTATATCTATCGTGCTTGCAATGACTGAGAAAAGCATTACGCTTCCTATTCCACCTGAACGAAGAGAACGCTTGGTATTAATTTTTCATCAAAAACGTGCTTCTCTTATTTTCTTCTATGTTTTTGGTGTTGTAATGGTCATTACAGGTGTAGGATTCATGGCTGCAACTGCATATGGTTCAATTGCTCGAAACTCGTTAGCATGGAATATTGGCGCAGCAACAATTATTCTAGGAATACTTCTTTTTACTTGGACCGAGATACGCCGGCAATTCAAATTATACATCATAACTACTTGGAATGTGAGAGTACGAAGAGGTATTCTAAGAAGAAAGACTGTTAGAGTATTTTATGATGAGATATCGGAGGTTCGAACAACTGCCAATCCAGTGGAAACTAAGGTTGGAATGGGTGATGTTGAAATTTGTTCAGGAAAAGCTGATAATAGCCCAGCTATTGTTTTTGAAGAAGTCGAGAATCCTGATGGAGTCCGAGAACTGATTTCAAGATTTGTACAGACAATACCTGATCCGCTTCCATGGGGACATTTAGATCGTAGATAGCCATCACCGATATGGATTATTTATTAGAAGATTAATTAACGAATTCTTTACAATACACTAACGTCACGAATTTGAATAAATCTTTAAGAATGACTGCAAAAGAGATGAAGGTACCCTCAATAAATAGTATGGAGATGTGAGTGGTGGGTAGGTTCACCATACGATATATCGATAAAGACGGAGAACGATACCAAGTCGAAAAAGATGATCATCACGCTGAGATAGACCTTTCTGACTTAGCAATCAAATCCATAAGCTTAGAACCCATAGGACAGTGTTTCCATCTTGAAAAATTAATCCTTAACACAAATATCATTTCCGAGATAGATCTGACTCCTCTTTCCAATTGTTCACGTCTAAAAATTCTCAGCCTTACTTCGAATGAGATTATAGAAGTTAAATTAGAACCAATAAGTAAATGCAGGTATTTTGAAGCCTTAGAGCTTTCAGATAATAAAATAGAGGAGATAGACCTATCACCTCTGGAGAATTGTAGGAATCTCCGTTGGCTCTATGTTTCAGATAATAACCTCCAAGAAATTGATCTCAGTCCTCTTGAGAATCATACGAAGCTTCAATATCTAGTCCTCTCTGGTAATAATCTTGAAGAGGTTGATTTAACACCATTAGGTCGTTGTCAAGATTTGCGTTATCTCCATTTGAATGAAAATACCCTGTTAAACTTAGATATTTCTATCCTATTCCATTGCCAATATCTGGAGTCTTTTGTCTTTGATGATACTGTTACTCTTCATGCAAATCACAAACTAAAACATCAACATTACTTTCCTGAACCTCTGAATGAACTATTGAATGAAATCGAATGGCTCCATGATTAAATGGGACAAACTGCTTTGTCAGAGCAATACTGAAATTCTAGATGACAATCCGTCAACAACAGATTTACTAATACCTATAGTATCAGTATGATAGGCGGCAATAGAGATGGTTGAGATTCACATCAATTACAAAATTCAGAATGGTATAGATCTATACGTAGATGCAGATGAATCTGTGACTAAACTTGACATGAGTGGAAGAAATATCGTTGAGGTTGACTTGTCACCTTTGAAGGACTGTATAAATCTAAGAGAAATCGACCTTACTGGCAATTGGATTCGATGTATTGATTTAGAACCCCTAAGAGATTGTCTGAGCCTTGAAAGGGTAAGTATTGGGTCGAATCTGCTATCAACTATAAATCTCGAACCGCTTTCTACATGCACAAACCTCGTTACTCTTTCTCTAGAAATCAACAAATTAAATCGAGTTGACCTGAGCCCTCTTACAAGATGTATCAAACTTGAAGAAATTAGCCTTCAATCAAATCAGCTGCATGAGATTGATCTCTCATCTATAAGCCACAATAATCTTCTACGATTCCTCAGACTTGATAGTAATGAATTATTACGAATCGACTTAGATCCTCTAAGTCATTGCACAAAATTACAAGAGCTATTTCTAGAAAATAATCAACTTGATAGCTTAGATTTATCGCCCCTGAGCCGCTGTAAGAGTCTTGAGGGTTTATGGTTAAGGCACATGGGTCTGTTAAGTATAGACCTTCTACCTTTGAAAAATTGTCACGCTCTTCTTTGGATTGATATCTCTGAAAATAAGATGAAGACAGTCGATATTAGCCCACTCTTTTATTGTCAAGACATTGAAAAGTTCATGATTGACGAATCTGTTCCATTGATGGCTGACATTTCTTTGAAGAACGAGAAATGGAATCCAGCAATAGAGAGAGTTCATCCTCGAGTGTTTTGGATTGGTGAGTAGATTAGACATGATATCCACGTGACACTAGCCCTAATTTTGTAAAGGTGTTGCTAATATTATGTGCAAGAGATGACAAATCCAGATGATACTGCTGCAAGAACTACTCTCAGGATTGCAGGTGTATTTCAGGAGATACGCGACTCTTGGGTCAGAAGACTCGATTCTTATTTCAATCAGATTGAATCACTGACTGAAGGAGATTGGATAGATTCGCAAGATCTAATTGGAATCATACGTGAGTCTAGAATGGCGTCGCGTGAAGCAATGGATGGTTTGGGGAATGACCTCAGTTCCGAACTTGTACATTCCTCGCATGGAATTGTAACGAGATATGAAGCAGAGCGAGAATCCCTTCAGGAAGAGATCAATGATTTACGAAAATCTCTTGCAAGAGCCTTATCAGGTGAAGCAAATACGATTCGACGCGAAAACGAAGCACTGCGGACTGCAGTTAACTCAATTCCCGAATTTACTCTACTAAAGCTCATTCAGAAAAGCCGACGGTCTTCATATGAAGAACTTGCTGAAGAATCAAGTATGTCTAAGGCACAGGTTCGCAAACTAGTGAAGGCTCTTGTATCACGTGGTTATGTACATGTTGACAAGAAATCGAAACCTCATGCCATTGTTCACTTAATGACACCCTGGTCCATTGATGAAGATGAAGTTCAATCTACTCTTAAAGTGTCATCGCCAATTGATTCTATTCAAACGCGTTTTGTTAGATAAAATGCTTAAAAAAATGCATAGTCAAAAGATGTAAAATATAGTTTGACTAAGAAAAACTCATGCATGTAATGAGACCGTTGGATTTAGACAGACTTCTTGTAATTCCTGAAATAGATAGTGTGAAAATTTCACCTAACAAAAAATATGCAGCTCTGACCATAAACCGGCTCCATGAAAATTATGATGTATTTCTCTGTGACTTGGAATCATCTGGAGATATGATTCCGCTTACAAGAACACCTGAATATACATACATGACTGATTGGGCTCCAGATTCAAAGTCAATTATTGTAGGGGAAGATACAGGTAGAAATGAGCGGGTTACACTCTACAGAATTTTCATTGATTCTCCATTTGATATGACTCCATTAACACCAAAGGATCCTCACTATTTTATGCGAGGTGGTTATTTTAGCCCAAACAGTGATTTTATCGCATATGCTGTGAATTATGATTATGATATCCGGAAAGAAACTGAAACATTCCGCATTGTTGTTCAAGATATTGAGAGTGAGAAACGTATAGCAGTAGCTCGGCCAGACAAACCGAGTTATACAACGCTCTCGATTCATCCAAAAGGTAAATACATCTTGTACAATCGATCAGATGAAGATCCTTCGGGGGTTCAATGGTGGACAGTCACACCTCAAGGTGATCAGGATCGAGAAATCCTTAATTTTGGACCAACAGCCAAGGTTACAGCTGAATGGACATATGATGGAAGAATAGCATTTTCTACTGACACTATTGATGGAGAACGACATGACTCTGTTGCCATTGGTATATTTGATCCAAATTCAGAAAAAACTGAATGGTTAGCAATGCCCTCAGATGATGAACCCTACGATGCAATATCTGTACCAAAACGGAGTCAGCATATCTTGATGATTCGTGAAAGGGAGGGAAAGAGAAAACCATTCATTTATGACTTAGAACATGAAACTATCATTGATAGTACAACCATGAGTGGAAATCTCTGGCCAATATCACCTTTATCTCTTGATCAATGGTTAGGTGTCTATTACAGTTCAATAAGTCCGAAAAATCTGATAAAATTCAATCCGTTCTCTCCCAAAATGAATGAATTCGAGTTCTTAACAGATATGCTTAGTGCTAGTGGTATTCAATCATCCGACTTGACTTCTGCAGAGGAACATAGATGGATATCCGTAGATAATACAATGGTCCATGGGTGGCTCTATCGACCAAAATTCTCTAACAGCCGTACTATTATCAAAATTCATGGTGGACCAACAGCTCATTCAGAAGATGCACTTGATGTTGACATCCAATACTTTTGTTCACTTGGGTACACTGTTTTAGATCCCAATTATAGAGGTTCTACTGGGTATGGTGTTTACTTCCGAGAACTCATCAAGAACGATGGCTGGGGTGGTAAAGACCTAGAAGATGTTCGAACTGGCATACTCTCGTTGTTTGAGAATGGCTACGCAAACCCAAATCGAGTTGGCATCTTTGGAACAAGTTATGGAGGTTATATGAGCTGGAACGCAATAACTCATTTCAATCGACAGGAAGTTGCAGCTGCAGCTCCAATCTGTGGAATGACTGATTTAATCATTGACTATGAAACGACTCGACCGGATTTGCGCCCATACTCCGAAGAGATGCTTGGAGGTTCTCCGAAAGAAGTACCTCAAATCTACCATGAGAGGTCTCCAATCAATTACGTGAGTAATATCAAAGGAAAACTACTCATTGTGCAAGGTCTTAGAGACCCCAACGTTACGAAAACTAATGTTGCAGCGATTGAAAAACAGCTGAATGCGTATAACATCCATTATGAGAAACTCGTGTTTGATAACGAGGGTCATGGCATTATACGTGAATCTAATGTCAAGATGCTTTTAAAACGTCTAGCTGAGTTCTTTGAGATTTCTCTATAATATTATGATTCATAGAAAAAGATTCTCAGATTGGTCACGTATTATGGTCCTTGCTGTACCATTATCAGATTTGATTTGTATTCCTCTTACAATAGCTGCAGGTGTCTTCTCGTCAGCTTGACCCATGACTAGCTCTGCTGCAGCTGCAATCTCATCAGCTATACAGACCAATGATGAATGAAGCTCTTTGTTATAAAGATCCAAATTTCCCTTATTCCTCGTGAATGGCGACATCCCTGCTAGGCCGATGGCTAGATTAACTGCCCCTCTTCTCCATGGTCTCCCCTGAGTATCAGAGATTATCACAGGTACACTGAATCCAACAGCCTTTGAAATATTGATGTGTATAGTTTCTGCAGATGCATCAGGATTTTCTGGCAACGCAACAATTGTTCCTTCAGGTGCATTGCTCTGGTCAATTCCTGAATAATCTGTTATGAGACCGATTTTCGTCTTTGTAATGAGAACTGGTTCTTCACGGAGTACTTCTATGGACTCTTGAAGAGCAACTTCTATCTTCATCTCTGATTGACCAGTTTTTTGAGCGATCTTTTTTGCTTTTAGTGAAGGAGTAATTTTAGAGATTCTGTAGATTTTGCCCTCTGATTTGGATACAATTTTATGAGAAAGAACAAGAACATCGCACTCCTGAAGTTTTTGATTGTTCTTCTTTAATGTCTTAAGTATCAAATCTGATATATCATCACCATCATGAATTAATGGCAGTCCATCCACTGAAATAACTTGAATTCGATTCATCTAGATTCATCATCTGCGTCTTCTATATCATCTGATGATAGATTCTCAAACTTCTGTGTTTCTGTTTCACCATATCTCCCTAACCCAGCTTGGATTTTCAGAGATTCAGGTATCATCTTGTAGAGAAAAATACCTCCGATTACATTAATAATTGCTTGGACAATATTCCAGGGAACATAAATAGTAGATAGTGCAAAGGCTGCATCGGGTGAGCTTGTAAAGAATACTTGAAACAAGAGAGTATTTCCGAGTAACATACCCATGCCTCTAAAAGATGCTGTGAACAATAAGTAAATGATTGTCGACGATTTCCAATCTAGGTCTCTATTTCTAGTAACAAATTTTGCTACAATAAGACCGATAAGGGTGAATAACTCGGCTAGTCCTTTGAATATAGCTCCCTGAAAATTTCGATATCCAATCGTTATACACATTACACCAATCGCAAAAAAAGAGTATATAATTCCTAGACCTAGAAAAATAATGATGATTGGTATGCCCGTCCAATCGATAGTAAAATTCGGTACAGGTGCATAGAAATCAGTTATTCCTACGATTGGGAATATCTCAAGTGATATTACGAGTGATGTAAAAATCGCTAAGAGAGCAATACTCTTTGAATCTGACCTAATCTTCATTCCAGTTGAATATCCCCTACACGGTCTTCTAAGATTATGACTACAATCATTATTACTGGAATAAAAGGTGATTGTATATGGTAGCACTGTGGTATTTGAATAGTACGAGTATCTCTGTAGAAATACAGGAAGAATTCATAACGTTTCACGGTTTCAAAAGTGTAAGGAGGATGTGCGAAAATGCATATCAAAAGAAAAACACTACTATCAACATTTATCATCTGCGCATTTCTACTTGGATCGCTTGCCGCGCCAGTAGCTGCGCTACAGGTTAATATGGTTGAAGAAACCTTCAACTATGCATTTGCTCCAGGAGAGAACAACCATACCTATGTGTATGATTCTGCTGAAGATCCCTTTTATTATTCAAGGTCGTGGATGCATTTCAATGAAGACACTGATCTTACCGCGTATAATTATGAGTCACAAGGATGGGCTTCCACTACTGGAACAGGATTTGAAGACACGACAATTCCTTTTAGCTGGCAAAGCCTTAATTTAATGACGACTGGTATCTTTGGAAACAACCCACTACTCCCAGCATTCTATGACTTCATTGGAAGTGACGGTTCAGGAGCAGTAATCAACACGACAATAGAGAGAAGATCATTCTCACTCTCGTTTGGTCAAAACACGCCGGTAATGATGGATACTGACTATGCCTACTTTGGTACGCTCGCAATAAGTGGACAAGAATTTGTACATCTCACAATCGCCAGTCATCAAGATGAGATAGACTGGGGAGTTTATGTCATAGACCCTGCAGGTCGATTTATTGGTTTAACTATTAATGCAGACGGCGATGTTGCAGTTCTTCCATTCAGACCTTCCGTACCTGGTACATATTTCGTAGCTATTGAAGCTGAACCTGACAACGGGCACTTTGCAATGTTTGATTTGAAACCAGAAGCTGTTGCACCAACACCGATTGCGCCTGGACAAGTTATTACAGACACTTTACCGACAGGGGAATATGTTTTACTCGACTCTGGAAGTTTCGTGCACGATGAACTAAAACCGACAGTTAGAACATACAAAATCAACCCTGGCAACGATGTTTCAGCATTGACATATAGTTTCAACTACCCAGAATCATTCTTAGGATTAACTCAGGTAGTAAGTATATCCATGACAAATGATGCCTTTATTCATGGCTCCTATAATGGAAATCGTTACGTAACAGGAGTTACATTTCCAGACACAGATATCTATTATGTCCGTGGAGGTGTTCACTACATTACCGTTATGGGTGGTGATAATACAGGATACTCACTATATCATGAAAGTGATATTGCCACAGATTTACCAATAAATCAAGAATTCAAAATCGACAATCTATTTTCACACTCTAGTGAGAGAATCTATAGCCTTGTTCTTGAACAAGATTCGGTTATAAAAATCAATTCAACTTCAACTTCAGACTTTACAATAAATGCATGGGCAACCTATGACAATGGCTACCGTGTATCACAGAACATAGTTGATGGCAGTACTCTTCTAGCTGCATCAATGTATTATCTGCCAGCTGGAGAATATATCTTCGACGTCACTGTTGCCGCATATACTTCTGAATGGATTGAATTTACCATAGCTCCTATAACAACTGACTTATCAGCTGATGTAGTGAATGTGGCTGGATTTATTGTTCCAACTGATCCATGTAGACAATACAACCTGACAATTTCATTGAACAATCTTTACAACGTTTCTGTTCCAATGAATGTGCAGATCTATGACCAATTCTATACATCCAAACCCTCAGTTTCACCTACAATAGGTACATGGTTTGACGGTTCTAGCCAGATAGAACATTCTACTCATAATAATAGATATGAGGCCACTCTTGATACAAGGATTTGGAGTGAAGATTATGCAATTATTCTGGTTTCCACATATCCCTATAATAACACAGTCGGAGTTGGAGATTATTATGAGAATTACGCAGTTAACCTAACTATTGAATGGGAGGATGTAACACACTACAACTTCAATGGTACGACTACTCTTGATGCAAAGACCTCAGCTGCGCATTATAATTTCACTCTAGGCTTTCCTGGAGATTCGTCTGAGATTTACTCAGTCTTTCTAAACACAACTCCTGGTACTTGGTATAATGTTTCCATCAAGACCGGAGACGTTTCAGCATTAACAAATGCCTATTCTTATGCTCCATTCATGATGAACACTCATTATACAGGTTGGGGCGATCTCAGTGATGCTCTGCAAGGTGCTAGTCCAGATTGGTCATTTCAGTTCGGTGCAATCTCAGACAATATCTATCTAGAAATTACAGTGAGCAGGTCTCTTATTACTGAGGGATTCCTCTGGGTTGAACTCATCCC